>DASROI010000387.1:0-16780 GCA_035646955.1 Pyrinomonadaceae bacterium
TCATTGGAGTCTCCATTTTGAGTAAAGGAAGCTCGCGTGAAACCGTAGTTGAAACGGTTGACGAGGGAATTGGATACTGTCCATGTGTGCCCAATTGCCAGCCCTTTCGGGTGATTCCAGGTAGTGAGTGGAGGTGTATCCGGGAAACACTGAATATTGTCACCTGGAACGCTGCAGTCCGAGCTGAAATACACAGCGCGTGTCACGGTATCGTTCTGATAATTACCGCGAACGAATAGTGTTTGACGATCTGTAAGATTGAAATCGAAACGTCCGATATAGGTGTTGAGCTCAGTCGGCGTCCGAGCGTTGAAGCGGAACCCGCTCGTGTTAAGGCCATCACCTACGGTTGTGTCATTAGCCGGATAACGTTTCGAGGCGTCAAGCAATACAGCGAGGCCCGCCGGGTTGATGCCAGGTGTATCGCCATTTAATGCAGTATAGGCAGCATTGATTTCGGCGGGAGTAAGACAGTCGACTCCGGACGGGGTGCCAGCCGGACAACCTGGATCGCTAAAGCCGCTCTCCGTCCGATAGCGAACTATTCCCTGACCCAATGTTGGCAGAGGTACTTCACGAACTACTGACGTTGCAGTAGCTTCACGAAATCCTTCGTACGTGAAGAAGAAGAAAGCTCGATCCTTCTTGATTGGTCCACCGACGGAACCGCCGAAGATATTTCGCAGCAATTGGGGTCGTTCTACACCGGCGGCGTTGTTGAAGAAGTCATTTGCCGTAGTAACGGTGTTTCTATGTGTTTCGAATAAGGATCCATGCCATTGATTTGATCCCGATCGAGTCACGAGTGAGACCTGCGCACCGGATGAGCGACCCTGCTCAGCATTCGGATTCGTCGTGATTACGCGAAATTCCTGAAGCGAGTCGCGAGTTACTCTTAAAACACTTGCAAACGCTTCGTCGGTGACGACGTCAAGACCGTCCTGTTGTTCGTTAACGTCAACACCATCAAGGGTGATGTTTGACTGGTCTGCACGACCACCGTTTACGTAACCGGTTCTGGTGACGCCCGGTTGCAGTGACAACAGACCAACTACGTTATTGGCGTTAAGGGGTAATTCGACTATTCGTTTTCTTTCGAACGAGTTACCAATACTCGCATCGGTGCTATTAATGGCGGTTTCCGCACCCGAGGTCACGTCGACAGTTTCGGAAACGGCTCCAACTTCCAGTTGCACGTCGCGGACCGTGGAGGTGTCGACCAGGGCAACGACTCCCGATGCTGACGCGGTCTTGAAGCCAGGAGATTCAACGTCGAGCTTATAGGTGCCTGGTGGAATCGCATTGAAGATGTAGGCGCCTTCCTGATTCGTTGTTTGAGTGCGGCTAAAATTCTTATCTGGGTTAGTCAAGTTTACGGTCGCGCCCGCGACAACGTTTCCTTGCGGGTCTCTGACAGTGCCGCGGACAGTAGAGTTTCCGGATTGAGCGTATATCGCCGCGCTGAGGACAAGAATAGAAATTGAAACTAGTGACAGACGCCAAAGAAGCGTGGTTACTGGAAACCGCCTAATAGCGTTGGGCTGGCGGTCTGGAAGAGATCTGCCGAAAAATTTGGAATCTAATCTGGCCATTACAAGCCTCCCTTTTGACCTGTTCATCCATCGCGGTGGACAGGGCAATTCGACTTTGAGTTTTCTGGTTGATAGGGGTGACGTTCACGTCGTTCCGCTCAAATTTAGGGAACGTCTGTAAAGAATTTCACCCGGTTGGCGTGTGATTCTTGTAAAAGCTTTAAAAAATGTTAAGAGCACCGCTTTTCCGAGCGCGTGGGGGAGATAACTAACGCTTTTATTTCACGCAGTTTTTGTACCAAGTTGATTCAAGTTGATTTAATGCGGGTATTGGCGCAAAGTAGGACCTACTTAATTCATTTATCCGAAAAGTTTGTCCAAAAACCTAAGTGGCTTGCTGTTTCTGAAGTGCGAGATTTTGTAACTTGCTACGGTAATCTAGATCAACGGGGTAAAAAGGGCGTCGCGCGGGGCCACTAAGACGTCTGAATGTAATCGTTAGTCTGAGGAGGAATCCATTATGGGCTGGGATGGAGATGATCTCGCTGGAAGCATGGAAGACGCCGCCGAACGGCAGCAAAGCCTTATCGATGAACGACAGGCGTCGTCCGCCAAGACGCGCGAACAGCGAGTTAGAAATTCAGAGTTGGAATCATTGAGAATGTCAAAATCACGCGTTCTGGGTCAACTTCAGAATGCGGTGAACCCCGTTCACCGCGCGATGTTGGAAAGAGCGTTAAAGTCAATCGAAGAAAAGTTGAGTGGCTGAGGCCGTCCCGCCGCTTCGCCGACAAGAAGTGATTAATTGTGAATTGATAATTGAGATTATTGATGTGGTACCGTGAGACTCGATAGTCGAAAGCGGTCTTACAAAAATTGTGACTCTTGAATATCAAATGGTAATTGATCGTTGAATTGTACAAGCAGGATTCGAGTCACAGGCTCAACTTACCAATAATCCCTTGAGCTCCTGATCCCCATCCGACGGTGCTTCCTTTAACAAAACTGAAAGTGTCGAAGCCCGGACCTGGCAGCGGACTCCAAGTTTTACCATCATCATGTGAGACGTCTGCACCGCTCGGGCCAATCGCAATTACGGTCCCTTCAGCGTAGGCCACAACCGACCGAAATCCTGACAGTCCGGAACCGAGTGTCCATGTCGCGCCGCCATCGTTGGTAATCGCAACATTCTCGACTGCCTCCTTTTCTTTTGTGTAGTCGCCGCCCACAATCACGCCATTCTTTGCGTCACGAAACGCGATCGAAAATATTCCGCTCGATGGACCGGATTTGAGTGGCGTGTCGACGACGTTCCACGTATGACCACCATCAATCGTCCGCAATACCCGTGCTCTCTGGGCCGCTCCAGTGCCAATCCAAGCATGACCTTTTCCAAAGACGGCGATATTAGTTCCGCTCGCGGCAAACGCACCCTCATTTTCGAGTGCTGCTGGTAGTTTCTCGCCAGGAATTCGGGCCCATGTATTACCGCCATCCTGAGTGATCAAGATGTAGAACTTTCCATCGATCGAGTCGCCAATGACCACACCATGTGTGGCGTCCCAGAACGACATGGCGTCGAGAAAGGCTTTCGAGTCTGAAGTTTTAAATTGGAGCGTCCAGGTTTTACCAGCGTCAATAGTTTTATAGATTCGCGAGGCAGGCCCGTTTCCAATACTCAAGACATAGGCGACACGTTCACTGATTGCATCAACGTCCCGAAAGTCTAAAGCGTCGTTGGTTACAGTCAGTTGTTTCCATGTGGTACCGCCGTCATTAGTTCGCAGCACTTTACCGGAGGCTCCGCTGGCCCAGGCGACTCGTTCGCTAAACGCACTGATTCCTCGCAGGCGGGCCGTTACGCCACTATTTTGCAGGAGCCAGACGGAATCCAGGGTGACTAAAAGAAATGTGACAATCAGTAAGGTCAGACTCTTCATTCGATTCTCACTTTGCGTTCTTCAGACACGCTGCCAATTCCGGTGTCATGGTGAAGCCGCACTCCCCGTTTTTCTGTCGCTCGCAAGCGGCCTTCTTATAACAGTCATACTCTGTCCGATATTCACAAGTCGTAATCACTTCTTTGTCAGCGCATACCTGGGAAGAGCATCCGGTTCTAATGCATGGTTTCGAAGCGCTGCCGGCATTTTCCCGAAGATAGAATTGACTTGCCTTCAGCATCTGAGATCGACCAGCGGGGCCAGAGACCGGCGCGTGCGTGCCCGAAAGAAGTACTCCGTCTGGCCCAGTCATGTTCTCGAATGCCTGGCTCGTTGCTTTCTCGTCAGCCTGAGCTGCACTCAGATCTACGCCGGCTATGTTCCTACTAGCGGTGTGGTTAAGTTTCGCTTCGTGATGAGTTGGACAGGGAGCTGCAATACAGCGGAGACCGCGATCGCGAACTCTGAAAAAGGTTCCGGTCTCATTGTTTCCTGAGCCTGCCGCCTTCCACGATTCAAGTACTTTTAATATTCCATACTTGCCACGCCTGTCTCCACGAGTGATTAAAGAGCCTCGCAGTAAAGCTTGCCTGGGGTCGATCTCGGCCTGCCCGTTCCAGTCTATCGAAGCCACGTAGCATTCTTTTTGTGATTTACCGTTGGCGCATCGAGTGAGTGGTTGATTAACCCGCCGCACAAAGTAGCCGCCACACATAGGTGACGCACATTTGCGCGTATCGGCGCGAATCGAATAGTAAGTCGAGGTGCTGGCGAGCGAGTCAACCGGTGCCGGTGATTCACCCACCAGCCGATTGGGCGTTGACACTGGTTTCCCTGAACCCACAAACAGTAAACACGACAGCATGGCGAAAACGAAAGTCTTCAATAGCATGCGGATTTTCAGTCTCCTTTATCCACTGGTTTGCGGTCTATGATGACACGTCGATCCATTCTTTTGAAGTTTAAGCCCTTTGCTGTTCCGAGTAATTAGATTTTTCGAGACATCGCTAGTGCGATCGTTTAAATTCTGCGCCAAAGCACTGTTACGCACTTGGGAAAGGTTCCGACATATTCAAGCTGTGCCAGAAAGATTAATCCTTCAGCGCTAAGGTTAACACCAATGGATCACTTTCAATCGCGACGTAGTTTTTTGACTACCGGTCTCAAAGTAGGCCTTGGAGCCGCCGCATCAGTGTCAATCGCACATCATCATAACGGGATCGTCGCCCGAACACTTACGCCTAAACATTTCGTTCCGCAGGCAGCGGCTATGCAGTCGCATTTTGTGCGTCTTGATGAATTCGTTGCGAGACATATGCGCGAAACTGGCGCTCCTGGTCTAACCTTGGCCCTGGCAAATAAGAAGGGATTGATTCGCGTCTCAACCTATGGTTTTGCCGACACTAAGGCTCACCTTCGCGTGGTACCGGAAACGTTGTTCGAGATCGGATCAATCTCCAAATCGTTCGTTGCGTTAGCCTTACTGCAACTCCGAGACGAGGGCAAGATAGACTTCAATCGGCCGATTGTGAATTACGTGCCCTGGCTGAAGGTCAAATCGAGCTTCGAACCAATCACGACACATCATATTTTGAGTCATACTTCAGGGTTACCTGGAGTACCTCTTTTACCAGATAGCCTGTTAAGTGAAATTCCCGTCACTTATGGGCCAGGTAAAAAATTTTTGTATTCGAATACGGGTTACAACATACTTGGGTTTCTTATTGAGGCAATAGAGAAGCGAACTTTTGCAGACTCGATTCGTGAACGATTGTTGCGCCCCCTGGATATGAGTGCGACTTTCCCGGTTATTACAAATGAGAGTCGACGTTTGATGGCGATTGGATACAAGCCTCTTATGGACGACAGACCATTCCCGCGAAATGGAACACTCGGAGAAGCGCAATGGATTGAAGTTGATCTCGCAGCAGGTAGCATTGCCTCGACTCCTGCCGACATGGCGAAGTATCTTCGTATGCTTATCAACCGTGGTGAGTTGCCTAAGGGCCGACTGGTTTCCGAAGAGGCCTTCGATCTATTCACAAAACCGGAGATCAACTCTCCTTTCCGCGGAGAAGAAGCCTCATACGGTTATGGTTTTTGGATCAGTGAAATAGGTGGTCACACGCGCCTGCGGCACACTGGCGGAATGGTCGCATTTAGTTCCTCTCTCGATGCGGATCTGACTTCAGGCTTCGGTGCGTTTGCCTCGGTCAATGCGAGTCTCCAGGGCTATCGTCCTGTTCCTGTTACTAAGTACGCGATCGAATTGTTAAATGCAGCGTCGAAAGGTACCGCGTTGCCAGATCCGCCTCCACCTCCCGCGCCATCAGATAGAATTGAGAATGCTAGTGACTATGCCGGAACTTATACCTCGCCGGATGATGAGAAGCTCGTTATTGAAGCCAATGGTGACAAATTGATTCTGGTCCATAAGTCGCAGCAAATCGTCCTCGAACGAGCGGGCCGTGACTTGTTTCTGGCCAAACATCCGGATTTCGATCGCTTTCTGCTTGGCTTTGGCCGGCAATCAGAAAAGATTGTTGAAGCCTTCCACGGTGGAAATTGGTATGCGGGCCCGGCCTATTCTGGACCCCGCACTTTTACCAATCCAAAAGACTGGGAGGCATACGCGGGACACTATTTCAACGACAGCGCCTGGTATGGCGATACACGAGTGGTCCTGAGAAAGGGCCAACTTTTTGTTGATGGGGTTCAGCCTTTGATTTCAACAGGAGAAGGGCGTTTTGCTACCAGCGCGGAATCTCCAGATTGGATCAGTTTTGAGACCGTGATTGATGGGCGCGCGATGCGAATGAGTTACAGCGGCATGATGTTTCGCCGTGTGCTTACTCCTTGACCTTACATCAACAGCGATTCAACGCGATGAGCGTGGACCATTTCTTCGCATGGCGACCATGCAAAAATAGTGAACCGTCCATCCTGCGAGGCGACCAACGCGAGCGCGTCATGCTGATCGTTTACGAATTGAGCGGCTGATAAATGCCGAGTACCACCGTGCTCTGTCGGTAGTACGATTTGGGGCTGGTTGCCGACGATTGGTTCAGTGATCACCCAGCGTTCAACTGGCGCCGCTCTTTCAGATCGTCTGATCTTCGCACCAAAAGCCAGCACTTCATACTGGTCATTTATCACTGTTGCTCCATCAACTGCCGTTAATCCGGCTACGGTATCAACCGCTCGCCTTAAAGGATTACCCCATTGTCGCTGTGTCTCTTCGCTCAAATCCCCTTTCATTATTTCTGACAGGGAGGTGAAGTGTGGTCCTACTGAGTATTGAATCGGATGTGCAATCGAGCTGCGCCACTTATCGGAACCTGTGGGTGTAACCAGAAGAGTGCCACCATGGCCGTGCGCCCTCATTGAAGCAGCCAATTGGACGAGCACATTGACAGTGGACTGCGAACTGCTAACGCCTGAAGTAAATGCCAGCAGCGCCTTTAGCAAAGAAGGACAGTCAGGCAAACTGGTGCCTTCTTCATCGATAACTTTTATTTTTTCGCCTTGAAGGACAACGACATTCGCATATTTTCCAAAGCCGTCGAGCCTGCGATGTTTGATTACAAGTAACCCGGGTTCAATATCTTCAAGCACAAAGCACAAACTTGGAATCTTTCGAGTTGCGCCCCAGACCTGGAGCTCTTGTCCATAACGCCAGACACCTAGATGA
Source organism: Pyrinomonadaceae bacterium (assembly GCA_035646955.1). GTDB lineage: Bacteria > Acidobacteriota > Blastocatellia > Pyrinomonadales > Pyrinomonadaceae > PSRF01. The sequence continues at coordinate 7,164 of DASROI010000387.1, forward strand.
ATTTCAGGTCGCTCAACGGCCGGAGCCAGCTTCATTAATACGCCGGGTGTCAGTGGAAGTGGATGCTCAAAAATAAGCGGCTGACCAGCTTGTTCGGGAGGGACGTAAGCAAGAGAGATTTTTGGAAAGCGACCTTCTTCAGGTCGAAAACTGGCCCAAAACGTAGCATCAATTATCGACGCGATGGAATTGGCGTCGGGAATTGTTGCTAACCCATCTTCTCCCCGGCGAATGGCGTCCTGAATCTGGCGGGAAAAATGAGCCTCGACCGTCGAAGCCACCTGGTACGCGGCGGGATACTTGGTTCGGCCACTCAACTTGGTCAATTCCACTATTTGAGAAAGCGTCATGCCATAAAGATTAGCTTAGGTGTGGCCGGATCGCCCAATCTCGGCACGCAAGAATTTTTAGGAATAGGACCTATACGACGGGATACGAACTACTCTTTCATCGGGCTGTCCGGAACAACAAGCCTGAGTTATTATTCGCGCGACCTTTTTCAGACCCAAGCTCAACTTATACCTTCATCGAAGTCAGGGGATTCATGAGTCGACCTGAGACAAACCTGCAAACAGCACCTGAACTAACAACCCGTTCAATCGTGGTCGGGTTACTTGTCGCTTTGATTATCGGGAGTGCATACCCATATTGCGTTCTAAAACTTGGCTTCGGACCGAACCTGTCCGTTGTTTCTGCTTTTCTGGGCTTCATCGCGCTGGTTCTGATCCTGCGCGCCGCCGGTACAAACGCCCGCGAAAATAATGTCGTTCAAACGATGGGTACCAGTGCTGGTCAAACAGCATTCATGTGCGTGTTACTTGCTGCTTTCGATTTGTTAAATCAAAAGGGTGTTCTGAACCCACCGATTCATCTCGGGACGTGGCAAATCTTTTTTTGGCTATGCAGTGCAAGTTTGCTTGGGATTCTCCTCGCCGTTCCAATGCGGCGGCATTACATCGATGAAGAGAATTTGACTTACGCCGACGGCATGGCAGCTGGCGAAACAATCAAAGTGCTGCATGAAGGTAGAGAAAAAGGAGCGTCCGCCGGTCCTGTTAAAGCTCTGGGGATTGGCAGCTTTGCGTCGGGCCTCTTGATGGTGCTCACCAGTTTCCTCAAGTTGTTTCCTGACACCTGGTTTCTTCCCGGATTGCAGCCAATGAGCATCGGCTTTAACTGGAGCCTGTTGTCGTTTGGATCCGGATTGCTCGTCGGTTTTCGCATCTGCCTGGCGATGGGAATCGGAATGGTGATCAGCTGGTTCATTCTGCCTTCTTACCTTTTGCATCACGGAATGATTCCTGAAGAGACCTTTCCGGCTACTTTACGTTGGGTAATGTGGCCGGCCACTGGATTGATGGTAGCCGGTGGTCTGACTTCGTTGGCTTTAAAGTGGAAACTCATAAAAAAGAGTTTTGGGGGCCTGCGCACTGCGCGCGTGGACACCAAGGACTTTCCGATGCGGTTAGTTGTGATCGGGTCAATCTGCATGACCCTAATTGTCTGCCTGGTCCAATATTTCAGCATGGGAATTCCGATCTGGCTGTCGTTAATCGCAGTACTTCTTTCGTTGCCACTCATGTTGGTGGGATTGAGAGTACTCGGTGAGACAAACTGGGGACCAATTAGCGCGATGTCGAACATGATGCAGGCAATTTTTGCTTTCATCTCGCCGGGCAACGTTCCGGTGAACATGTCGTCAAGCGGGTTGACTGGAACTATCGCGGTGACGTCTGAAGCCCTGATGCAGGATTTCAAAGCGGGCCAGCTGATTGGATCAAATAGCCGTAGTCTTACGATCGCCCAACTGATTGCTGCTCCAGTCGGCTCAATGGCGACCGCGCTCATCTACCCACTGTTGAGAAATAAGTTTGGTATTGGACCAGAGGGTCTTTCTTCTCCGATAAGCGTAAAGTGGGCGGGTTTTGCGGAACTTTTAACGCAGGGCTTCAAGGCATTGCCACCGGGCTGCTTAGTTGGACTCTTGATTGGAATTGGGGTGGGAATCCTGCTAACCCTTCTTGCTGAGAAATATGCAGCCTATGTTCCCTCACCTTCGGCGATGGGAATTGGGATGTTACTGCCGGCGGCCGTGCTGATGACTTTCGTACTAGGAGGAGTCGCCCAGCTAATATGGTCAAGGACATCGGCTAAAACGGAAGGTGACTTTCGAATTCCACTTGCGTCCGGGCTTATCGCCGGCGAAGCGTTACTGGCCGTGGTCCAAGCGATCCTGGCCGCAGCCGGGATAAATTTTTAGCTCCGTAACAGCTAGCTTCTTCGCCAAAGTTTTTGGATGGTCAAGGGCCGATTGGTGTTTAAAGATATTAGTGACAAATTTTGGCTTGGTTCGGAGGCGTGGGACTACCTTGATATGTTTAAACGGCCCCACTCTTAAAATTTGTTCTCCAAGACGAAAATCCTTCTGATAGTCTGGACATGTTTACTGGAGGTAAAAAAATGAAAGTCTTCACCTTGGGGTATCAGAACCTCTCTCCAGAATTGTATGTCCGTAGCCTAATCAATGCTGGGGTCAGTATGGTACTGGATGTTAGAGAACACGCCTGGAGCCAACGCCCAGCTTTTATCAAGTCAAACCTGGAGCGTTCGCTGATGGCAGCTGGAATACAGTATTTGCACTTGAAGCGAGCAGGTAATCCCTCGCGCAATCGGAAAACAGCTCGTAGCGCAGCAGAGTGTATGAGGCGTTATCGATCTTATCTTTACGGTAATAGGGATTGTTTGAACGAAGTCATCGATGCGATACAGAGCGCTGAACGAACTGGAGTTGTCACCTGCTTGACCTGTTACGAGAGAAAGGCTGACGATTGCCATCGTGCTGTGCTAATAGAAGAGTTAATCAAGCTTCTACCGGACCTTAGAGCAGTTCATTTAGAACCCACACTCGAGGTTAAGAAAAAAGTTGAGAATCTCAGAAAGCCATCTTTAAATGCTACTGCATTTTTAGCCCCCCAGTTTCTCCCTTTCAGGTGAACAAAGTTGCCTGACTTGATGTGACCGTTGGTGATGAGTAAGAGTTCATTAGACCAAAGTTGTATTGGATCGATCTAAAGTTTCCGAGAAATAAGAAAACCTCTCTCTCCCACTGATCAAGTTGCTTCTGCATCACCTCGAGAATCTTTTGCTCGCATTTGGGATCATGCTTTAATTTCCGATAGAGTTCATGAATGCCCCATACTAGAAGACCCATATTGTGGTTTGGGCAAGTTTCGTCATCACATTTCCACTGAACCATAAATTTTGCTTCGGGGAAGTCCAACGGCTTTAGTGTCTCACCAAATAAGGACTGTTGGGCAAGGCGGGCCTTTTCCGCCTTTTCCCATTCGACTCTCTCTGACGGAGATCGATAATCCAACGAACAGTCGAGAATGTCTCTTGGCTTTATGATCCCCAGGGACGTCCCATTCTCTAATTGTCTTTCTTTCAGAGCCTCCAGCGAAGAAATGAGGTGCGGTGAACTTTCTAAATAACTGCGACGCATAACATGATCGGTGATGACATCCCCGAGAGCTATTGAATCAGGATCGATTCTAAAACTCTCTGGCCGCGGATCAGAATCATGTTTCTGGACTTTGGCATCGATCCATTGAAACTTCTTGAATCGTTGCTTGGCTTCTAAGTAGCGCATCGGTACAGGATGGAGTCGGATCATACGACGAGTGTCTTCTTCGATTCCTCCGGTGCAAACGATTTCGGAGTATTTTTTGGAGTGGCTAGGATAAGTTGCTCCTAAGATAAGGATTCGTTTAGTTTGCCATTTGTCCATGTGAGATGCTCCAGAGCGTTGAGAGTGAGTAACCGCTCTTTCATTCTAATTGAATACTTTACAAAAGGGGCAGGCTGGCAGCCCAGAATTGGGCATTTTTCTTCCGGCAGTATTTAGCGAATCTCCTTACGCTTCACTCTTACTCCACGGCTGAGTCGCCCGTACTTATTGGTCGGGCTTTGCGTAAGATTTGAAGATCCCCCGTATTCACTGGCTTTGCCTCGGTTACTTTACAAGGTACTTATCAAAACCAGCCTGGACCAGTTCCTCATAGGCAGCCCAAACTGATACCGGTATTTCTTGTCGTATTTGATACCCCTTGTCGGGGTAGAGCCTAATCCTCTGTAAGTCGCCAACCATGATCGCAATCACATCTTCCGGCGTCAGCGTGCTATGAGCGTATTGGTCCAGGTATTGGTCAAACGAAACCTGAGGCGACGTCACGACCAGTTCTTTCTCGGGCCAGACCTTTCTGAACGTCGCGTAGGTGCGGCGTTCCATGTACGGTTTTTGAACCGCAATGAACCTGTTCGGGTCCAGAGCTTTGCGTCTTAGAAGGTCTCGCGTGTAACGAACGTTCTCGCCCGTGTTGGTTGACTTGTCCTCTACCAGAATATGTTCGGGCGGAACACCCATCGATTCAGCAATCCTTGAAAATCGGATAGCCTCAGGTTCGGTCCAGAGGCCTTTGGTGATAGCTCCCAGTCCGCCCGAGAAGATTAGTAATGGAGCCCAGTTATCAAGAAACAGTTCGGCGCCCCGTTCAGCCACCCGCTCATCGTGACTGCAAAGCACCACGATGGCGTCACTCTTCACCAGTTCGTGGCCGAGCCGGTGATAATCCCATAGCTGTTGAGCGAGCGCGCGTACACTTTCGTTCATCGTTTTAGCTGAGCTTCAAACCAAAGTGATGAGCTTCGATTGCCATTCTCTTTGTGAGGTAAAATCGATGCGCTTCAAATCGCTGTACGCCAGAGTCGAGATGGAACTGATCACAACCGTTTTCGCGAGCGTGAGCCACTAACCAGTCAAAGAGCGCTCCTCCGTAACCTTTTGAACGATCGCTTGATTTTGAAACAAGATCATCGACGTAAAGAAAATTTCCCCACGCCAGATTTTGCGAAATCCGATAACCCGCTACGGCTTTCACCTCGCTATCAATTAGACACGCGAGGCGATAGTCGGCGATTTGTGTTTGGTGTTTGATTCGCTCGACAAACTCGTCGGCGCTGATCTGGGGACGCAACTCGGCCATTACCGGATAACAAGCTGCGACCTCTTCGTCTGTAGCGGCGATAATTATGTGGTGTTCTGTCATTGAGCGTGTCCAGCTGTTTTGGTGTTGGCCCTTATGCCGGCAAGCGCCTGGCGAATTCCCCCAAGATGGTAAGCACTATGGACCACAATTGCCAAAGCGCCACCAACTTCATTTTCGCCATTCCAATCCTGGAAGGAACTGAGAGTTGTTTTCACTTTATCGTAACTGTTGCGCAAATCGTTCTTAATCTTTTCCCATTGCTCAGGCGTCACTTCTCCAACTGTTTCCCAGATCTCTCGCCAATTGATTTTTGGGGACTGGCTGGTGTGGATATAGTCATCTAGCACGTCAAGATAAAGACGCAAGTGGTCCACCTGCGCCGCGACTGTTGCCGTGCCGGGCCCAAGCGATTGAGAAGCTTCGTGCGCGGAAACACCTTCGAGCGTTTCAAAGAGAGTTGTGCCTTTGTCCAGAAAAATGCCGTGAACCGAAGAGAATGTTTCATCGAAACAATTCATCAAAGGTTTTTTGATTCTTTCTAATGCAACTTGCCCGGCCATTTTATCTCCTGTCCTTTATTTTGTTCTGTTACCGTGAAGTTGAAGAGTTGGACCTTACTCAAGGGGCGCAAGGATTTTTGCGACTGCCTTGGCTTTGTGGAAAGTTGTGTGGAACATCGGAGTGCGGCCTTCTTTGTCTTTAGCTTTAACGTTCGCGCCGTAATCGAGCAGCAACTTTGCGATTGCAACCTGGTTCGCGTGGGCGGCAGCATGAAGCGGGGTTGTGCCCCAATGTTCGTTTTCATTTACTGCGTTTACATCAGCGCCCGACTTTAGCAACAGGGCCACGACATCAACGTGCCCTTTCCACGTGGCGCAATGAAGAGGCGTGGAGCCGTCGGTATCGCGCGCTTTGACTAGAGACGGGTCATTTGCCAGCAATGTTTTGAGGGCCGCGACATCGCCCTTTTTTGCCGCTTTGATCATTAGCTTTTCTGGTTTCACTATATTCTGGTAATCCTCATGTTTAGGTCCGCACCATAGATTGTAAAAAGCTCTCTACATCGCTGCGGGATCGGAGCCTTATAATTTGCTTTCGTTCTGAGTTGTCCCGCATCGCACCCAAGACTCGAGGACGAGTGATCTTTGAGTAGTTCCACACCCAACTCACAAACTCCAAGTCGAGCTTCTCTTCGCAACCTTCTGCCATGTCGGGTCTGGCGGCTTTCAGATACATCAGCCGCCTTTTAACTATAGTGCCGATCGAGGTGATCGACTCTAATATTCAGTAGCTCACCAAGCTGCTTCGCAAGGGTTGATTTCCCCGCGCCCCGGAACCAAGTACTAGTATTCGGTCCATCTGATTAGAACTTAAACTCTGGTTTGTTCATCTGCCAGAGGCGTGAAACAGAGTGGGTATTCTAGTTTTAGAAACACTGGACGGTTGACGTTTAGAGGCCCTACCTATCCGGCGGTCGCCGTTCAGGATTAATTCGCAAGCCTTGAAGGCGTACTCTTCAAAATGTTCCAGACGGCTGGGTAGGACCACCCACGCATTTGGTTTCGAACGCCAGAGATATCGACGGGGTAGATCCTGAAACTCGCTGCCCAGGCTGTCGACGTGTTCTGTTGTCGTGAAGAGCCACATCCCATTGGTGTTAGAAGCCTTTTCACTCGCACGCAGGCAACAGAGCAATAGATCGTCGAGATAAACGTAGGTGAATCCGAACGCCCGGGTAATGTCTGGTCGTATTGGCGCCAATTCGTCAAGAATGAACTGAAAGGGAGGTCGTTTAGACATGCCTTTACCTCAGGTGTTCACCAAAGAATTCAAGTACGCGAGACTCGTAAGCTTCTTTCTTGAATTCATGTAAATCAAGATGGGCAGCTCCGTCAACTATCCAGAGTTCTTTTGGATCTGACGCAGCATTATAGAGATCGCGCGACTCCTCGAGTGTAGTGTGACGATCGTTTGCACCAACTATAAAGAGTTTTGGGGCTCGAATTTCACCCACATGATCGATTGGACGCAGAACATGAGGATCGACACCAACTCGCCACTTAAGCTGCAGGAGTAAAAGTGGGCTCAGAATTTTTGCCCAATTTCCAAGCCTCATGGTTAGTCTATTATCGACCGCGCGATCTATTGAGGGATAAACCATCTCAAGGACGATAGCGTCAACAGGCAAAGGAGGGGAAGCAAGAGAGGTTGCGGCTCCGCCCATCGAGACCCCTATTATTCCTACCTTCTCGGCTGGATATTTCGTCCTAATGAAACTGACGGCTGCAGTTGCGTCACGACTCTCAAGGTAGCCAAAAGTTATATGTTTTCCTTCGCTTTCTCCGTGAGCTTGAAAGTCAAAGATGAGAACAGTGAAACCATTTCGATTTAGGAATTGAGCGCGGCTCAACATGGAAAGTCGATTGGCTCGTACGCCGTGCATCAAAACAATTGCGCCACGTCCAGGTGTTCCCGGAATCAGCCAGCCATGAATTGTGCTACCTGATCCACTGGCGAATTGAACTGGCTGAAGATTTTGGATGTTGGCGGGAAGGTCAATATGTTGCAGTGCTGGAGCAGTTAAAGTAGCACCAACAATAAGTGTGACTAAGATGCCGGCTGACACGAGGATGAGGAATAGAATTGCGGTGAGTTTTAGCTTCATTCTTTGCAGTGCACCGGCCGGCGGTGCTTTTTAGGAGTTTCAAGATTGTGAGTTGTGATTCTAAATAGAGATGAGCCGCGCTAAGAGGCTTGAAAAGCGCCGCCGGGCCGGCGCACTCCAAGGCTAACGCGTTGCAGTTTTAGTCAGTCGCTTATAGTAATCGCCGATGTAATTCTTCATTTGGACTTGCCAGGGTGCCATCCCAAAACTCTTCGCTTCTGCTTTTGCTTTCTCACTGGTCCACCCATCGTGCTTGATGCGGTAAATGGCGATAATTGTTCCGGTTCGATCAGCGCCCTTAGCGCAATGTACGAAGACAGGCTGTTGTTCGCTATTCAAAATGATGGTTAAGACTTTTTCTACTGTCTCATCATCGGGTCGACCAAATCGTTCCATTGGGAAATTGAAGTACTGCATTCCGTTGGCGTGAGCCTCGGAGCTCTCCTTTGGAGTGCGTTCGTTTCGAAGATCGATGATCGTTTTAACCCCAAGTTTCTTTAGCGTCTCAAGTCCGCCGTCCTTTGGCTGGCCACCACGATACAAAGACTGATCTACCTGGTGAAAATTTGGAAGCTCTTTGTATTTAGTTGATTGCTGAGCAAGAACAAGGAGCTGAAAGCATAAAACGGCCGGCAGGATCCAGAGACAATTTCGTTTCATGACGAGTACCCTCCTTAGTTAAATCACAGGATGGAGGCTTCTTCTAGAAAGGCGACAATGTGTTCCAATGTGACTTGTGGTTGCTCTCGATGGGGACTATGCCCGCAGTTCTCTATCAGAACTGCTTTCACTTTTCCAGAGCAACCGTTCTCAATTCGCTCCACTTGTTGCCAAGTGCCATATTGATCCTCGTCACCTTGCAGCACGAGCGTTGGTACCTCTATCTGCGGGAGATACCTTTCAATATTCCAATTTACAAACTCGGGCTTAAGCCAAACGTCGTTCCAGCCACGAAATGCGCAATCGACGTTTTTAGCATGATATCGCTCCAGTTTGAGACGCAGATCACTGTCCTCGAAGTCTGCTTGCGCCTTCCGAATACTCCTTAAACCAAACTCTTCTACGAACACATGCGGAGCTTCCAGCACCAGTGCGCGGACTGTGTGTTTGAATTCACCCGCATAGATTAGTGCGATCGATCCTCCATCGCTATGACCAAAGAGGATAGCATCGCGAATATGTAGTTGTTCAATAATCTGGGGAAGCGTGACTAACGCTTCATCGTGCATAAAACTAGTTGACCGGGGCAGCGTGATGCTGTCTGACTGGCCATAACCAGCCCGGCTATAAACGAGCGCTCCGAGTCCTGTTTGGTCGACCAGTTGACGGGGGAAGTCGCGCCACAACTGCACACATCCTAAACCTTCATGGAGGAAGATGATAGTAGGCGAGACCTCGGGGGCGGGACCCAGCCAGTCGTATTCGAGGTTGTAACCCGCGGCTTTGAGGAATCTCAACGATAGGTTCTCTCTAATTAATAATCATGAATTATCAATTCTGAATTAATACGCAAAGACCAACGGCCCAAAGACCCCAAGATCTAAGGCGTCACTTATGCGACGCATCCCCATAAGCCGCTTCAACTCCTGCGCCCGCGACGTAGTTTCTAAAAATCAATCTTTTCATTCTCGAATCGCCCGCGAACAACTTCTCAAACTCGTCGAGCTTCACGCTCTTATGCGCTTGCTCCGCAGTCTCACCACGATTGAACGCCGCTTTGGTTTGTTCGTCAATTGATGCCAGCAATCGAATCATCGATTTGATGTAGGAATCGTCCCGCAAGACTGGTCCATGACCCGGAACTATCGCAGCGGGTTTGAGCGCGAGCAGCTTTCCCAGGGTCACACTCCAATCACCAGGATGACTCTGGGGACTGCCGATGTAGGGGACCGGCCAAATTACTAGAT
>DASROI010000388.1:0-21283 GCA_035646955.1 Pyrinomonadaceae bacterium
GCAGTTAAAATAGGGCCTTCCTCCCCTATCCTCCATCCCCAACAGGTATGATACCCTTGGACTTTCCAGCAACGTTCTCGAAAGGGTATTGCCGACTCCCCAATGTTCCCAGAAGCGGTTGCGCGTTATCACGACCTCTTAAACGACCAAAACCTTGCTGAAACATCTCGCTCAATGCTTGATGAGGGACTCGAACGAGCCAGGCTGGTGTTCGGTGGGCGACCTCTCTCGCCGTATTTGCGACCTCATTTCGTCTCCGAAGAGGATTTCAGACGCATAACGACTATCTGCGAGACCGTTTGGTCTGCCATTCAAAAAGTGAAAGACGCCGCCCTTTCGGACCCGTCGATCATTGATGACCTTGGTATCACTGAGGTAGAACGCGATCTGGTTTCAATCAATCCGGGTTACAAGGCCGTTTCACCAACTTCACGTCTCGATTCATTCCTGACAGCGGACTCCTATAGCTTTGTAGAGTTGAATGGAGAAAGTCCCGCCGGAATCGCGTACGCCGATGCTGCGTACGATATCTTCTCGTCACTGCCGGTGATGAAGAAATTTTCTGCCGACTATGACTTAAGACCTTTATACGGCAGTCGGTTCATGTTGGACGTGCTACTGGAATCTCACGCAGAATTCCTGGGTCGCAAGCCGGAACGAGCGCCAAGAATTGCGATTGTTGATCTCGCTGGCGTTCCTACCATTAAGGAATTTGAGTTGTTCCGAGAGTTCTTTGAGTCGGCAGGCTACCCGGCTGTGATTTGTACTCCACAGGAATTGGAGTTTCGGGACAACGAATTGAGTGTTAACGGGAAAAAGATCGATATTGTCTACAAACGTCTTCTGGTTAATGAGTACTTGCCAATCATGAACGACTATCCGGCGCTTTTGGATGCGTACCGGGCAGGGTCGATTTGCATGGTGAATAGTTTCCGATCAAAGCTGATTCATAAAAAAGCGCTGTTTGCGGTACTTACCGACGCTCGACGAAGTACGTTGTTCACGCCAGCCGAGCTGGATGCGATTAATACGCATGTACCGTGGACCAGATCGGTAAAGGACCACCAATCTGATTATCGCGGACAGACAATCGACCTGTTAGAGTTCATACGCGGGAACAGCCAACGTCTAGTGCTGAAGCCCAACGACGATTATGGTGGACATGGGATAACCATTGGCTGGAGCGTTGATGGGACCAGATGGGATGAAGCCATTGAGCAAGCTTTAGAAAACGGCGATTATCTTGTTCAGGAACGCGTCCCGACCGCCAAGGAAATTTTTCCGGCGCTCGAGAGCGGCGAAATAGTTTTTGCCGAACAATTAGTGGATCTGGATCCGCTGTTATTTAACGGTAAGGTAAGGTCAGCATTCACCAGACTATCGTACACGGAACTCGCAAATGTGAGCTCCGGCGGAGGAATGGTCCCAACTTACGTGGTGAGTAAACGGTAGAGATCAAGAGATAAATCTTTTTCCAGGAGGCTTGCTTGTGTCGGAACATCGGGAAACCCCAGACGATCGAAGACTACATGACCGCTCGCGAATAATCGTCGACGTGTTTTTCGACGGACAGGACGCAACCGGAGTGGCCAGCACGAAAGACATCAGTTGTGGTGGCCTTTACATGAATACCAAAGCAGCTATCCCTGAAGGGGCACTGCTCCTGGTACGAATTCCGTTTAGCCCGAACCAGCAGGTAGTCTGCAATGCTGAAGTTGTTTATGCCAATCCCGGAATTGGAGTTGGAGTGAAGTTCCAGGGTTTGTCCGATGAGTCTCGCTCCTTACTAGAACAATTTGTTTCGCATGGCTAATAAAAGTCCAGGCAATTCACAGCCATTGAAATGGACGGATTTAAGGCCAGGTACGCGAGAGCTGTTGAAGGATAAACTCTCCGGACTCTGGGGCGCCGATTCCGATGCCTCGGCATTTGAATCATGGTCTATCGACAAGCAACAGGCTTTGCTCTTGTTATTGTTAAGGTTGGAGGACAAGAGTCTCTGGCGCCTGGTAAAGAAAGTGACGAATGTGTACGGAGAGGGCGGTGTTGGACTGCAGTTCCTGGCATGGCCCATGATTGAGTCAACTTTGAATCGGCGTCGCGACTTCACCCGTCGCTTCGCTAATCATAAAGATACGAGTGGTGGTTTTTACGAGAAGCAGAGAAGTGCTGCCGTTCTACACTTTCTTTTTCAGGAAGGAGATCCACGGACCTGGTACGTGCACTTTGATTTGTACAGTCCCGTGCATTCGCCAAAAAGCGCGCTGCTCCACCTGCGTCATGAGTTCCTGGGAAAGATCAAACCAGATTGGCAGCTGATCGCACGAGCTTTAAACAGTTAACCGCAAACCCTTTTTTGCGCAATCAAGTTTCGAAGGAATGAAACAAATGTTCGACCAATTCACCCTGGGTATCGAAGAAGAATTTCAAATCGTGGATCCAACAACACGCGAATTGAGGTCACACGTGGCCGAAATTCTTGAAGAAGGCAAGATGCTTCTTGGCGAGCAAATTAAGCCTGAAATGATCCAATCAATGGTGGAGGTTGGCACCGGCATTTGCAAAAACATACAAGAAGCGAGAACGGATATTTCGCGCCTTCGCAGCATTATTTCAGGTCTCGCGAGGAAGAATGGTCTGGCTATCGTTGCTGCTTCGACTCACCCCATCTCAAGATGGCAGGATCAAAAGATCTTTGACGACGAACGGTACGAACTGCTCGTACAGGAATTGCAGACGGTGGCCCGATCGCTGCTTATTTTCGGGTTACACGTTCATGTGGGCGTTGCCGATCGTGATCGAGCAATTCACATTATGAATGCCGCCCGGTATTTTCTGCCACACGTGCTGGCCCTATCCACATCTTCACCCTTCTGGATGGGCCACAACACCGGCCTCAAGTCGTACAGAAGTGAGATCTTCAAGCAATTTCCGCGGACCGACATTCCGGATCACTTCGATTCCTATAGTAACTTCCAGCGTTATGTGGACCTCCTGGTTAAAACTAACTCCATTAACGATGGTAGAAAGATCTGGTGGGACATCCGGCCGCATCCATATTTCCCGACGCTTGAATTTCGCGTTTGCGATATACCTACGAGGGTCGATGATACCATCGCGATTGCTGCCCTGTTTCAAGCCATCGTTGCTAAACTGAATAAACTAATCGACCAAAACCTCGGCTTTAGGCTGTATCGCCGCATGCTGGTGCAGGAAAACAAATGGCGCGCGGTCCGTTACGGACTTGAGGGCAAGTTGATCGATTTCGGCAAACAAATAGAACTGCCGGCGCGCGAACTGATACTCGAGCTCCTTGAATTTGTTGATGACGTCGTTGACGAGTTAGGCTCGCGCCAGGAGATCTCGCACGTTCATACAATTTTGGAGCGCGGTACTTCGGCGGATCGGCAGCTTCAGGTATATCGGGAAACAAATGACCTTAAGGCCGTTGTTGATGACTTGATGGTATTGACGCTGGAAAATGTGCCGGTGAGCACCGATGTGGGCATCAGCTCGATAAAAACAACGTCTACTTCTACGATTTCGAAGTAGCTGTCTTTGCCGTCTTGTTGGTGTTGCGAGTCGCCGCTTTTCGTTCAAGATAAAAATGCCAGAGCATCCTTGCTGCGACGGCCCGATGCGGGCGCCAACTCTCTGCTAACTCTTCCAAAACCTTTGGCGGCGGAATTTGACGCAGGCCTTTCAGGTCTCGGATCGCGATAGCCAGTGCGAGATCTCCTGCGGGCCAAATGTCTGGCCGGCGCATCGCCATCAGTAAATAAACATCAGCACTCCACGACCCAATACCCTTTACTTCCATCAACGCGCTTCGAGCTTCGTCGTCACTCATTCTGGATAGAGCTGCAAGATTCAGCTTCTTAGTTTCCATCAAGGATGCGAGATGAATAATGTAACTCGCCTTTTGACGAGTAACTCCGTGCTCGCGGAGATACATTTCTCCAAGCTGACAAAAACGGTCTGGCGTAAACGGCACAACCAGGCCCTTGAGTCGATTAAGCATCGAACGGGCGGAGAGAAGGGAAACTTGTTGCTCCAGAATTATGTGAACGAGAGTGGCGAACCCTGTACGCCGCTGCCAGAGCGGAGGGCTGCCAAAGTGAGAGTGGATGCGGGCTAGATCTGCATCACGTCGCGTCAGCGACAATGCGATCTCTTTTAAAGACTCGTTGTTGAGCAGTTGCGATCGAGACACGTCAACCTAGTTCTTGAGTGCTTCAATCAGAAAATTCTCAAACAGGATACGCCCATCACGAGAATCGTTTGGATGTTCCCAGCGTGTGCGATTCTTGTTCCAATCCTCAAAGGATTTCTCAAGATGAAACTGAACTGTGTAGATAAGTTGGCCGTCGCTTCGCTTAACCATCATCTGGTTGCGGCACAGGTATGAGGTGGCCAGCAACTTGAACCCGACTGGCACGCGGTCGAGTTGCAGACCATGATTCTGCCAAACTCGGAGAATACGAGGCGCATCAGATCCTTCCACTTCGGTAAGTGGTATGTGAGTGAAGATTGGATCTGAAGCGTCCGTGATTCTGATAAAGCGGTACTGATACTCTTGTGTTCTGGCTTCGCGTTGCTCGTGTTGTTCCAGCTTGTCGAGCGTAATCACTCGAGCACCAAAACTTAAACCGACCAGTTGATGACCGCCGCAGATTGCGAGGACTGGAATGTCCGTCTTACGAATGAACTCACCAAAGTGATCAAGTATTGATTGTTCGTAGTAGTCAAAGTCACGCAGAGTGCCACTCAGGACAATTGCTTCAGGTTGAAACTCCGTCGCCGCGCGGGCCACTTCAGAGACATGCGCAACTTCCGTCTGCGGATCCTTAACCAGTCGGGAGATGTTGTTGACGATATTTTCTATCGCCATGCCCGCTATCATTCGTTCACGTTTCAACTGGCCATGCATCAACTCGCCCCATTCGCGACGTGCGACCGGGGAGATGTCGGCCTCGTCCCTGAGGAGGTTGTCGACTACGAGGACTCGGGCTTTATCAATGCGCCGCTCGATCGGCTCGTAACGGCAAAACGTCTGCTGGTTAAAAGGAAAGGGAAGTGAGCTTGCTACCTCTGTAAGGTCGCCCTCGGTTTTAGTCAGGAGTTCTTGGGTCATTTGTTCTGCTGCGAAGGTTTGACTACTTTTCCTTTTCCTTTGTTGTGTTTTTCAAAGCTCGGCATTTTGGCGCCGGCACCTGCTGCGGCAACCTCTTCGCGCAACCTATTAACTAAGATGCCTCGCAAGCGCGACTTGAACGACTTAGGTTTGCTTTTTGCCGCCTCGTCCGCCAGCAGCAACATTCTATACCAGGATGACTCGAGTTCGTCTGCGAGCAGTGAGACTTTTGTAATGTCGTAGGGCATCGCGACGTTTTCTGAGCCAATACGAGCAAAAATGGCCAGATACCTGGCATGAGCCAAATCCGGACAGGCCAACCGTTTCCTGCCGACCTTCAGCTCAACTCCAAGAAGCGTATGCTGGATGGATATCTGATTTGATTTTCGGGCTATTTCGAAATGATAGGACCGAGTCCGAAGTTTGAGGATCCGACGATAGATCTGAGTCAACCAGGCATCGCCCAATTGATCGTGAATGAGTTGAGCGTAATCCTCGGCTCTCATTTTAAGCGGGAGATTTAACCTGACCGGAGGGTCTCAAGACTAACGCATCGATAATCGAGAAAGTACCTGTGTCTCAATCTTAGTGTGCAACGCGTTGATGACCCGACCCGGAAACAAACCCAGATAGAGAACTCCAAGTACGGAGAGCACGAGGGTTATTACGATGCTTGCTGGAACAGGTGGAGCAACCCATGCAGTGGTCCGGTCGCGGAAGAACATCACTATTATCAATCGCAGATAATAGTATGCAGAGATCGCAGTGTTCAGCACACCAATCACGACAAGAGCGTAGTAACCGCGTT
The DNA here is from genome assembly GCA_035646955.1 of Pyrinomonadaceae bacterium. Lineage (GTDB taxonomy): Bacteria > Acidobacteriota > Blastocatellia > Pyrinomonadales > Pyrinomonadaceae > PSRF01. The sequence continues at coordinate 5,943 of DASROI010000388.1, forward strand.
CGACAGCGGCGCCAAAAACCAAAATCTTTCCCATAAAGCCTGCCGTCAACGGCATACCGAGCAGACTGAGCATGAAAAGCGACAACGAGAAAGCTAAAACTGGTGATTCAAAACCGATGCCGTTGTAATCCTCGATAGATGTCCGCCGATCACCTGCCCGGGCAATCAGTTGGACCACTGTGAACGCTCCGATATTCATCACTGCGTACGTTAGGAGGTAGAACATCACAGCCGTGATTGCTGAATCTCGTTGTGCGGCGTCCGTAGCAGCGCCCGCGGCTACAAAGCCAACCAGCGCATAGCCGGCATGTGCAATTGACGAGTAAGCCAACATTCGCTTTATATTGTCCTGGACTATTGCGACAACGTTCCCAATCGTCATGGTCAAGATCGCAAGAACAACGAGCACTTCGACCCAGGCTTCATGTAATCGCGCACCGGTGAGATTTGAAGCGGCAGTTACGAACGGAAAACCAAATAGGAAGACCCTCATAAAGGCCGCGAACCCGGCAGCCTTTGGCCCAGCTGCCATAAACGCAGTCACAGTTGTCGGCGCGCCTTCGTAAACGTCAGGGGTCCACACGTGAAATGGTGCTGTGGCGATCTTGAACCCGAATCCAACAATCATCATCGCCGCTCCGGCAAAGAGGAGTCCCGGATAATGAACCTGGCCCAGCCGGCTGGCTATCTCGGCAATGTTTGTAGTTCCGGCCTTTGCCACCAAAGCCGCCCCCGCAGCGTCAGGTAAGACAATCGCCGTTGCGCCGTAAGTGATCGCGATACCGTACAGAAGGAATGCTGAGGAGAACGATCCCAGGACAAAGTATTTCAACGACGACTCGTTGGAACGAACATCAGTCCGTCGAAATCCGGCCAGGACATAGGTGGCGATTGAGAGGATCTCCAGCCCTAAGAAAATGATGACCAGATCGCCGCCTGACGCCATCAGCATCATCCCGACAGTCGCGAAAAGAAGAAGCGAATGAAACTCTCCAGCTGGAAGCCGTTCATCCTTGATCCATACTGTCGAGAGTAAGAGTGTAAGACCGGAAACAAGTATAAAGATTAAATTAAATCCCAGGCGGAGTTCATCAAGCACGATCATTCCGCCGAATGCTTCCGTGCCATTCGAGCCAGTGGTCCAAAGCCAGATCGTTGCGACAGCGGCACTCAATAAGCCGGCCAGCGAGAGTCCGCCAGTCCACCAACGTTGCTCCGATCGGGAGAAAGCATCAACCATCATCACGACGACGGCGGCAAAGCACACGATTACTTCGGGCGCGATTATCGCCCAATTCACATTCGGCATCAGCGTCTGACCAAAGAAGAAATTCATTTCGAATTTTGACTATTCAATATATCGGCAATCGATCCGCCACCCGGACGTTCATCGACACGATTGCGCACTGCCTCGACGCTGGCTTTAGAGCGATCCAGAAAAACTCGAGGGTAGACTCCCATAAACAGCATTAAAATCAGTAAGGGAATAAGTAGCCCGACTTCTCGTTTATTCAAATCGCGTAATGAAGCGTTCTCCGGATTTGTCACCTGTCCAAAGACGACGCGTTGCAGCATCCAGAGCATGTACACTGCGGCCCAAATAACACCCGTCGCTGCCAGCATCGTAGTTATGAATGGATGAGCAACAGCCTTGGACGTCCAGGTTCCGACCAGAATGAGAAACTCTCCGACGAACCCATTCAAAAAGGGCAAGCCGATGGACGACAGAGAGGCAAACACAAAGAGAGTGGCAAACCACGGCATTGGAGTGGCCAGACCGCCAAACTCATTAATCTGGCGTGTGTGTCTGCGTTCGTAAATAAATCCTACGAAAAGAAAGAGTGCGCCAGTTGAGACACCGTGATTCAGCATCTGGTAGAGAGCACCTTGCATTCCCAACTCGGTGAATGAGAAGAGTCCCAGCACCACAAAACCCATGTGACTAACGGATGAATAAGCTACCAGTCGTTTTACATCGGGCTGGACCATCGCGACGAGAGCGCCGTAAATAATGCCGATCACCGCAAGCCCCATCACTAGCCACGCAAGATACTTCGACATTTGTGGGAATAGGCCAATATTGAATCTCAGTAATCCATAGGTGCCCATCTTTAACAGGACGCCTGCAAGGATGACAGAGCCAGCCGTCGGTGCTTCGGTGTGCGCATCCGGCAGCCAGGTATGGACCGGGAAGAGCGGTACTTTAATACCGAAGGCGATAAAGAAAGCAGAGAAGAGGAAGAGTCCGAGCGATTGAGTGAGTCGCGGATCACCACTCATAGCCGACAGCAGAGTCGGATAATCAAACGAATGATAGACAAAATAGATCGTCAGGATCGCCACCAGCATCAGCAGACTACCGACGTTGGTATAGATAAAAAACTTAATAGCCGCATAGATGCGTCGCTCGCCACCCCAGATTCCAATCAGGAAAAACATCGGAATCAACGAAGCTTCGAAGAATAGATAAAAAAGCAAGAGGTCCAGGGCGACAAACACTCCGAGCATCGCCGACTCGAGTATCAGCAGGAATACGAAGTATGCGAGCAATCGCTTCTTGATCGCGGTCCAACTCGAAAGGATTGCAATCGGCATCAGGAATGTGGTTAACAAAACCAACCACAAACTTATCCCGTCAACTCCAAGGTGATAACGCGTTCCGATTGATCCAATCCAGCTTACATTCTCCTCAAACTGAAACTCCGCAGTAGCGCCGCCGACACCTCGAAGCAATACCAACGACACTCCGAAAGTTAGAAGTGAAATTCCTAATCCAATCCACTTGTAGTTTTCCTCTCGTCTGCCAGGCAGCAAACTATAGCCAACCAAAAGCAGAGAACCGGCGACCGGTATCAGAATCAAAGTTGTTAACAAATAAGACATACGATTACCGCGGAAAAAGTTGAATGCTAAAGTAAGTAAAAATTCCAATTATGACTAAGGCACCCGCCAGAATTATTGCGGCGTAACCGCGAAGAAAACCGGCTTGAAGATACCGAGTGAGCCTTCCAGTTTCAGTTACCGCGTCCCCAAGTCCGTGCAGGATTCCATCGAGCACGCCGATATCGAAAATCTTCCACAAACCTTCGCGCGAGCCAGCTTCGATTGGGTGAATCAAAGCCGCGTCATAGATTTCATCGACGTAATACTTGCGTTCAAAAATCCGAGGTAGCTCGAGCAAGGGTCGTTTAATGAACGTAAACCAGCCGATAAGGATTCCCACGAGACCAATCACCACCGACACAACTGCCATCATTAGTTCGGTATTCAACTCTTCTGTTGAATGGACTGCTGTGTGAGCCGTTGTCGCGGCGTCGGTCGATGGATGCAGGGGTGACGCGGAATCAGTTTCCTGGGGATGGTTCGAAAGCAGCATCGGTTCGGCTGCAGCAGGCGCCGCGTGTCCTTCACCCGGCAGAGTGGCTATCGCCGGCTCGAGAGTGTGTTCGATCACATTCACATCGTGATCAGAAACAAATCTGCTCATTGCAAAGGGAACACCGATAAATCCGCCGACTGTGGAAAGAACGGCAAGGATCACGAGCGGCGCGGTCATAATCCATGGCGACTCATGCGGTTCGTGAACTCCATGATGTTCGCCACCATGTGTGCCATGTCCATCCGCGTGTGATTCTCTGAAGCGCTCGCCTCCCCAGAAGGTCATCACCATCATCCGGGTCATATAGACAGCGGTAAGCAGTGCTGTTACTGCGCCGACTCCCCAAAGAATCTTGTTAGCGCCTGGGGGCAGACTAAATGTCGAGGCACTCCAGGTCTTCCAGAGAATTTCGTCTTTGGAAAAGAAGCCTGCGAAGAACGGCATACCGCAGATTGCCAGCCAACCCGCGACCATCGTGATCCAGGTCACCGGCATGTATTTCTTCAGACCGCCCATGCGTCGCATGTCCTGTTCGTGATGCATGCCGTTAATCACCGAACCGGAGCCAAGGAAAAGAAGAGCCTTGAAGAAGGCGTGCGTGACGACGTGGAATATCGCTGCAACAAATGCACCTACGCCGCAAGCCAGAAACATGTAACCCAGCTGCGAAATCGTCGAGTAAGCAAGTACTTTCTTAATATCGTTCTGGGCCAGGCCAATCGTCGCTGCAAAAAGCGCAGTTGCCGCGCCAATAACTGCAACAATAAACATTGCGGTGGGCGCGTGCACGAAGATCTCAGAGCACCGAACAATCATGTATACGCCGGCTGTCACCATCGTGGCGGCGTGGATCAATGCGGAAACGGGAGTTGGACCAGCCATCGCGTCTGGCAGCCAGACATAGAGAGGAATCTGTGCACTCTTGCCGATAGCGCCGATAAAGAGCAGTACAGCAATCGAAGTCGCCCCTCCCAGGAAGATGGCTCCCGCCGTAAACGGATCTGCAGGTAAATTCTTAAAATGATCGAACGCCGTCGCGGTCACACCAGAGGCTGGGTTTGCGAAGAAGCTAACGGAACCTGTGACAAAGAACGTCAACATGATTCCCATTAAAAATCCCCAATCTCCGATTCGATTGGTGATAAAAGCCTTCTTCGCCGCGTCGCTTGCTTCTTTACGATCGAAGTAATAACCAATCAGCAGATAGGAGCAGAGTCCCACGCCTTCCCATCCGACAAACATCAAAAGAAAGTTATCAGCCAGGACCAGCGTGAGCATCGAGAACATGAACAGGTTCAGGTACGCAAAGAAGCGGTAGAAACCGCTGTCACCGTGCATGTAGCCGACAGCAAATACGTGGATCAGAAGCCCGACAAATGTGATGAACAGCGCGTAAGTCCCACTCAGCCTGTCCATGGCCAGCGAGAAATCAGCGTGAAAACTTCCCACCCGCAACCAGGTCCAAATGTGGTCCAGAACCGGTGTTTCGGTTCGCAGTGCACCTTGTGAATTTAAGGCAAGGTAGAACGCTACAATGGTGGAGATTGCGATTGAACCGCACGCAACAATACCGATGAGACGCTCATCACGGAATCTGCGGCCTACGAACCAGTTGATGGCCGCACCTAAGAGCGGAGCGAAGATTATGATGCTGAGAAGATTATTTTCCATTTAATCGCACTCTTAAACAATGAGCGCTGTTAGAGCTTCAAAATATTTGCGTCGTCAACGTCGAGCGACTCTCTGTTTCTGAAGATCGCGATAATAATGCCGAGTCCAACTGCTGCCTCGGCTGCCGCTACGGTCATTACAATGAAGACAAACAATTGTCCGGTCACATCCTGAAAGAAACTGGCAAAGCTTACGAATGTAAGGTTCACGGCATTCAGCATTAGCTCAATGCACATGAACATTGCTATTACGTTCCTACGAATGATTACGCCCGCGACACCGATGGTGAACAGGATCGCCGATAAAGCCAGGTACCATGAAAGCTGTGGTTCCATTTGCATCAATCTCTCTTTGAAGGATCTCTCGGCGAAGTAATGCCGAGCAGGTGGGCCGCTTCTGCAACGGTGTCAGTTTCGATAGCCGTGGTGTCATCAAGAGCTTTTGAAGGATCGATGATATTAGCAGCCAGGAGTTGTGCTCCGGGAATAACCCGGGCGTTAGGCGAGAGTTCGCGGGCCCGCCGGGCCAACGTCATCGCACCCACAATGGCCATTAGTAACAGGATCGAGGTGATCTCGAATGGAAGCAAATAGGTAGTGAATAGTTGCGATCCGATCGAGGCAGTTGAACCTATATCGGATGATGAACTCGAGGGGAAACTCGCTTTATCTACCGAAACGAGAATGAACGCTACCTCGGCAATCAATACAGCCGCGAGTACCAGCGCAGCCGGCAGCAGGAAGCCAACCCTTGTACGCCTTGAGTCTTCATGCTCGACGTTAAGCAACATGATCACGAACACTACGAGCACCATGATCGCACCTGCATAAACTATGACCTGGACCGCCGCGATGAATGGCGCGGCCAGCATGACATAGAGACAGGCAAGTGAAATGAAGACACCGATCAGCGAGATCGCGCTATAGAGGGGATTGCGTTGAGCAACCACAGCCAGAGCGCAACCCACAGCGAGTGCGGCAAATAGGATAAAGAGCAGAGCAAGCATCGATCTTTATTTAGTTGAGTGTGGTTAACACTCAGTATCCAAAGTAGCCGTAAACACCAACTACGATTAGAGTCGCGGTCAGCAAGATATTAAGAATTGCCGCCGGCAGAAGAAACTTCCACCCGAAACTCATCAGTTGGTCAAACCTGAATCGCGGCAAGGTCGCGCGCAACCAGATGTAGAGAAAAAGAAAGAAAATGACCTTAGCCAGAAATCCGAGTACGCTAATCAGACCAAATAGAAACGTGCCCCGGCCAAAGAGAGCGTCAGCAAAGGGGACGTTCCATCCGCCCAGGAATAAGGTCGTTGCGAGCATCGACACGGTAAACATGTTGATGTACTCAGCCAGAAAGAACAGGGCAAATTTCATCGCGCTGTATTCAGTGTGAAAACCCGCTACGAGTTCTGTTTCCGCTTCCGGTAGATCGAAGGGCACTCGGTTAGTTTCTGCAATAGCAGCTATCAAATAGATGATAAAGCCAAGCGGCTGGGCAAATATGAACCAGCTGGATCCGTGCCAACGCGATTGCAGTCCGACGATCGCAGCCAGATCGAGCGTGCCTGATAAAAGCAGCACTCCAATCAAACTCATTCCCAAAGCCAGCTCGTAGGAAATCATCTGAGCAGAAGAGCGCAAGCCGCCCATCAAGCTGTACTTGTTGTTCGATGACCATCCAGCCAAAGCGATTCCGTAGACGCCGATCGAAGTGATCCCGAGAACATAGAGCAGACCAACGTCGAATCTTGCAACAACGAGTGGAATGGTCTTGTTAATAAAAGGGATTGTCGTCTCTGGTCCAAACGGGTAAACAATCATCGTCATCAACGCGGCCATCGTCGCGATGACCGGAGCGAGGAAGTAGATGAACCTTGTTGATTTATCCGGAACTATATCTTCTTTGAGAATGAACTTGAGAAGATCGGCAAATGGCTGCAGGACGCCGCCGTAACCGACCCGATTTGGGCCAAGTCGTCCCTGGATAAAACCCAGAATGCGTCGCTCGGCCAGGACCGTGTAAGCGACGACGAACAATACAACGATGAAGACCACCGTGATTGCGACGAGCTTCATTACAACGTCCAGGATTAATTGCCAGTCCATCAGTCCTAGTCTCCCGCCACCATAGTTTCTCGCTCCATGTTGGCATCGACTGTTATCTGATAAAGCGGAGAGATTCTGGTCGTATCCGGTCTCGGATTGCCGCCTGCAAGCAGATGGAATTGTGGAACTTTGTCGGTAAGGTTACCAATCTTGAATAACTCGTGGCCCACTTCCGGAGTTTTGTTGATCTTGTCGCCTGGTTCGGAGAGTTGCTCGACGCTCTCTCTCAGGCGTGATAGTTGACCTGATGTATCGCTCGATCCGGCCAAAGCATGTTTGGCCTGGATCGGATGCTGTTCATCCTTCAGCAGCGGATACCTCATGCCGTTGTACGCTTTAACTTTTTCTCCAATCTCTCGGAACACCGCGCTCGAAGAAAGGTTGAAACCAAAATCTACGCCGAGCTCCTGGGCGAGTTGGGCAGTAATCACCCAGTCGGGTTTTGCTTGATTGAGAGGGGAAATTGATTGTCTTACGCGTTGCACAAAGCCGTCGTTATTGGTGAAGGTTCCATCCACTTCGGCGTACGAAGCAACCGGTAAAACCACATCCGCGTATTTGGTTGTTTCTGATTCGAACAATTCCTGGACCACGAGGAATTCGAGCTTCTCAAGTGTTTCTTCGTGTCCATGCAAATGCTCCGGCAGGAAGCTTCCTGCCACGTAAAGAGCGTGTACCGTTTCGCCTATAGAATTCAACATGTCTACAGGCCGCCGGTTATCCATTCCCATATCGTAAGCGCCGACACTGTTATTGAAGAGCGGCAACGGGTGAAGAAGAATCCTGCGTCCATCAGCTGCGAACCGCGCGGGAAGTTGGGCCATCAATGCTTGTGCGTCATCACTCAACTCGCCGCCAAAAGCAACGACGACATCGCCCTGTGCACTATTTAAAGCCTGGCGAATAGCGTCCAGTTGTTGAGTAGATATGCCCGCCTTCTTTCCGGCCAATTCATCGTCGCCTTCGCCGGATAGCGCCAGCGCGACGGCATCTTCCGAGCCAGGTGCAATATGAACAAAAAGAGAAGCCTGTTCACGTAAACGGATCGGAACTGCATTTACGATAATCAGCTTGGCGCCGCCATTTCTCACCGCTTGCCGAATCTGGCGCCCGGTTAGCGGTTGCAATTCTTCGGGCTCGCCACCGATCAGCAGGATCGTCCCTGCGTAACGAATGTCCTTATGGGTTGCCAGTTGGCCAGTGAGATTGTCAAAGAAGGGTTTCAAACTGTAAGCGTCGGTCGTGCCGTAATTTTCAGTACCGACCAGTTCCGTGGCGAACTTTTGTAACGTGTAAAGCGCCTCGTTTGTCAGCCTTGGGCTACCGACGATACCCACTGCATCACGTCCATACTTGTCCGCTACCACATCAAGATTCTGGGCCACATGTTTAATCGCGTCGTCCCAGGTAGCGGGAATAAGCTTTCCGCCTTTTTTATAGCGAATGAGCGGAGTCTTGATGCGATCCTCGTGATTCACGAATGGATGGGCAAAGCGTCCTTTTACACAGAGGAACTCGCCGTTGATGCCGTTTACGTAACGATCACGAGCCACGACGCGCATCAAAACACCGCCGCGTGATCCAAGCGACATCTGACAGCCGTCTGAGCAAAAGTTACAAGTTGAAATAGTTTGCGCTAACTCCCAGGGCCGAGTCTGATGACGGTACGTGGCATCCAACAACGTCCCGGTCGGACAAACTTCGATACAGTTTCCACACTGGGAACAGTCGAGCCAACCAAGGTAGGTGCCAATTACGGTGTGTGCTCCACGACCTCCTGCCTCAATAGCGTCCTCGCCCATCCACTCGTCGCAAACTCGAGTGCAGCGTTTGCAAAGGATGCAACGCTGAGGGTCGTTGGCGACCATCGGAGAAAGATACCGTTCCGCCGCATAATTTTTCTGTTCGGTGAAGCGCTCTTCCAGACCACCCCATTCAAACGTCATTTCCTGGAGTTCGCATTCACCGCCACGATCGCAAACGGGACAATCAAGCGGATGGTTCGCCAGAAGAAACTCAGTCATGCCGCGTTGAGCTTTTTCGATCTCTTCACTTTGTGTCGTAACAACCATTCCGTCGGTACAAGTGATGGTGCAGGACGTTTGCAGCTTCGGCATCTTCTCGATCCGTACGAGGCACATCCGGCAAGAAGCCTGCAACGCCAGATCGGAGTAATAACAGAACGAGGGAATGTCGAAGCCCTTGTCACGACAAACGTCGATCAGCCGGGAATTCTTCGGTACCTCGAATGGTTTTCCGTTGATGGTTATGTTTATTAGCTCAGTCGACATACTTCAAACTCTATTCGTCCCGTGTTCAGTCAGTCAGCGAGTAAACCGAAAGGTCGGTTCACGCACCTCAAGGCAGATTGAACACTCGCCTCTGACTAGTTGTTGCCGTTCGAAAGGTGTTTTCTAAAATCTTCTGGAAACCGTTTGATAGCCGACTGTATGGGCCAGGCCGCTGCATCCCCGAGCGGACAAAACGATTTACCTTCAATGTTGTCACACAAGTCCAACATCAATTGGGCATCTTCCGGTCTTCCATCACCATTTGCGATTCGCTTGAAGACTTTTACCAGCCAATCCGTTCCCTCACGGCAAGGCGTGCACCAACCACAGGACTCGTGTTTATAAAACTCAGTAAGATTCTTGGTCGACTCAAAGATGTCGACGGTCTCGTCCATTACAATAAAGCCTCCCGAACCCACGCTCGATCCCGCCGCAACAAGACCCTCATAATCCATGCGCACATCTTTGCCAAAGATCTGGTCGGCACGCATTATGTAAACAGAAGATCCACCCGGAATCACCGCTTTCAATTTTTTACCATTCGGGATTCCCTGGCAGTCTTCCATGATGAACTTTTCCATATCGTCATAGCCCATCGGCAGTTCGTAGACACCAGGTAAATTCACATGTCCTGAAACAGACCAAAGCTTGGTCCCACCGCTTTTCTCGGTGCCCAGCTTCTGATAAGCCTCACCGCCCATCCTGATGATGTCAGGCACTGCAGTCAGAGTTTCGACGTTATTAACTACTGTCGGACTCGCATATAGACCAGACACGGCAGGGAAGGGAGGTTTCATACGCGGATGACCTCGCATGCCTTCCAATGAACTCAATAGCGCTGTCTCTTCGCCGCAAATGTACGCGCCCGCTCCGGTGTGGGTGTGGACTTCGCAGGAAAAGTTAGAACCAAGAATATTATTTCCAACGAGACCGGCAGCACGTGCTTCTTCAATCGCGACATCCATGATGTCGATCAGGTATCTGTACTCACCGCGCGTGTAGATGTACGTAAGTTTGGAACTCAACGCATAGGCCGCGATCAGCATGCCTTCGATCAGCATATGCGGATCGCGTTCCATCAAGTAACGGTCCTTGAAGGTGCCTGGCTCGGACTCGTCAGCATTACAAACTACATATTTGGCTTTGGGAGAATCTTTTGGAACAAAGCTCCATTTCATTCCCGTAGGAAATCCGGCGCCGCCACGACCTCGCAGAGCTGATTTCTTAACCTCGCTAATAACGTCGTCAGGCGACATTCCGTCGAGCACTTTTTTAAGCGCTTCATAGCCGCCGTTTTTCCTGTACACATCAAGAGAGCGCGAGTTTTCGAGATGAACTCGGCGCAACTGAAGTGGTTCACATCCGATCGCTTCGATACGCATAACTTAAGCCAACGAACCAAGTATTTGATCGACTTTTTCAGGAGTCAGATCTTCGTGATAATCAAAATTAATCTGAAACATCGGGGCGGTTCCGCACGACCCCAGGCACTCAACTTCCGACAGCGTAAAGCGTCCGTCTGCGGTGGTTTCCCCGGGTTTAATTCCTAATTTGTTTGAGCAGTGTTCAGTGATCTTGCCGGCGCCCCTGATCTTACAAGAAAGGGTTTTGCATACCTGAATATGATACTTACCAACAGGGCTTGTATTGATCATCGAGTAAAACGTTGCGACTTCCCAGATATCAGTCACTCTCAACGACAGGCGATTCGCGAGATAAAGCACCCCCGGCGGATCGAGATAGCCCCTCTCTCGCTGAACTATAAACATCAAAGGCAGAATGGCCGATCGCATGACTGGGTATTTCGCCAGATGCCGATCAATTTCAGCTTCCACCTGGGCAGAGAACGTTGCCGCCTCGACGCCTAAATCGACTGGCTGCGAAAGAGGCTTAATTTGGGTCAGAGTGGTGCTCATGATTGTGTTTGGGCTTGGGCCTTTGATCCTTAGGTCTTTGGCTTTTGGTCTTTACCTCGGCTTACAAATCTAGCCCAAGATCAAAGGCCAAAGATCAAAGACCAAAGCCCCCTACCTATCTATCTCTCCTAAAACGATATCCAGCGAACCGATGATTGCTACAACATCAGCCACCATCTCGCCCCTTGCCAGATCTGGTAGGGCGGAAAGGTTCACAAAACTTGGGCCACGGAAGTGAACGCGACTGGGCTTTGGTCCACCATCCGACTTCATGTAAACACCCAACTCGCCTTTCGAAGCTTCAATTGGGTGATAAACCTCACCAGCCGGGACATTGAATCCTTCTGCAATGATCAAAAAGTGATGAATTAACGCGTCCATGTGCTTTTTCATCGCTTCTCGATCGGGCAAAACTACTTTTGGATCGTCTGCTTTCACTGGACCAGGTTTCAAACGCGAAAGCGCCTGGGTCGCAATCTTGTGCGACTCCTTCATCTCACGCATCCGAACCATATAACGCGCCCAGACATCGCCATCGGGCTCGGTCGGTACCTCGAAGTCATAATTCTCGTAGCCGCTATACGGGTTCGCGCGCCGCACATCCAGATCCACTCCGCTGCCGCGTAAACATGGTCCTGAAAGACCCCAGTCGATGGCCGCTTCCGCCGAGATACGGCCGATCCCTTGCGTCCGCTTTTGAAAAATCTTATTGCCGCTGAGAAGTGTATGAAACTCGCCGACCGCTTTTAGAAAATCATCGAGAAACTGCTTGCAGCGATTTTCAAAGCCGGCTGGTAAATCCATCATCAGTCCGCCAATTCGAAAATACGAGGGCGTTAACCGTCCGCCCGAAGCAGCTTCTATCAAGTTCAATATCTTTTCACGTTCGCGGAAACAATAAAAGAAGACTGTCATTGCGCCGATGTCGAGCGCGTGAGTACCGAGCCACACAAGGTGGGAAGCAATCCTCTGGAGCTCACACATCAGGACGCGAATGACCTGGGCTCGCTCGGGAATTTCCATGGAGAGCAGTTTCTCCGCCGCCATCACGTAAGCAAGATTGTTTCCGAGTGGATTTAGATAATCCATCCGATCGGTAATGACGATCCCTTGTTGATACTTCTTGTATTCAAAAAGCTTCTCCATTCCTGTGTGGAGATAACCGATGTCAGGAGTCGTCTTTACTACCATCTCGCCGTCTAACACGAGTTCCAAACGCAAGACGCCATGTGTCGAGGGATGTTGAGGTCCCATCGAGATAGTCATCTGCGTGTCGAGCGGTCTGTCGACGATTTCGAATTGCGGCGGGATATTAGCGGCAGTACTCATGAACCTTGTCCCTATTTCAAGCTATACGGTTCGTAACCACGTAGCGGGAAGTCCTTACGGAGCGCATGGCCTTGCCAATCTTCGGGTAGCAGAATCCTTCTTAGATCCGGGTGACCATCGAAAATCACACCAAACAAGTCGTAGGTCTCGCGCTCGTGCCAATTTGCAGTGCGCCAGACGGAAGTTACGCTCTGAACATGCATGTCCTCTTCAGTCAAAAGGACTTTAATGCGCACGCGATGATGTTTGGTCGTTGAGAAAAGATGATAGTTGACTTCAAACCGCGGCTCTTCCTCAACACCGCGATCAGCACCACAAATATCGGCCAGGAAGTCGAATCTTCCTTCCGGCCATCCTTTAAGAAAGGAGCAGACGGTAACAATTAATTCCTGAGGCACGACGAAAGTCACTTCTCCATATGCCTCAATTACTTCCGTCAACCATTCTGGATGTTCACGCTGTAACGCCGCCACGATTGGTGACGGCGCCTGCTCTGAACTGACGGAAGGCTCTGGCGTTGGCTCTGTAGTTTCCGGACCTGGCATCCTCGATTGGTGCTCTACTCTCTTTAGGAAGAACGTCGACGTTCATGTCTGGAGGCGATAGTGTAGGGGCGAGACTCGGGTAAAGTGTTTTCTCTGGCGGTTGCACCATCAGTAACGGGGAGCGTACCGGGAACAATGGCTTCTCGAGCTTCGACATCGAGAATATCCTTTCGATCGCGGACACTCTCCTTCATCACTTTTTCCTGCAGCATCATCACTGCATGTATCAACATTTCAGGTCGTGGCGGACATCCAGGGATGTAAACGTCAACCGGCACGATTTTATCGACGCCCTGGACGATTGCGTAGTTATCGAAGACTCCCCCGGAGGTTGCGCACGCTCCCATCGATATGACCCACTTTGGTTCCGGCATCTGATCGTAAATCCTACGAAGAACCGGTGCCATCTTGCGAGAAACCCGTCCGGAGACGATCATCACATCGGCCTGTCGTGGGCTCGCTCGAAATACTTCTGAGCCGAAGCGAGCAAGATCATTTCTGGCTGAAGTGGCATTCATCATCTCAATCGCACAACAGGCTAGACCGAAAGTCGCCGGCCACAGAGATGATTTACGTGCCCAATTAATGATTGAGTCGAGCCGCGTCGTTAGAACTTCGGGCAGGGCTTCAGCGATGATATTTTCGAGTCCCATTTTAAACTACCTTAGGCAGCGACCTTACGCTTCTGCTTTTTACGCGCCTCAAAATCCTCGAGGGCTCTTGCTTCAGCACGGGCCTCGCCGCGGGCTTTTTCTCCCCAATCGAAAGCGCCCTTCTTAACTACATAAATATAGCCAACCAGGAGGAGGCCTATGAAAATCATCATCTCAACATAGACGAACATCTTCATGCCGGAGCCTTGTGACGCTAAGGCTTTGAAGACGACGGCCCATGGAATCAGGAAGATGACTTCAATGTCGAACAAGATAAAGATCATTGCGATCAGATAAAACTTTACCGAAAATCTTTCCCGAGCAGATCCAACCGGATCTTTGCCACATTCATAGGGCATCAACTTAGTTCGAGTGCTCTTCCGCTGGCCGACAAACCGCGACAACAGCACATTTCCGACGGCAAAGCCGCCAGCTACCACGAACATGAGCAGGATTGGAAGATAGTCGTAGAGGTTAAAAGGCATCAGGCGCAACCATACACCGCTCGTAGTGGTCGTGTTCCGAGAACTGCCTTTCGAGCGAGTGCCACTCAATAACTAGATTGAGAATCATTGTACAAGCTGATGCTAGTCGAAGTGATCAAGGGTGTCAAGCAACGTTCTTAGCTAGTGATCAGCAAAAAAAATGCACATTGACCATGAAAAAATCCTTATGTTACCGTTTCGGAAACCCTCGCGTGTCTGTGAGGTTTTGGTCGTTCCCTGAACTCGTAGATCCCACATAGTGATTACCGGATTCAACACTGATATAGAGCATGAAGGGGTGGTCTATCATGTCCAGACCGAGGACAAAGGTCTGGAAACTCCGATAATCCTGTCCCTGGTTTACTCGCGAGGAGAGATCCTGGCCAGTAAACGCTCGAAATATGAGGATCTTATTGCCCAGGGTTTCAACGATGAAGTCTTGGCAGAACGCCTGAAACGCCAGCATCGTCTGATTTGCGCCGCAATCCATTCGGGTCGAATCAATGACCTGAAAAAGATGAGCGGCCCCCGCCACGAAGTTGAGGAACTTGTCGCACCCGGCACGAGCGTTCCCCCGCCCGTTGATGACTCCCCCCAAATAATTGTCCAAACTGATCTTCAATCTGAGCCTCTGCCCACCGAAGCCACGGAAGAGGAGCCAATCGAGTTCGCCGCAATCGAAGTTGAGGCGGAGATCGTTGAGCCCGAAGTCAGCGAAGTGGAACCTGAACCAATTACGGTTGAAGCTGAACCGTCGACCATCTCGGATGAGTTTGTATTTGAGATCGAACCCACACCGACCCAAAGCTGGCTACCACCTGAGGAGGTCGTCGTTCCCGTAGTCGAAGTCGAGCCTGAAGTGGTCGAGGAAGAACTAGTCCCAGCGATTGACTCCCCTGGTTATGTCGATGCTTACGCGCCATTTGACTCCAGGCACGACATTGACATATCCGAAGTTGTTACC
>DASROI010000389.1:0-10483 GCA_035646955.1 Pyrinomonadaceae bacterium
ATCCTGGTGTTACCCCACGGATCTTTGCCTGGCGGTGTAGGTCCTTCGACAGCGAATACGACTTTCTTAGTGATTCCGTGAATCGTCAGGTCGCCCTCTGCCTCCAACTCACCGTCTCCAGTACGTGTGATCCGCGTCGAAGCGAATGTCAACGTAGGAAATTTTTCCACATCGAGAAAGTCAGCACTCTTCAGATGAGTGTCGCGATCGGCCTCTCGGGTGTTGACTGAAGCTGCTTCAATCGAAGTCTCGACACGTGACTTGGTCACATCCTGTTCATCCAGTGTCAGCACCCCGGTAATGCCGGTGAATTGTCCCTTAACATTAGTAATCATCATGTGCCGAACCTTGAATTCAGCGGTCGTGTGGGCCGGATCGATGTTCCAGGTCGAGGTTGTTTGTTGAGGTGCATTAGCGCTCATGTCGTTCTCCTTCTATTCGGTTACTTCCATCTTTCCAAATCTTCAGTCCACTCAATAAAATCCTTCTTTGTCTCGCGGTGCTAAACCTTATCGCGTAGCGTCTCGAAATCAAAGCGAAGCAGGTTGTCACTGGAGCAAATCAATCGGCTCTTAAAAAGATTGCGAGAATGAGTGCAGTCCGTTCATACCCGCAAGGGTCTTAAGATCTTGTTTGTCCAAGGAAGTCTTTTCGGACACTATAACTTGCCATTGAGAAGTAACTGAAATGTTAGACCGAATGGTCCACAGGCTGGGTACTTTGCGAGCGGCTTTTCTCTACCAATTGACCTCTAAGGTCATTTTCGTAGCGCCCTCACCTTCGGCCCGATTCGTTATGTTAATTACATCATCTTTCGAATGGCACTTTGATGTACCAATGACTCAGGCGGAACGAGTGTGATTGATCATCGTAATCGCCCCGCAGGAATATTTTGTCGCCCTGAGCATTCGGATACAAGACGTTCCACTTCAACGCCTGCAGACTTTTGAGAGCCACCCGATTCGAACCATCGGCAACAAGGTTTTTTATGGGAACTCTCCGACCGTCCATAATGAGGTATTGATTCTGCGCGGTGCTTTCCTGAAACACGTATCCGTATTCATTCAATTTCTTTTCACCGTTACAGGAAATAAATACGACTACACAAAGGAGCAGCACAGATAGTTTCTTCATCTCTAATAACCGACATCAGAATGATTGCACGGTACTCTCCTTGTTTATTCACTCGCTGAAGTATCGAACAAAGCTTTCCATCTGGTTCCACCTTTTTCCATTAAAAACCAGTCCACCTTCGCATACATTTTTTCGTACGACAACCTCCGAGTGCCGCTCGTATTGACATTCTATATGAAAAGGTTTATCGATGATGTATAGAACTTCTATAGGAGAAAGAGATGGCGCGAAAGCAAGTCGACCTTTTGAAAGGGACGCTCGGTCTGCTGGTGCTGAAATCGCTGGCTACGGGTCCGCTCCACGGACTAGGCGTGTCAAATCGGATCGATCAGATCACGAAGGGAACCTTCAAGGTCAAACCCGGGTCACTTTTCCCTGCGTTACACCGGATGGAAGAAGCGGGCTGGCTCCAGTCGTCGTGGGCTGAGTCAGAGAACAATCGCCGCGCAAAATATTATCGCCTTACGGCAGCCGGCCGGCGCCAGCTCGACACGGAGACGGAAGACTGGCAGCGGATCTCCCTCGCGATCACCAGTGCCCTAAAGGCTACTTGAGGAGAAGCTGTCGTGCCGTTGATTCCTCGCTTGATCAGCCTCTGGCGCAACCTGTTGCACAAGGACTGTGTGGAACAGGAGTTCACTGAAGAGCTCCGGACGTATCTGGATATGTTGACGGAGACGAAAATCAGGCAAGGATTTACACCTGGAGAAGCTCGACGTAACGCTCTGGTTGAGCTTGGGGGAGTCGAACAAGTTCACGAAAAAGTAAGGGAGATCAGAATGGGTCATATAATAGAAACCGCGTGGCGCGACGTTCGATTTGGTGTCCGAGCCCTGGTCCATAGTCCTGTTTTCAGTATAGTGACCGTGTTATCGCTAGCACTCGGGATCGGCGCCAACACTGCGATATTCAGTGTCGTTAATGGTCTACTACTGCGGCCGTTACCCTACCCTGAATCCGAGCGGATCGTCGATGTGTGGCACACGCCGCCGCAGCAAAGCTTTCCGGGTCTCGACAAATTTTCTGTGTCTCCCGCGAACTACCTTGACTGGAAGGCACAGAGCAGCGCCTTCGAACAGATTGCGGTTTACACATACTCAGGCTTTAGTCTGAGTGCTGGTGTTGATCCTCTGCCATTGATCGGCGCTGTTGTATCGTCAGACTTCTTTTCGGTGTTGCGCACTAATCCAATGCAGGGGCGCACCTTTACACCCGATGAGGAAGGATCCGGAAAAGACAATGTCGTTGTGATTAGTCACGGACTGTGGCAACGAGCCTTTGGCGCCAACCCGAACATAATTGGCCAATCAGTGATTATGAACAGCCGCGGTTTTACTGTCATCGGTATCATGCCCCAGGGGTTTGAGTTACCGCGTCAGGCCGATCTATGGGTGCCGCTAGCGTGGGACGAAAAAGAACGTCAAGTTCGATCAATTCATGACTACCTGGTGATTGCACGTCTAAAACAAAACGTCTCGTTGAAGCAGGCGCAGGCCGAGATGAGTACTATTTCGGCCAGGCTCGAACAACAATACCCTGAGGAAAACAAAGGTTGGGGCGCAGTGGTCATCCCGCTTCGTGAAGATCTCGTCGGCGATATCCGCGTGGCGCTGCTGGTACTTTTCTGTGCTGTGGGCTTCGTGTTGTTGATCGCCTGCGCGAATGTCGCAAATCTGATGCTCGCGAGAGCCGCCAATCGCCAGAGAGAGATCGCAGTGCGTATCGCACTCGGCGCCGGGCGGGCTCGACTGGTTCGACAACTACTCACCGAGAGCGTTTTGCTCGCTGTCAGTGGAGGCGTGCTTGGCCTTTTGCTCGCCGTTTGGGGAAGTAAGATGTTGGTCCAACTGGGCAGTCTTCCTAATTCAGATGACATCGGCATCGACACCTGGACGCTTGGCTTTACGCTTTTGGTGTCATTCGCTGCTGGCATCATAATCGGGATCGTACCCGCATTTCAGTTTACGAGGGCCAACCTAAGTGACAGTTTGAAACAAGGCGCGGGTCGAACCGGTGGCACTCCGATGAAGCAGCATACACGCAAGGCACTGGTGATTTCCGAAGTGGCTCTGTCGCTCGTTCTGCTGATCGGGGCAGGGCTGATGATTCGGAGTTTCTGGAAGCTGCAAAAGGTTGATCCCGGATTCGACACCAGCAATGCCTTAACGATGAGCGTCGCTTTGACGCCCATCAGGTATTCCGAGCCGCATCAACAGCTTGCATTTCTTGACCGGGCGATCGAACAGATCAGCGCTGTGCCAGGTGTAGTTTCCGTAGGAGCTACGACCACCGTTCCGCTGGCAGGAGGTGGCTCGACACAGCCCTTTAGCATCGAGGGCCGGCCCACCGGGACCGTTGCCGAGCAACCGATGGCCCAAACGCGTTACATCACGCCTGACTACTTCCGGGCGATTGGCATCCCGTTGCGACAGGGACGTTTCTTCAGCGACGGTGATCGCGATAAAAGCGTGCCAGTAGTAATCATCAGCGAGGCAATGGCCCGACGATTTTGGCCGGGGGAAAACCCGATCGGCAAGCGGCTAACGCCATCATTTCACGTCGAGCAAGGAGCGCGTGAGATTGTCGGGATAGTAGGTGATGTTAAGGCAAGTGGGCTCGACGTCGATTCGGCCGCGATGATGTATCTGCCATATAAACAATCACCGCGCCCTTTCATGAGCTTCGTGGTGCGAACTGCTTCGAACCCGGAAAGCCTGGTCCAACCTGTTTCGAAGGCCATTTATTCAATCGATAAAGAGCAGGCGCTAACTGACGTGCAGACGATGGACCAGGTTCTAACGAGCTCTCTCTCCGGCCGGCGTTTCAACATGACGCTGTTGATGACTTTCGCTGGAGTGGCATTGGTCTTAGCAGCGGTAGGGGTCTATGGCGTGATGAATTACACAGTCACGCTTCGCAAGCGCGAGTTAGGCATCCGCATGGCGCTTGGCGCAGGAAGAATGGATGTGTTGCGGTTGGTGTTGGGGCAGGGACTGAAGTTGACATTGATAGGCGTAGCGGCAGGTTTGATATCGGCATACGCGCTGACCCGCTTGATGGCCAGCCTTCTCTATGGCGTGACCGCGACTGACTATATAACGTTCATCAGCATTTCTGCTGTACTTATCGCAGTGGGAGTGGTGGCTTCTTACGTGCCGGCCCGACGGGCCACGAAAGTTCACCCGACCATCGCGCTACGAACTGAGTGAAGAGCTCTTTACTTCCAGATGTAAAAATTGAATCAGAGCTGTGTGAGGAGCTCCTTCGAAAAGACGGTGTTGAGATGGTTGTTGGCCCAACCAGCGCTGCGGATAAGCTCATTTGAGCCAAGTGAATCGCTTCTCAGTGTGGAGTCGCTGAAACGGTTCAGAAAGGCATTGATCGACAGTAAGTCGCCCGGCTGAAGCCGCTACGAGAATGAAAAGAAAGGTTTGCTGACGATCGGTAAGAGAACTTTTTGTGCAAAAGCGATCCAGATAGCTTTATGACCGCCCGGCTTGAGCTGTATGCCGAGCGGTCATAATCGAGATTGAATCGAAGTCTATTTTGCCTTGACGGTAACGTTGCCGCCCCAATCGCCGGAGCGCCAGGCCACCACTTGCAAGGTTCCTCTGTGCCATCTCTGTGTTCTCGGTGACTCTGTGGTGGAGTTTTGGGCCGTATTTCTAACCACAAGAGACATAAAGGACCACCGAGGTTGCACAGAGAAGGACTACAAGTACAGATGGTAGGCGCGACCCGTACAGAGGATTACGCCGTAGATAGCCGAAGTACTGCATCAACACAAAGGCGCGGTTGAACTCGCGGTTTGTTAAGACCGAATTCTCTGCTCAGTGAATTCCCGCCTCTAGCATCTTTATAAACTTTTTATCGACTCTTTACACCATCTTTATAAACAAAACCGTAATGTTCTTTTGTTGACAACTTGTTCGCCGAAGTCGCTCACCGAGGATTGGGAGGAGTGGCACGGGGGAACCATCGTCTTGCTTCAGCAAGACACGGGGCGAATCGTGATGACACGAAGGACACTTCTTAGTCCGAGCCCGTCAGCTAACCCCGCAGGCTAAGAGAAGGGCACGAATTAAACCGCCTTTGGGTAGTGGCGCGAAGCGTAGTGCTTTGCGCCATTTCTTTTTGGCGCGCACGGCATGGACCATGGCGACTGAATCTGTCTTACCAAACATGAAACTTACTCCACATCTGGTCATGGAGCAAATACTTCTTCATGGCTGGAACTGGAAGAGTGCCGGAGCCGTCTGCGGACTTTGCTCAGGCATCATCTCCCCGCTTGTTGGTGCAGTTCTAACTGCAATGACATGGGTGACAGGTCCACATTGGCATGGATTCTCGATTCAACGTTACGGCACCGTGCTGCTTTTTTTAACTATTCCCCTTCTCATTTTCGGCGCACATTGTCTCGATCTGCTGGACCAAGAGGATGAACGGGCCAAGAACCGTCACCTCAAAGATTCAGTGAACGGCAATTCACGAAATGAGGAGAAACACAATGACCTGGAGAGATATTAAGAAAGCTGTGTCGGAAGCAGGAGTTGGTGAGGACGAAGAGATCATTCTGATTCAGTGCGAAATCGGAGAGGGTGATCATACGTTTCAAAAGACTCGACTGGGAAAAGCTCTAAAGCTCGCTGAAAACGAGTCAACACAGAAGGCCAGCGGAAGAGCTAATGGTTGTGAAGTCTAGTCCGAATCCAACATGGACCATCAGAGACTTAAGGAGACACAGTGAAAAAAGGGAAGCTCTATCATATCAAGATCGTAACCGTGGTGGTTTCAGTTTTGTTTTGCGGTGCAATGTCCCTGGCACACGGACAACAAACGATCTTCAACGTACCGAGTACCGATGTGCTCGAGAAAGGAAAAGTGTATGCGGAACTGGATGCTAGTTTGAAACCAACCGACGGTGCGGTGGTGGCAAAGTTTTCGTCGTTCGTGCCCCGAGTGGTAGTCGGCGCCGGCGGTCGGGTTGAAGTCGGATTAAACATCACCGGCAACATTCAGCCTGGTCCGGATTCGACCACATTAGTGCCGACGATCAAATGGAAACCTTATCAAGGAGAGAAGAACGGTTGGGCCTTCGTCGTCGGCGACAACCTCTTCATTCCCGTACGCAATCGTGCTTACAACGCAGGTAATTACGTTTATGCCGAAATGAGCAAGACCTTCAAGAGTGGAGCGCGAGTTACGTTCGGAGGCTATGACTTTACAGCCAATGTGGTATCAGCAGCGAACCGAGCCGGTGGACAGTTTGGACTTGAGCAGCCGCTGACCAAGAAGGTTAGTTTTGCCGCCGACTGGCTCACCGGTAAACACGGTGCTGGCTATTTCACACCCGGAATCGTGTTCAAAGTTGGTCCAAAGGTAACCGGCTATGCAGGCTATTCGATCGGCAATACAAACGCGTCGAATGGAAATCATTTCTTTCTGTTAGAGGTTGGTTACAACTTTAACTAGGCGGAGCGGAAGTGAGATTTGCAAAACTTCGAACACTACGCAGACAAATTCGCTGGGGCATCGTGTTTAGAGATCTGAGCATGTTCATGTCTCTTTGCATGGCTTGGCTGATGATTTGGAAACAACTAAGGCGCGAGCGGAAGGAACGTCTTACGCGCCTAAAGCGAATTCGCCTGGTTAAGGAAGCAAGTCCCAAATCCTCAGCCAGGGTTTGTTAACGGGAGGCCCGGTATGCATGACCTTATTTATATCGCCTTGACGGTTTTCTTCTTTCTGATCGCGCTTGCGTATGTGCGCGCGTGCGAAAAGCTACGTTAGGAGTCTGTGATGAATCTTGAAACCGTGGCGAGCTTAGTAGTCTCCGCGCTGCTGCTTATTTACTTGACCTATGCGCTGTTGCGCCCGGAGAAATTCTGATGACTTTTAATGGCTGGCTTCAAATTCTGCTCTTCATCGCGATCATAATTGCGATTGCCAAACCAGTGGGCATCTTTATGACCCACATTTTTAATGGCGAGCGCACGTTTATGCATCCGGTGTTGCGACCGGTAGAACGCGTAATTTACCGACTCACCGGAGTGGATGAAGAGCGAGAGATGCACTGGACCGAGTATGCGGCAGCGATGCTGCTATACAGTTTAGCCTCACTGTTACTCCTTTACCTTATTCAGCGTTTGCAAGGCTATCTACCGTTCAATCCGCAGAAGCTGCCCGGCGTCGACTCATCGGCGAGTGCCACCGGTGGTTTTGTGGCCTCAGCTTTCAATACCGCTGCATCTTTCACAACCAATACAAACTGGCAAAGCTACGTGCCTGAAGTGACGATGAGTTACTTCACGCAGATGGTCGGTCTCGCTTATCACAACTTTGGTTCGGCCGCGACCGGAATTGTCCTGGCAATTGCTCTGATTCGTGGTGTTGCCCGTCGCGAGATGAAAACCATAGGAAACTTCTGGGTCGACTTTGTTCGGTGCAATCTTTACCTACTTCTACCTGTTTGTGTCCTAGGTGCGATGCTGCTCGTCTCTCAGGGAGTAGTGCAAAACTTCCGCGCGTATGACACGGCAAAACTACTCGATGCGCAGACCATTGAAGTTGACAAGAAGGACGCTGATGGCAACGTCCTCACAAACCCGGATGGGAGCACGCAGAAAGAAAGCCAAGTCGTAACTGAACAAACTATCGCCCAGGGTCCAGTTGCATCACAGGAGTTCATTAAGGAGTTTGGTACGAATGGCGGTGGTTTCTTCAACGTCAACTCCGCTCATCCATTCGAGAATCCCAGTCCGTTTACTAACTTCATCGAGTTGCTCGCGATCTTCGCGATAGGAGGTGGCCTGACTTATACCCTGGGCCGCATGACCGGATCGCCAAAGCACGGCTGGGCGGTACTCGCGGCGATGGTGGTGCTTTGTCTCGCCGGTGTGTTGACGTCTTACTGGGCCGAGTCACGTGGTAATCCAATTCTGACCGGTCTTGGTGCGGACCAACAGACGAGCTCGCTACAAAGCGGCGGCAACATGGAAGGTAAAGAAGTTCGCTTCGGCATAACAAATAGCGCGTTGTTTGCAACGGTAACCACGGATGCGAGTTGCGGCGCGGTCAACTCAATGCACGACAGCTTCACACCCCTGGGTGGTTTGGTTCCGCTGGTAAATATCATGCTCGGCGAGATCATCTTTGGCGGAGTTGGCAGTGGACTCTATGGGATGCTGATCTTCGTGATCTTGTCGGTCTTTATCGCTGGTCTAATGGTTGGACGTACACCTGAGTATTTAGGCAAGAAGATTGAATCGTATGACGTCAAGATGTCGATGCTGTACGTTTTGATTTTTCCGCTCGTCATTTTGATTCTTGCCGGGATCTCAGTTCTCGCACCAGGTTTTGGGACATCGCAACTAAACAATGCGGGCCCGCACGGTCTGTCGGAAATCTTGTACGCGTTTACTTCAGGAACTGGGAACAACGGCTCCGCTTTCGCTGGCATCTCGGCCAACACCTATTGGTACAACACGACCCTTGGTTTTGCGATGCTCATTGGTCGTTTCCTGATGATTGTCCCGATGCTTGCCGTGGCTGGAAATTTGGCTACCAAGAAGTTGGTGCCACCATCGTTGGGAACATTTCCAGTTACCACGCCGCTGTTCACAGTGCTGCTGGTCAGCGTGATTTTGATTGTCGGCGCATTAACTTTCTTTCCGGCTCTCAGTCTTGGACCAATTGTCGAACATTTGTTGATGGGTGCCGGAAAAACGTTTTGAGGAAAAGGACTTGGGTCTTAGGCCTTTGGTCTTAAGAATTTCAGCGATGCGCCGGGCGGCCATGTGATTCCTTTTACAACAATCAAAGACCCAAGGCCAAAGGCCGAAGATCAAGAAGAAACCATATGAGTACTACTAAACAAGCAATTTGGAACGCGCAGATCGTGAAGCGAGCCGTCGTGGATTCCTTTAAGAAATTGAATCCACGCAAGATGATGGGCAATCCCGTTATGTTCGTCGTCGAGGTCGGTAGTGTTTTGACCACACTACAACTAATTCGGGGCATGATTGCTCCGATTCCCGGTGTGACGAATACCGGATTTGAACTCCAAATCACATTGTGGCTCTGGTTCACGGTTTTGTTTGCCAACTTTGCCGAAGCAATGGCTGAGGGCCGTGGTAAGGCGCAAGCTGACAATTTGCGAAAAGCTAAAACTGAAACGATAGCGCACAGAGTAGTTTCGGGAAACCAGACAGAGGATGTGGTCGCGCCTCAGTTGCGCAAGGACGATGTGGTGATTGTTTCAGCCGGTGAGTTTATTCCAGGTGACGGCGAAATCATTGCCGGCGTGGCTTCAGTAGATGAGTCAGCAATAACCGGTGAGAGCGCGCCAGTAATTCGTGAAGCTGGCGGAGATCGCTCTGCAGTCACCGGCGGCACGCGCGTCCTTTCAGATCAGATCCGAATCCGCATCACCTCGAATCCCGGCGAGACATTTATCGATCGAATGATTGCCCTTGTCGAAGGTGCCGAAAGACAGAAGACGCCAAACGAGATTGCTCTTAACATCTTGCTTGCCGGATTGACGATCATCTTCCTGCTCGCGGTCGTTACGTTACAACCATTCGCAATCTACTCAAGCGCACCGCAAACGATCTTCGTTCTCGTGTCGCTTCTTGTCTGTTTAATTCCTACGACAATCGGTGGATTACTTTCAGCGATAGGTATCGCGGGAATGGACCGCCTGATTCAACACAATGTACTTGCCATGTCAGGACGTGCGGTGGAAGCCGCTGGCGACGTGAATACCCTGCTGCTGGATAAAACGGGAACGATCACTCTAGGCAATCGACAGGCTACTGTTTTCATCCCGTTGCCGGGGGTCGACGAAACTGAGTTGGCGGAAGCTGCACAATTGTCCTCGCTCGCCGATGAAACGCCAGAAGGCCGTTCAATCGTGGTGCTTGCCAAAGAAAAGTATGGGTTGCGCGGACGAGAACTGGCGCCGCATGAAGCCACCTTCATTCCTTTTACTGCGCAGACACGAATGTCCGGAGTCGATTTCGACGGCCGTGAAGTTAGAAAAGGTGCCGCCGATGCGATTCTCAAATATCTTGGCTCTTCTTCAAATCACCTCGCTGCTGACTTAACGACAATTGTAGAACGAATCTCGCGCGAAGGAGGCACACCTCTCGTCGTCGCTGAAGATCGACTGCCTCTCGGTGTCATTCAACTAAAAGACATCATCAAGGGGGGAATGATCGAACGGTTTAATCAAATGCGGCAGATGGGAATTCGTACGGTGATGATCACTGGCGACAATCCACTTACTGCCGCAACTATCGCACGTGAAGCCGGCGTTGATGACTTTCTCGCTCAGGCCACTCCCGAAGAC
>DASROI010000390.1:0-9130 GCA_035646955.1 Pyrinomonadaceae bacterium
GCGGTCCGCACTCTGAAATGGCTCTCGCAACAACCTGGTAATCTCGCAACTGTTCGGCTTCACGACGGTGTGATGCCAGGACTTGCGGACTTGGATGGTATATCGGCACTAACACACGTCCGTTCCAACTCTGAATGGTCGCCGCGGAATCTCTCAGTGTGAGTTCATGATAGTGAATGCCCTTGAGGGCCTCAAGCGCCACCGAACCTAACGTAACGATTACCAGCGGGTTGACCAGTTCAATTGTTCTTGCCAGAAACGGGGAGCAATTGGCCAATTCTGTTTTGGTTGGCTTGCGATTCGCACCAGATTCCGTCCTCGGATTACAAAGCGCTGCACTCGTAATGAAAATAGAGCGGCGCAATAGACCAATGGAGCTTAAGAACCGCTCAAAATTCGTTCCGGACTGATCTCCGGAAAAAGGGACTCGCGTGCGGTCGGCGCCTTTTCTCCCTGGAGCTTCGCCGATAAACATCACTTTTGACCTTACCGAACCATTGCGATCGCTGAGAACCGCGCGCCGCTCGCACATAGCTTCACAGAGCGTGCAGTTAGAGACGGCTAGCGTTAACTCAGCAAACCGCGATTCATCCGATTGAGAACAAGGCACAGTTAAGTTAACCACAACTAAGAGGTCAGGTCACAGAAGGCAGCGGCTCTCGACGTGGCGTCCGGGGCGTCTGTAAGACACCTATGCGTGGTGTCGGAGGTGGCGGGTATCACAAGGCGCCGCCGGGCCGGTGCACGCTAATTTTTCGCGTGACCACATTGAAGTCGCCGTTGCGGAACGGCCATCCGTCCGGGCCAATCAACTCGAGACGAATCGTGTGCTCTCCCGGTGTCCATCCAGTTAGTACTAATTGCTGCCAGTGATCGAGCCACTGCATTTCTCCATCGTCGATCATGTAACGCACTCTGTATTCGCCTCCATCACCTTTTAGCGTGGCGTTGGCGAGCGAAAAATCAATCACAACTTCTTCATCGGTTGAAACCACTTTCCCATCCGGAAGATTGAATAGTAGTAGCGGCTTGTTTAGATCAACGTTCGCACCCGTTTCGTACTTTGCTGGAGACCTTGGACCATCCCGAACCTCGATTTTCAACACCTGGAGCGGCGGTGGAGGCACATAAGTTGTCACTGTCGTATGGTCGCTATCTCTATTCGAGTTGCAAGACGCCAGCAAGACGATGGTGGCACCCAGCAAGAAGGTCTTTACCAATCGATTTATATTTGGAACCTGATTTTGCATTTGTCGTTCCAGCATACACAGTCGTCAAAATTAGGCAAAGAGGGCGATCAGTAAAAAGACTGCGTGGTCCAACTGGTCCCAAACTCCTAGACATTTCGATTAGACCAGTGTAAGAATCCGCAAAACTTATCCGGGGCAATTCATTCAACTAAACGGAGGACGAGAGGTCCGATCGACTCGCACTAAACTATGAGCAGAAATAAGATTCTGGTTTCCGTTGCTATTCTTTGTGGTGTTGTGAGCCTAACGCTGGTGGCCGCGTGTAACAGTCACAATGCGCCGGATGTGGCCGGTGGATTCAGTCCTGAAATTCAACCTCTGCCGGCTGAACTCACCACCTATGAGCCGATGACGATACCTGCGGACAATCCAATGTCACCGGAAAAAGTAGCACTGGGACGGCAGTTGTTTTTCGATGAGCGCCTTAGTGTTGACGGAAGTAGATCATGTTACTCATGCCATGTTTGCGAGCATGGTCTAACGGATGGTTTGCCCAAAGCAATCGGGGCGGGTAACAAGCAATTGCCTCGGAGCAGTCCCACGCTCTGGAATATCGGGTATCAAAAAGAATTTTATTGGGATGGCCGTAGTCCTTCGCTTGAAAAACAAGCTCTAGCCGCCTGGACTGGCGCGAACATGGGGGCAAAGGCCGACGAAATAGTTGCAAAGCTCAATGCGCTCCAGGGTTACAAGGCCCAATTTCAAAAGATATTTCAAAGCGACGCGACACCGGACAACGTAGTCAAAGCCATTGCCGCTTACGAACGAACCATCATCAGCGGGAACACTGCGTGGGACCGATGGAAGGCCGGCGATCAGAGTGCATTAAGCGCGAGTGCGGTGCGAGGTTGGAACATCTTTCAAGCGATAAAATGTAACAACTGCCATGACGGAGTTTTGTTTACGGACCAGCAATATCATAACGTCGGCATTGGCATGGACCAGAAAGAACCAGATGTTGGTCGTTTCAAAGTATCGAATAAACCTGAAGACACGGGAGCTTTCAAAACGCCTACCCTTCGAGACATTGCCAACACCGCGCCTTACTTTCACGATGGAAGTGCTAAAACTTTGGAGGAGGCAGTCGATACGATGCTGGCTGGGGGTAAGCCTAACGACCATCTCGATAAGAAGAACCTTCAACCTCACAAGCTTGATGCAACGATGCGTGAGGATGTACTGAACTTTCTGAAATCTCTTTCAGTGGACTGCAAGCTAACGAAGCCGCCATTACCACAGAAGTAGAGTTGGGGGTCAGAGTCTGAACCCGGACCCCTGACCTCCGACCCTGCTTTTAGGCGCGAGCCCGTTGCGATCCGACGTTCAACTGGAGCCGTTTTTCAACAGCATTCCAGTTAATATTCGAGAAGAATGCTTCGATATATTTAGGTCGCTCTGCTGGTTTGTAATCCAGCAAAAACGCATGCTCCCAAACATCCATCACCAGGATGGGATTGAAACCTGCGACATTCCCCGTTTCGTGGAGTGTGATCCAATGATTTGAAAGTCTTCCGTTAGCAGGATTTTGGTTGCAAATTGCCCAACCAACGCCTCGCATTTTTCCAATACCAACAAAATCGGTCTTCCAAATCTCGTAGCTTCCGAAAGTCGATGCGGCCGCCTTTGCGAAAGATGAAGTGGATTCCGGATCTCCAGTACCGCCACCTTTTTGAAGGTTATCGAAGTAGTACTCATGCAGCACCATTCCGTTGTATTCAAAACCAAGACGCCTGGTTAACTCCGAGTAAGCGGGCATCTCTTCCTGATCAACATTTCCATCTTTGATGAACTCAGTGATCCGATCGGTCAAATTGTTAGTTTCTTTTACGTAACCTTCGTAAAGTTTGAAGTGCATTTCAAGGGTCTGGTCTGAGATACCCTTGAGCCGGCTGAGATCAAACTGACGAGCTTTATAAGAACCTAGTGACATTTCCTAAACCTCCACAATGATTAACGAATTAAACGGGGACGTCTGGGGATCATGTCGACTATCCCGCTGGATTGTGACGAATCCGTGTAGAGGCTGCTGAATTAATGTGGTGATCAGAGTCTTGTGCAGGAAACAAAGCGTAGTTAATGAAAAGTTAGAGCGAATCATTGATCAAATATCTGATCAATGATCCGCTCTTAGAACTTACTGAGTAGCTCGTGTTACCTCCCGAAGATTACCCAGTCTCCGTGCGAGGTTGCCATGAAGAACAGCATCGGCAACGAGAGCCATGTGTTTGTACGAGAAGCGATGAATGCTTGACGGGCCAATTCAGGAGCTGCGGCGGGACCGGTGCCGGCCGTCGCGGCGAGGATCCGTTTGTTATTGGGCCAAATGATTCCCCAAACGTTCAAGAGCATAACAATACCAAATGCGCCGCCAATCCCAATCGAGTAGGCTTTGTTGCTCGCATAGTTTTGGCCATTGACGGTCAACATGAAGGTAAAGAACTTGATAATCCCGTAGGAGACAATCAAGGTCAGGACAAACATGACGATGGCGAACACGCGACCGTCTTTAATCAAAGAAGGTACCTTTTTGATAATTAAGAACTCAAAGAGAAACAGCACTACCGGATAAGTGAGCCAGGCCAAAATCACAAGCCAAACATTTATGTTTCCGTTGCCAAGAGTGTTTGCGTTTCTGACATCCGGACTGAGGATGTACATCGCGTAGTAAGTGAAACCCACCAATACCGTTATTAACGCTCCCCAACGGAAGTACCACAGCGCATCTCCGAGAAGCTTTGGATTTACCTTCTTCTTGGTATCAGCATCGATAGTCTTTTGAAAAGGTACGTTTACGAGGTTGAAAAAATAGAGTAGTCCGATCCAGGTAATACCCGCGACAAAATGGGACCAACGCAAAAATATTCGCGCTATGGCGGCTCCATCTGGTGAGTTGAACACTCCATCAAACATAGCCAGACTGATGGGGAGATGGACAGTTGACTCAATTAGCATACGTCCTCCGTAACTGGTGGTTAGACATCAGGCTCGATTGACTGAACGAAAAGTTGCCTAAGCCTTATAGGTTTTGTTTGGAATTACGGGCGAAGATTACACCCATCACAGGCCGACACGCAATAACGGTGTTGTTGGAGTGCCCGGCCGGGCGGCGCTTTTCAGACCCATGGTATTGTCAGGCACTGGACCGTATAACGAAGCGCCGCTGGGCCGGCGCACTCCAGGGTTAGTCGAGTGGTCTGGGACCAGCGTCCATCCCTCGCACGCTTGCTTGATTGATAACGCGCACTTTTAGATCCTGGTCCACATGGATCTGGCACGACAGTCTAATGTTTGGAGCGAGTTCCGCTTCTACTGCGAGCCGGTTGCGTTCAATTTCCGCCATTTCTTCCGGTTGACCTTCAAGAATTTCAACTCGACATGTTGTGCAGCGCGCATTTCCGCCACAGCGGTGCAAGATGTCGATCCCTGCGTCTTCAAGGGCCAACACCAACTTTTTGCTCTGGGGCGCAACAGTTTCAACTAGACCACTGGCCGTTTCGGCCTGAATTTTCGCCATTAGTTAACTCCAACTTTGATTGTTTGTTTGCCGAGGGGAATTTGACACAAGAGGGTAGCACGCGGCAAGCGATCCGCGAGCGAAACGTCCTAGAGCTCTAGTTCCATGAAGATTGTTTCGCTAAGAGGGGTGTCATAGTAAGGCTCAATCTCGTGGAATCCGAACGACCGATATAAGGCAATCGCGTCGTCCATCTTGCCTTGCACCGTGTCGAGTCTCATGCGTTTGTAGTCGAGTTGGCGTGCTTCCTGTACTGCTGCCTCAACGAGGACGCGGCCCAGACCCTTGCCTCGAAATTCTGGACGGAGAAATAGTCGCTTCATTTCGCAGGTGGTGGGGTCAATCCTGCGAAACGCTATGCAGCCTCCAACTTCCTCATTGTTCGACAGGAGTAACAATCGGCCCGTTGGTGGCGCGTATTCGCCGGGAAGATTTGCTAACTCTCGATCAAAGTTCTGAAAGCAAAGGCTAAACCCTAGCGATTGTGCGTATTCCTCGAAAAGAGTTCGAGCAATTGTGATGTCTTCAATTGATGTAGCTTGAACAATCTTCATAAAAGCAAAAGGAGACGAGATTACTCCCGTCTCCTCGAAAACTATGCTTCGGAGAAAGCGTTACGCCGTGAACGATGAACCGCAGCCACAACTTCCTGTTGCATTTGGATTCTTAAACGTAAAACCTGAGCCCATCACGCCGCTAACGTAGTCGATCTCGACGCCGTTGAGGTATTGTGCGCTGAACATATCGATGAACATTCGCACACCTTTTTCGTCCATCACGAAGTCACCTTCGCGTGACTGCTCTTCGATATTTAGACTGTATTGAAAACCGGAACAACCACCGGGAACAACTCTGACCCGCAGTCCTGACGTCTCCGGCAAGCCCTCTTCGGTAGCCATAAACTTCCTGATCTCGGCCGCGGCTGACTCGGTGACATTAAGTGCCACGGTCGGTGCTGTAGTCGCTGACATTTCTTCTTAATCCTCTCTTAATACGTAGTCCGTCTTTGGACTTACGACTTAAGTCTCCGGCGAGACCTAAGACCTAAGACCAAAGCCCAGCTTTATCTTATTGCCCTTTTCCCAAAACGACAAGTTCAGGTTTCATTGCTTCAATGGACACTCGACGGGCGACTTCTTCAGCGACCCGGCGGAAGGCAATTGCCTGCGGGGAATCGGGTTTTCCGACCACCACTGGGATACCGTTATCTCCACCTTCCCTGACCTCAATACCCAGCGGAACAGCGCCCAAAAATGGAACATGGTACTGCTCTGCCAGCTTCTCGCCGCCGCCCTCGCCAAAGATGTTATACCTGTTTCCGGTGTCAGGGGCGATGAAATAACTCATGTTCTCGACTACTCCCAAAACGGGAATGGCAACGGTCTCAAACATTCTCAAGGCACGTCGGACGTCAGCAATAGCGACGTCTTGAGGCGTAGTGACGAGCACGGCGCCTTGCACTGGAACCAATTGTGCGAGCGAGAGTTGAATATCGCCCGTGCCCGGCGGCATGTCGACGATCAGGTAATCTAGTTCGCCCCATTTAACGTCAGAAAGAAATTGTTTGACCAGGCCGTGCAAGATGGGCCCGCGGACAATCATCGGCTTGTCGCCCGGTTGGAGTACGGCCATCGACATCAGCTTTATGCCGTAGGCTTCGATCGGAACCAGTCGGTTGCCCTCCACCTCTGGTCGTGCTTCACTGGCTCCCAGCATTATCGGGACGTTTGGTCCATAAACATCCGCATCCATCAAGCCGACTCGGGCGCCATCCAACGCCAGCGACACTGCGAGATTAACGGCGACGGTCGACTTGCCAACGCCGCCTTTTCCGGATGAAACGGCGACAATGTTGCGAACACCCTCAATTACTAATTTGTCGCCAAGACCTCGTCCTTTAGGAACTTCCGCATCCATGACAACAGATACAGAGGTTACACCTGGAAGTGCCCCAACTATCTCGTGTGCTGCACTTTCCATCTCGGCTTTAACCGGGCAGGCGGGTGTAGTGAGTACAATCCGAAACGAGATGTCACCACCATTGATTTTGAGGTCGCGGATAAAACCAAGCGTAACGATGTCTTTGTGCAGATCCGGGTCTTTGATTTGACGAAGGTTGTCTAGTATTAATTGTTCGGTCAGTTCAGTCATAGGTATTTTTCTAAAGTGTGATTAGTTTGAATAGAAGCGTATCTGATAGGTGCATTTTTGACAAACCTTGGAGTGCGCCGGCACCCCAGGGCTTTGTTAGTTGAGATTTTGTTGAGTTCAGCCGAAACACTTAAAGAACACTTCCTGAATCCTTCTAATGTCGGCGAAGCCGGCGAACCGAGATTCACCGGTCGTGCTGTATCCGTGAGTTGTGGCGCAGTCGTTCAGTTTTCAGTCCAGGTTGATCAGGCTCATAATATTCTGCAGGCAAAGTTTCGGGCGGTTGGGTGCGACGTTTTGATATCAGCCTCATCTCTTTTAAGTGAGGCAGTGACGGGGATGTCAACGGCCGAGGCGGCCAATGATGTTCACTCGCAAAGCTTTGTTGAAGAGTTCGCAGAAATTGACGATAACCGCAGTGCTTGCGTGGCCCTGGCTGGTAGCGCCCTAATCTCAGCGCTGCAGGATTACAGTAATACTGCGCGTGATGAATGGTCGGGAGACGATGCATTGATCTGCACTTGTTTCTTTGTATCTGAGCAGACCATTGAACGTGAGATCCAAAACAGAGGACTCACAACGGTAGGGGAAGTCACACGCGTATGCAGCGCCGGCGGAGGCTGCGGCTCGTGTCATCAACTAATCCAAGAGATAATTGACTCCGTCGCTCTACCATAAAGACCAAAGACCTAAAACCTAAGACAACCTGCAATGATCTACCTGGACAACAACGCCACTACTCGCATCGCACCTGAAGTTGCGGAAGCAATGCTTCCGTATCTAACTAAGTTTTTCGGAAATCCATCTTCAGCTCACGCACTTGGCCGTGAAATGAAGCAGGCCGTTGAGAACGCGCGCCAGGAAGTGGCCGAATTGATCGGCGCCGCTGATACTTCTGAAGTCGTATTTACTTCCTGCGGTTCCGAATCGGACAATTGGGCCATCAACGGAGCCCTTGCCACTCAACCCGAGAAGAAGCACATAGTCACTACCCAGGTCGAACACGAGGCTGTCAGAAACCTATGCCAACAGCTTGAGACTCAAGGTTATGAAGTTAGCTGGATCGGCGTCAATTCAGAAGGCGAGTTGGATATGGAAGGGTTGCGGCAGGCGCTGCGTGACGACACTGCCATAGTTTCTGTGATGCTGGCCAATAATGAAACTGGCGTACTTTTCCCCATTAGTGAGATAGGTCAGCTCGTCCGCGAGAGAACAAACGCACTCTTCCATGTCGACGGTGTTCAGGCAGTGGGAAAACTCCCAATCGACCTGAAGTCATGGCAGGTCGATCTTTTTGCTTTATCTGGTCACAAGTTTCATGCGCCGCAGGGTATTGGCGCGCTGTACATGCGACGCGGCGTTGATCTTCCCTCCTTTATTGTTGGAGGTAAACAGGAGGATGGCCGTCGCGCCGGAACCTCTGCGGTTCCTGGCATTGTCGGACTTGGCGCTGCTTCCCGGCTCGCGCGTTTGGAAGAT
Organism: Pyrinomonadaceae bacterium; assembly: GCA_035646955.1. Lineage (GTDB taxonomy): Bacteria > Acidobacteriota > Blastocatellia > Pyrinomonadales > Pyrinomonadaceae > PSRF01. Next base: position 8,395 of record DASROI010000390.1, read on the forward strand.
GATCATGATACGGTTCTTGATCTTCGCAACTTACTCGAAGACAGCATTCTTAACGAAATTCCGAACGCACGTTTGAATGGACCAGCTGATCGAACCAAACGTCTGCCAAACACTTCCAATATTTCTTTCGAGTACGTTGAAGGTCAAAACATCCTCACTCATCTCGACCAGCATGGCATTTGTGTTTCAACTGGCTCAGCGTGTCACTCGTCAAGCCATGAATCTTCGCCAACGCTACGAGCGATGAATGTTCCTTATACAACGGCGCAAGGATCTATCCGTTTTTCAGTCGGTAGATATAACAACGATGCCGAAATAAGAGAGACCCTGAATGTGTTACCGGGAATTATTCGCAAGCTCGTAGACATGTCGCCTTACGAAAAAGAGCTGAAAGCCCTTTACGCAAAGAAAGCGTAATTCTAAGAACATTCGCTGATGGTAGTTGGTCGATTTCTATTAGAGTGTCGATTTTTAGCCGGGCGCGAAAAGCGCGATCCACGAAGTTACACAAAACTGCTCGAAAAAAGGCCGGTCTTTCGTGACGCCTCGTGTGACTTCGTGGATCGTTTTCTGTCCGGCGAAACCAGGAACCTTAAAGCTGACCCACAGCCTTTCGCTGATTATCTTCTTTTGTGGACTGTGCTTTGCTGGTAGAATTTAGCGGCAGAAGTTGAAAGTCCAGCTTTCCGCCAGAGTTCGCTCCCCAGCATTTCCGGAGTAGCCGTAGATGTCATTT
>DASROI010000391.1:0-2275 GCA_035646955.1 Pyrinomonadaceae bacterium
TTTCAGCGCTTCAAGAGTACGGTCGCGTTCACCAGTGGCCTCAGCCAACTCCATTTCGTAAAGACGCGCGTTTCTCAAGGCGATGGCTGCCTGGTCTGCAAGCGCGGACAGTTGCCATTCCTCCTCTTCGTCGAGTTGAACGTCGCGGATGATGACCAGAAGTCCTCTGAGCACGTTCTTGGCGATGACTGGTATCGGAACGAGTGATTCGGAAGGATCCAGCTTGAGGGACTTGCGCAGTTGAGCGATGACGTCCTCGTCAACATTGCCTGCAAATTCTTCGATGAGTTTTGAATCGATACTGCGAGCGCTGCGGATTCGCAGGAGACCTTCCTGGTCGACGAGCAGCAGGGCGCTAACTCGCGCACTGACCAGTTGCGCCGCGTTCTCGACTATGAGATCAAGCACCTCGTCGAAGTTGAGCGACGTGGTAATCGCGCGATTGATCTCAGCCAAACGCCGGTAAGGTTCTTTTTCTTCAGACCCCCGCTTGACCATTTATAGAAGCCTCGAATCGTTACTGGGAGCCGATAATTTTCACTCCTGCGTTGGTGATTTCCAGTTTGTGCTCCCGGTTGTCGTGGGCACTACCCCGAGTCTTTATGATACGCACCGTTCTTTCCATTTCCGTGTCGGGCGTGAAACGAAGTAGAAGAATATTGTCACTCATATTCGACACTTCCTGGTCGCTGATGCCATGTACCTCAAACAGTGAGGCCAGCTCATACATCATCAGGCACGTGACGTTTTCCACGGCGAACCACTGGGTAAGGGCGTAGATAAAATTGGAAAATCTTTGCTGGTCGATGCTGCTGCGTTCTAAATCCCCGAGCGCGTCAATCACTACACGCTTGACCTTCCCCTCTCGCACGCGCCGGAAGAGGTCCCAGGTGATGCTGTCCAGCTGGATTTCAACTGGCGAGCGGTACATCAGCTCGATCCCGCCATCTGAAAGTGACTCACCCCAACCAAAGTTTTTCATGGTCCGGGAGAGTTGAATCGGGTTCTCCTGCAACCCTACGTACAATCCTGCCTCTCCCTGTTGGGCGCCCTCGGCCACAAAATGAAGACCCATAATCGTCTTGCCCGCGCCGGTAGGCCCCGCGATCAATGTGGTGCTGCCCCTCCAGAATCCGTCTGCCACCATTTCATCCAGCCCCGGAATCCCGGTTGTGACTCGTTCACGACGCTCTTCGTAGTCTGGCGAAACATCAGGAGTTAGCAATCGTGGATAAAGGAAAATACCGTCCTCAGTGATAGAAAATGCGTGTAACCCCGGCACTGAGTTTGAGCCGCGCAGCTTCTCAACACGCAGAAAGCGCTGCTCTCGCATGTTCGTTGAATACTTTGCCAGTTGGAGCACAACATCGGCTATCGCAAACTCCGGCAACTCAGTCATAGCCTCCGGGGCATACTCACCAACCAGGAAAGTCGTGCAGGCGTAGGAGGAAAGCACGCTAGCCAGATCGTAAATGACCATCCGTCGTTCTAAAAGATTCGCCATTAACTCGTTAAGAGCTTTGAACGAGTCGATGAAAACAAAACGGGGCCTATAGCTGGCAAAGAGATCTGCAACGACTTCGGCAAGTTTTGTTACACCCTGGTCTCGAAGCACCAGGCCGAGATCCTCATAGAAGATCGATTGACCAATTTTTGAAGCATCGAAGAACCCGTAGGTTTGGCCGTGAGTGATGAACTTCTCGAGGGGCTCCGAAAGTGTAGTGAGATAGAGCGCAGGCGCTTCCGCTGTGGCGTTAGCGAAGGCGAGTTGTTCGGCAAGGATGGTTTTGCCTGTGCCGGGCGCCCCCATCAGAACTGTAATTGTGTTAACCGGAATGCCACCGTACAAGACGTCGTCGAGACCGCTGCAGCCGGTTGGTATTTTTGGAATGCTCACTAGGTGCCCCCTGCCGAATGCTCGCAAGATTCGAGCAGCTTTTTTACGGTGTGAATTAAGAGTTCATCGTCGAGGGGCTTAATTAGAAACGCATCAGCTCCAACCTCGCGGGCACGGTCCTCTGCATGGAGGTGGCTGAAAATTAAAACCAGGGTATCGCGGGTCTGGGGATCAGATTTGATGGCGCGGCAAAGACTCAGGCCATCAAGTTTAGGTACCAGGATTTCCGTAACAATGATCTGGGGTTTCAAGTGACGCGTGCGTGCGAGCGCAGCCTCACCATCATTGGTAAACTCGACCTGGTAGCCGGCCTGTTCAAGAAAGTACTTCTCCAGACGCTGCACGGCGGGGTTCCGCTCAACGACCAGAATAAGCGCC
>DASROI010000392.1:0-8897 GCA_035646955.1 Pyrinomonadaceae bacterium
CCTTTCTTGATTGCTATGGCTTTTTTCTCTTCTGCGTCTGATGGGCAGAGATCTTTGTTGAGCGGGCAAAACAGACTGACGGCATCGTTGTCAGTAGTTGATTGAAAGACGATCTTCTCTTCGCGCAGCAGGTCTCCCGCCGATTTGTAATCGCGTGCCGCTACGTACGTGCGAGTTGGAAGAGCGTTTTGATTGAGGAGATACTCGTAAAAGGGAATTAGAGCGGCCGCAGAACCTTCATCGAAGCCTGCGGTCATGGCGACCGGCCTGTCAAACTGAAGAATGGATTGATTACGCGAGTCGAGGACAGCGACAAGCTGTTTGTTCACTCTGATGCCACTCAGCGAACGCAAAGGCAACGGCTGGTTGAAGAGTGGCAGGGTTGCGTTTTTGGTTCTTATGTGTGCGTACGCTTGACCGCCTCCGACCAGGTAATAAATTCCATTAACGAAAGCTACGTCGACTAACTGCTGATTGTCTTTGGCCGCCGCTGACAACTCCAGCGGCGTAGAAGTCGGCGATGGACCATCGTATGTCTTTCCCTGAATCAGAGAAACCTTTCCGGCGCTGTTAACGACGACCAGGTCGTCTCCGGCGAAGGCAATATCCGTATTCTCGATGCGCCGTTTGGAGCTGAAACTCTGCGTCAGACGCTGATATAAGACGATATCGCCTGCATCATTTGTCACCGCGACCCGGCCATTTTGAGAAACGGCTACTCGGACCGGTTTCGCAATGACACCCTTTTCGAATAACAAGCTGAGGATTTTAGTCGTGGTATCGATCTCGAAGACTGCATCAGCGGACTTGTCGCAGACCAGAAGTTTTCCGTTGAAGTAAGCAATGCCGGTAGGTGCTGATAGTTCCGGCGAGCTGAAAAACGGTTTCAGCTCGCCTAGCAGCGTTTCTTTCGGAGCATGCAAGTCCGCATGAGCGCCATCGATCTTGTAGATTGCGTGCGACACTTCGTCGGTGACATAGATCGTGGATTCACCTGTTGTGTCGTCAAATGCAACCGCGAAATCAGAAATACCTTGAGCACCACTCCCTGCATTCACGAGGGAAGGGAGGCTACAGATGGTTAGCAGCAGAAGAATGCGCAAAAGTTGAAATTGCATAGGCCCTCTAGTGATGTGTTTGTGGGTTGTTCTGATTCCGTCCTGCTCCGGCGAATGACGGATCTAGTCTTTGAAATCCGGTTAGTCGTCGGATTTCCTTTGAATTCGTGTAGTCGATGTAAAACTGCTCGAGCTGGCCCAGGACCAGTTGGTCCTGGTTATTGAAGAGATTCACGCCGATACTCACGCCGCCGGAGTGAGATAGCTTAGCGCTGAAGAATGCATTCTTAGTGATCTTGTTCGTTCCCTTTGCGGTCACTTGCATTTCCAGAGAATAGGTATTGGGTTGCTTTAGTAACTTAGACAAACGTTCGGCACGTAACAAGCTCACCAGGGCGGGCGTGTTTGTAGTTGAGTCGACGGCTGTCAGAAGCTTCAGCAGATCGGCGAGGCTGGTTTTGAACGATTCAACATTCGCGGCAGTTTGCTGGAGCTCTTTGATCCTTAAGTTGATAGCAGCTTTTTTCACCAGTGCCTTGCTCAACGCTGTTTTCGCTCCTTCTAAATCAAATGGTTCCTCGGCTGGTTTCTTTTTGCCTTTGCTCTTGCTTTCAGTTTTTGGCGCGGGAGTTTCGTGTTCTTTAATTGCCGTTTCTAGTTTTTCGATTTCCTTGTTGACGTCCTCTGCAGCTGTTGTCAATGTGGCAATCATCTCGTTGTTTGCCGCCACTGCCTGATCGCCCTTCGCAGCGTCGTCCAATAAATCGCGATACGCTTTCATTAACGGATCATTCGACACGTCTGGCGATAGTCCCATCGTATAGACCGACGGGTAGTAAATTCCATCGATCTCGCACACTCCACGCTTTATGAGCAGCTTATTTGTTAAGAGAGTGACCACCATACGCGCATCGACCGTGACCGTCTGATCCTTGAACTCGGTTGAGGTGCGGAACATATTGATCAAGTCGGCTACGGATTTCACTGCTTCGGTAGCGGCAGGGATTAGTAGGGCGGCTGATTCCTTCGGCGTCCTTGCGTCGTTCGCCCGATTAATGAGCCCAACATAGTGATTATGGAGAAACTGGAGCTGCGCCAGAATTGCGCTATAAGTCACAGTCATTGCTTTCTCGCCACTACCGCTCACTACCAGCACCTTGATGTGATTCGCCATGAGCGCAGCGTTCCGAGAGTCACAAACATTCTCGTACATAAGATCGCTTGCTTTGCGCGCGCTGAATTCCGCGAGGAGCTGCGCTTCGATGAACTTGTCTTTATCACCAGTGATATCGCCGCTGGGCGCCGTGGCTGAGGGGGAGGTAACACCGATTCCCAGCCGCGCTTTTTCGGCAGCCAGTCGCGCCTCAAGCGCCGCTTTGTCGGCTTCGGCTTTCGCCTTGTCAGCCTCTGCTTTTGCTTGCTGCGCTTGCGCAATCTTTGTTTCACGATCGAGCCTTTCCAACTCTGGATCCGGAGTTGGAGTCGGTGTCGACGCCGGTGCATCTTGAACTTCCCTAACGGCAATAGCAGTATTTGCAGCCCGCGCACTCGTCAGGCCGGTAACGGTGAAACTAATAGTTAAAAGAAGTAATAGTGAGAGTCGCATGATTTTGCCCTTCCTGATTTACAGACGGTGAACTTTGCGCTCAGATTGCTATCTCATTTACGTATGGCGCGGAAGAGAAAAACATTTCGTGGAGGCGAGGGACGTATCGTGAAGGCGGTGCTAAATCGCTACGAGATTTCCAGGCCGGCGGAAGGGGACCGGCAAATATCGGACGATACTTGTGAGCAAGTCTATTTCTTTCGTGCCTTTGTCCTCGTATGCCTTTGCTGGCTCACAGGCCAACTTTGCCGGCTGATCCACACTGAGTTTTGGTCCATGCTGGATAGCCAGGGAATTGCTGCTGAACTACCGGATCCTCATCAGCACAGAAGGATGCCGATCTGTTCCCATCAACAAGACCAAGAAGGTGCGGATGAGTGGGATCAATGCCGGTGTCTATGATGCCCAGGAACTTCAGGTCTACCGAAGATGCTAGACGTCGGGTGATCTGTAGGGATGCAGCGAACAAACGGATCTAACGGATGCTTCGGTGTGGATGAAACGGCAGTCACTGAACCGTTATTCAGCTATTCTTCTTGATCATTGCGGCAATCCCACTCGCTGAAGCAGATCAGCGTAACGTAGGTCCGAGCGCAGATTGTCGTATCCTAATTCTTCCTTGAGCCGAACCATCTGGTCGTCATGTGCCGCATAAGCTTTTTCCAGCCATTCGAAAGCCGCATCCTTCTCGCCAAGGCGGGCATAAAGCTCCGCAATCTCAAGACGGTTTTGCTCCGATTGCGGTGCGTCTTTATCCTGTTCCAGGAGTTTTTGATAGAAGCCCTTCATTCCAGACTTGGCGAACGCTTTTTTCAACTCTTCAATCTTAGCGGGCTCGTATGCAAATCCTGCGAAACCTTTTAGAAATTGCGCGATCGCCTCGTCAAACATGCCTTTTTGGGAATAAGCCTCTCCAAGTTTGAAATTGTTGGCAAAGTCTATGTCGGGGTACAATTCGCGATCTTTTTTATATTGCTCTATAGCTTGATCGAACTGGCGCGCGTAGAGGTAGTGATATGCGAGATGCCCGATACTCGTCTCGGAAACTGGATCCAGCTCCAGGAGCTTCTTGCTTTCAGCGAACGATTCGTCAAACCTACCCAATAACAGTAACAGATGTGAATAGGCGTGATGGCCCTCAGCATAGCTGGGACTTAATTCGATGGCTCGACGTAACTCTCTCTCTGCTCCGGTAAAATCCCAGTCATCATATAAAAAAACATGTGCCATTGCTGCGTGTGCTTCGCCCAATTCGGGATCGAGCGATAACGCCTTTGTCGCTGCTTCTCGAGCTCTGCGGTGAGCTTCCTTTAGAGGCACATCCGGCCCAACTCCGTTTCCGAAGTTCACATAAACAGCGGCAAGACCCGAGTAAGCTAGAGCGTAGTTCGGATCCTTCCTGATCGCTTCATCAAAAAACTCAGCCGCTTGCTTCGCATCGCTTTGCGTCCATTTCTCCCATGAATGAATACCTTTCAAGTAGAGCTGATAAGCTTCTAAGTTGTCGGTTTGGGTGCGGCTCAATCGTTCTTTTGATTCGCCACTTAATTTCACTCGCAGCCTTTCCGAAACGTCAAACGGGATCTCTCGCTGCAATGCCAAAAGATCCGAAAGCTTGCGATCGTACTGTTCTCCCCAGATGTGGCTGTTATCTTTCGCGTTAACTAGCTCAAGCGTGATGCTGAGCACGTCATTCCGTTTGGTTAGCCGACCGCTAAGCACTGCTTCAACGCCAAGTTCGCTTCCGATTGCGCGCGGATCGGTCTCGCGGCCCTTGTAGTGAAAGACGGCTGTATGCGACATAACTCGCAATCCGCGAATTTGTGAGAGCCGGTCAATCAGGTTGTCTGTTAGACCATCAGATAGAAACTCTGTGTCAGCATCCGCGTTTCCGTTAACGAACGGTAAAACAGCAATCGAGTTGATAGCAGGAAAGCCAATCGCGGGTTGTTGTTGCTGACGAGATTTATAGATTGAAATGGACGCCCCAACTATGCCGATTGCCACGATGGCTAACAACGCGATCACTGCAATCGCGACACCCTTATGACTCTTGACCTGGTTAAAAATGTATTCGGCACTCGATGTCGGATAAGCCGCCGGCACGGCAACGCGGTCGCTACCAGCTTCAGCGGATCGAATGCCGGCACTCGCGCTGTCAGTATCAGAGCTTCCATCAAGACCAGCCTTTAACTCGAGTGATTGTTTCAACCGTCTAAGATCAATGAGAAGATCTTTGCTCGTCTGATAACGCTCGTCACGATCCTTCGTCAAGACCTTATCGACGATTTCCTGCAACCGTTCGGGAATGTCATGTCTGAAGCGCGTGAGTGGCGCAGCACGTTGTCGCGAAAGAATTCCGGAAATAATTTCGTTCGATGTGTCCGCCACAAACGGCGTGCTGCCGGTGATCATCTCGTACAGTACGACTCCCAAACTCCAGATGTCGCTCCGCTCGTCGATTTTGTCACCGCGCGCCTGCTCTGGAGACATATACGCTACTGTGCCCATTACAACTCCCGGTCCGGTCTTGAAACGGGCCGATGCCTCACCGTTGATGGTCGTTGCAGGCGTGCGCGTCGTGAGAATCTTTGCCAGTCCAAAGTCGAGGACTTTCACCAACCTGTCATCTTTCCGAATGATGACGTTGTCCGGTTTGATGTCGCGGTGAACTATGTTGACGCGATGCGCAGCTACCAGCGCTGAAGTGATTTGAATCGCAATTTCCAAAGCGTCGTCTAATTCGATCGAGCGTTGCAACCGCTCGCGCAGAGTTTGGCCTTCGACGAATTCCGTTGCGATGAACTGCTGGCCATCGTCTTCACCGAATTCGTATATGGTGAGAATGTTTGGATGATTCAAAGCAGAAGCCGCGCGAGCTTCCTGCTCAAACCTCAACAGCCTTTCGTGATCGCGGGTTACAGCTTTGGACAGAAACTTGAGCGAGACCTTCCGGCGCAGCTTAGTGTCTTCGGCGAGATAGACTCGGCCCATGCCTCCTTCACCGAGTAGCGAGTTGATGCGATAACGCCCGATGTTCTGCCCCGCCTGAAACGCTCCTGCCTCCGGGTGTCGCTCAACCTGTTGGTCATCAACGATGAGATTAGCGGCTGCCGCGTATGCCGGTTCATCAACGAAACCGGATTCCTCATGCGACTTGAGTAAAGCTTCGACTGACTGCCGCAAGAAGCCGTCGCCCGCGCAGGCTCGATCGAGGTATGCAGGGCGGTCCTTTGGCGGCAGCGCCAGCGCCGTGTGAAAAAATTCTTTCAGTTTTTCCCATTCAGGGTCGGGCATATTCGGAGCGACCGTTGGAACCCGATCTTATTCGTCGATTGAGCGACTGCATAAGAGACGGCGCAGCGATTCCGATGCTGGCTTATCAATGAGTAAATTGGCTGGCAAACCCCGAAGGGGTCGCTGGGAAAGTCTCTAAGAACGCGCCTTCATCTCGTCCTTTAACCAGGCACGAGCGAAAGTCCAATCACGCGCGACAGTGCCGGGCGAGACGTTCAGCACTTCAGCGGTTTCTTCAATACTCAAGCCGCCGAAGAATCTCAACTCCACGATTTCGCTTTCACGACGATCCTTCGCCGCCAGCAAGGTGAGCGCCTCATCGAGTGCGAGAAGGTTTTCGGCTTCTAGTTGAGCAAGATTCGCTGCGTCATCGAGCACGATGGGAACCATGCCACCGCCTCGTTTTGCACTTTTACGGTGGCGGGCGTCGTCAACCAGGATTTGACGCATCAGCCGCGCGGCGATTGCGAAGAAATGTGCGCGATTCTCAAAACGGACCTGACTTTGATCAATAAGACGAAGATAAGCTTCATGGACCAGCGCCGTAGTTTGCAACATATGGCCCGGCTTCTCACGCCTCATGTGCTGATGCGCCAGCCGGTGCAGTTCGTCATAAACCAGGGGCGTCAACTGCTCCAACGCACCGTTGTCGCCGTCACTCCACTTCCGCAGCAGCAAAGTCACATTGTCAGGGGCGATTGTCATTAAAGGTTTCCCGCGCGCTTTGCGCAGTAATCAATAGACCGAGGATATCAGGAGTGGAAGGGCTGCGCTAGAGAATCTCACGCCCGCCGAGACTTGAATTAGGCAGAAAGAACATGATGACAGCGATCTGGTCCACTTCCCAGGTTTCCTCAGCAACTTTAAGCATGGTTCTACAACTGGAGTATTCCTCGGGCCGAATGCCAAACACGCGCAATCTCACAAGCCTGCGAGTCATGGTGGACTTGATACACAATTCGATACGGCCGAAAGATTATCTCTACCAAAAGTGAGGAACAACTAAGATACAACTGGGGCCGAAGGTACCGAGGGTGCTCACGATGCGGAATGCAAGACTTTAAGTTTCCGGAGAAATCAAAAAACCAAGAAGTCCCCAGTAAAAACGTCATGAATAATGTATCGCTGATGATCAATCACCGGTAAACTGCCAGAGCGAAACTAACTGACCATCAGAACCGAAAACATACAGCGCGTTCCCGCCTTTGGACCAGTCGGCTGAACCGACCATTCTTTTACGCGCGGTTTTTGGTTTTCCCAGTAAATCGATTTGGACCGGAGGCTCAATGACCGTTTGTAATAGCTGGCCCGTACGAGAGTCGAAGATTCTTACAAACTCGCTGCTGCTTGCGACAAAAACACTTCGAGTCGGATGAGCCTTAATAACGGTATTGTCCAAAATCTCTCTTCGGGTAATGAATTCCGGATCGTAAACCTCCGACACCTCCCTTTCATCGTATGGTAGCTGTACCTTGAACAACTCGCGACCGTCGCTTGCAGCAAAGGCCTTCATCGTTTTAGTTTTCTCGATCCCAAAAAATCCCTTCGACTTGTAATCGAAACTAAATAGGACTTCGTTGTCGAGCCAGCCCCAAACTTGTTGTTCAATTGTTGTCAGCTTCGCTTTAAGCTTACCGTTCCCAGCGTTGTAGATTTGCACCTCCTTGCCGGCTTCAAGCGCGAACGAATTTCCATCCGGTGTGAACAATACTCGGGACGGCCGAGACCGTGGTTTCAACGGCAGTTCGTACAGCTGATTGGCTTCACCTTTTAACTGCCAGGCCGAGAGCGATGCAGTACTCGATTTATCGTTATCGATCAGGAGCACAAGGTCTTGGTTCGGACTAATTGCCAGATCGCTTGCTTTGTGACTGGATTCGGAGATGATGGTCTTCTCGATCTCGCCGGTGGAAGTTTTCCAAATACGAACAAAAGCATCGTTATTGCTTCCATTTGACGTTTTCCCTTTACCCACCGCAGCGAAAAAACGGTGGCCATCGTCACTTAGATGAATCCAGATCGCGTTCTCGATCTTGATAGTTTGGCGATATGCGAGCGTTTCGCCATCCCAAAAACTAACATTCAAGCTCGATGGATAACGTTCGCTACTGGCAGCGTTTGAGCTCATCAGTGTCTTGCCATTCTTACTCCAAGCAGCACCGTTGATTTGCGCTGGATGGTCAAGACGAGCGACACGATTTCCCGTTACCAGATCGAGAATCCACGCGACCTGTCTAGTTTCAGATCCAGTTTTTGAGGTTCCTGCTGCTAAACCCGTGAGCGCGATGAATCGTCCATCCGGACTGACATTCCAATCATTACTACCGTATTCACGCCGTCGGTCGGCAAAAGGCAACTCAAGTGATTTGGTGAAGACAATCTTAAAAGTCTCCAGATCGAGGAGTTGAATATTTTTCGATCCGATTAGCAGCAGTTTGTTTTCTGATTCGAGGTAATGCGATTGTCTGATTACATCGTTGACGGAGATAAAACCAAAAGCGCCTTTTTCTTCAACAATAGTTTTGGGCTGAGAAAAACTGGTCGCAGAGAGTGTCAGGATAACTACGGCAAGGTGTGGCCATCTCATCAGGGTTCTCCAATGTTGCCGGGGAGATGGCAAAGTTTTCAATTACACAAACAGGATGGAATTGTACGAAAACCCTTCTTTGTTACGCAATAGAAGTTTGAGAAGGGAATTACTGACGCTTGCGTCGAAAGTGGGATCAGTTGTCTGCTGACTATAGATGATCGGGCGCTTATCGCACACTGCGCTGAAAACTCATCGACATCACCAAACAAGAGTGACAATCCAAAAGGCGGCGAGAACCAGTGGCAGCAAACGGTTGGGCAAACTGCCACCGTACTGCGTCCATCTGTAGTCGCGCAGACGCGCTTGCGCACCGAGATTAGGAATCTGTGTTGGGCTATGCTCGTTG
>DASROI010000393.1:0-28231 GCA_035646955.1 Pyrinomonadaceae bacterium
GTAAGCTCGATCGAACAGTTTTTGAGCTTCGCGAAGACTCGCTGGTGATCCATTCTCCAAACGAATTTGTCCGAGGTTTATTGCTGCACTTGCCTGGCCTGGATTAAGCCGTAAGGACGTATCGAATTGTTTGGCCGCATCGTCATTCCGTTTTAGCTTGCGCAAAATTGCGCCGTAATTGTTATGAGCTGAAGGCGAGGTTGGGTCGGCAATCGTGGCCGCACTGAAGTGACGCTCAGCCTCGGCGAGATCCCCTGTTCGGTCGGCCATTATTCCCAGGTAGGTGTGCGCAAGTACATTGTCCGGTTCGGCCACGAGCGCTTTCCGGAACGCGTTTTGAGCGGCAGTAGTCTCACCACTTTCAAAAGATCTTATTCCTTCCGAAACCAACTGCTCGGCTTGTGTGTTACTCACCGGGCGAGAAGTAATGGATTGGGCCTGGGTGATTGCAGACGAAAGCAAAATCGCGCCGACAATAATGTCGCGCAGAAGTCTCAACGAGAAAGAAATCCGTCCCTGATCGGATAACAATGGCTATATCCTTCCGTGTACGGAAGTATTACCGAGGCCTATCCAAAACAAAAGGCGCAGGAGAATATTTAAAATCTTCCCGCGCCTTATTTCTCTTTAAGCCCAAGTTAGAAAATAAATCGAGCCCCGAGCTGAATATGACGCGGCTGATTAAAATCTCCAACTCGATCTGAGATTCCGAAAGTACCAGGATTGTTCAAATCCATTCCTGGCAAAATAAACCGGCCGCGATTGAACGCATTGAAGAAGTCTACTCGTACTTCAAAAGTAGTTGTCTCGGTAAGCTTTGTCTTCTTAAGGATATTGAAATCCTCAGTGAAGAACGGTTGACCACGCAGACTGCTGTAGGTTGGAGCCGAGTTACCGAAGAAGCGCAGCGGGTTGGCGTAAAAGGCTGCATATTCTGCCGAGCCAATCGCCGCGTTGGTGCCATTGTACGCTGCTGGGAACGCGAAGGCGCCCGGGTTTACATACTGATATCTGACGCCTCCGGCCGGTGTATTGGTGTAAAACGACTGCCCGGTTAGATCGGGTCGCAGATTTCCGTTGAAACCGACCAGATTAAGAAAGTCTCTGGCACCACCGGCAATGAACGGAACCAGTAGTGGCCCATCGCGGTAACGTTGAACTCCTGATAGCTGCCAGCCTCCGAAGACTTTATCCACAAACCCACCCTGGTTGAAGTAGCGCTTACCTTTGCCAAAGGGCAATTCAAGTACGTAGTTGACTACAAATGAGTGAGGTACGATGTTTGGCGAAGGTGTTCGTAAGGATCGACGGTCATACGGGTTTTGGACCACTCCATTGATTGGAGTAGCACCAAAGAGATCCTCAGCGGCATCTGTTATTAGTTTGGCAAATGTATACGACATTCCTACTTGAATTCCGTTGGAGAACCGTCGATTTACATCAACCTTCAGAGCGTGATAAATGCTCTGACCCTCGCTCTCCTGGTGTTCGGTGATAATGCCGTATTGAGGAAATGGTTTTATTGACTGCGCCACCGTTCCATTGAAACCTGGGAATATGGAATCGCTGTTGGTGGGCAGCGTAACACCCACACTCGTTGCATATGCCCGGTCGCTAGCGGTGACATCATTCAAATTCTTGTTGAGCAAGGCCTGGCCCAGTTTAAGGCCATTGAATGGAATTGCGTTCAGCGGATCGAAGCCGCTGCGAAGTCGCGTACCCTTGCTGCCTATGTATGAAACGGACGCGACAAAGTTGGCAGGGAGTTGGCGTTCGACGTTCAAACTCCACTGGGCGGTGCGACCGTTCTTGAAGTTTCGATTGAAACCTTCGACGTCTGAGCCAATGAATTGGCTTGTTGGATCGACGCCTAGTGTCGCCGGATAGTCATCCAACCTGATAAAGGAGTCGAAGCCGCCATTGATGTGCAGTCCAGGTGCAAGGTAACCAAGTTCTCCACCGCGTCCGAAGTCGTTATAAAGCAGCGGCGCGTAGTAGAGGCCATAACCACCGCGGACGACAGTCTTGGTGTTAAGCGTGTAAGCAAACCCAAAGCGTGGTCCAACGTTGGAGTAGTCAGGCTTCATCAAGCCGCGATAAGGCGAGCACACACCGCCCTGGCAATCTGCCCCAGCAATTGCACCAAGACGTCCACCTGCTTGCGGGTTCGGCACGAAGCGATCGAAACCGCGATATTTGTCCAGGTGTTCAACGCGAGGATAGGGAATGTCGTAACGTATTCCAAGGTTCACGGTTAATCTTGATGTTACCTTGATGTCGTCCTGCACAAAAAAGTTTGGCTCAAAGAAACGAAAACCGGGATCGATCGACTGCACCGAGTTAAACGAGAACTCCGGTGCTCCTGTCAGTAGACTGGCGATGGGCCAACCTTGAGTAAACGCATCGCCATTTGCAGTCTGGTTGCTCTGGAAGTTGAACCAGCCACCGAGATCGAAGTGGTTCGAATCGTTGAGTTGTTGCCAGCGTGCTTCACCGCCAAATTTGAAGGTATGCCGGCCCGTGGTCCAAGTGACAAAATCGGCAATCTGAACGGCGTTGTCCCCATCCTGATTATCGAAGTTAGTTGAACCACCTCCCTGGTAAGCGCGCGGGTCGGCCGAAGTGACCGGGCTACCGTAATTCGGAAAGTCGAGACGGGGAAGCGCCAAATTCTGGGTGGCGTTTGCAGGTATTCCAAACTGAACAGGCGTTCCTACTCCCTTGGTAGTGTTTTGATTCTTCACGAAAGAACGGGTGAATCCCAGGTTAAGGTGATTGAGCAATGTTGGAGTGAACGTGTAGTCATCCTGCAAACGGTAATACTGGGAATGGAACGTTTGATCGAAAGTATTTACGTTGACCCACGGGAAAGGAAATCGCGGAAATTCGCCCTGCAGTTTGGTCTGTACCCGGTAGGTAGAGCTAAATGCGATTCGATGTTTGTCCGACAGAACGAAATCCGTTTTTTGTACGTAGTATTTTGATTTTGTCGGAAGAAAGCTGTTGGCATTGTAGTTGTGGTACACGCCCGGACCGGTTGGGGCCGGGAAAAGTTGTACCAATGCTAAACCGGCGGGACTCAGGATCGATTGGCCGGAGGCGTTCCTGTAAAGGTCTAGCCGGTTACCCGGAATAATTGGACGATCACAAGTCTGGCCACCACCCGGCAGGTTTCGGTACGAGCAGGGAACTGTATTATCGAAGATCTGGTGGGGTCCAAAAAACTGCTGGACATAAGGATCGGTTAACAACTCAGAGAAATCTCCGGTCCGCATTTTGGCGGTCGGGACGCTTATGTTTGCGTTTTCGGATTGCGTGACGCGATAGTTGCCGTAGTTGAAAAAGAAAAAGACTTTGTTCTTCAGACTCTTCAGGACCGGTCCACCTTCACCGAAATGTGGCAGATAAACTGGTCCACCTACACTGAATCCGAAATCGTGTTGCTGATCGATTGGCTTCTCAGTTCCTAACAATCGGTTAAGATCGATATTCGCGTCTAACCCTTTAGTTCGATAGAACTCATAAATTTCGCCGTGAAAATCGTTACCGCCGGATTTTATCGTCAGGTTAACGACGCCGCCTGACGAGTTGCCAAACTCGGAAGAGTACTGGGCCGTACTGACTGTGAATTCCTGAAAGGCGTTTGGACCAGGCGCTACTTCCGTAAAGAATGTTCCATTTTCTGCGCGTCTTGTGGGAGTGCCATCAACCAGGATTTCCGTGCCTAATCCCTGACCGCCATTAATCCTAAAATTGAAACCGAGAGTACCACTGCCGCGAGCGGATTGATTTTGATCGCCGACGCTTCCTCCGCCGGAAGCAACACTGCTGTCCAAAAAGATAAACGCTATTGCTGAGCGTCCAGCCGTTTCGCCACCAATTTGAAGAGGCAACTCGCGAATCTGCTTTTCGGTTACGTTTGTTTGCTGTGTTGGCGTATCAGTTTGTAGCACCTGCGAATCGGAAGTGACGAGAACGGTTTCACCGACAGCCCCAACTTCCAGGGTCACATCCTGTCGCCGCGTCACCTGCACGCCCAGGCGAACCTCGTCGATCGTTGCCGTCTTAAAGCCGGTTGCAGCAACGGTGATTTTGTAAGGAGCCGCTTTAAGTTCCGGAAACTGGTAATTTCCATCACCGGAAGTTGTGATTTCGCGAACTTCACCATTGTCGATATTAGTGACAGTTACCTTGGCGTCTGAGACGACGGCACCGTTCGGGTCTTTAATAGTTCCTACGAGTGTGCCGCGATCACTTTGAGCGAACGCTGTGATCGAGAAACAACAAATTAGCGTCAACAAAGTCAAGACGCTGTTAGTCCATCGTCGCATGTAGCCTCCTCAAAATTTATAGTTGGACCAACAGTTGGTCCAACTATGACTGGAACTGGGCAGAAACTGGGCACATTAAACAGTATTGGCGTTTCGGATTTTGCAAGTTCCTAACTGGTCCCGGTTGCAGGGTCGGGGGAAAAAGACTTGATGACTATAGTGCTTGTTGCTTACACTGGTTGCTTATATAAGCCTAAAATGAGCAAGTGTCAAGGGATTTTCCAGTCGAATACAGCAATATTCAATTAGTGCTGAGGGCGAACAATTAGACAAAACCGGGCTTGCTGGAGGCCAAAGAAATAGATCAAGTAAGCAAGCTTTCGTGCAATCGATTAATTGACAGGGTCATGCGAAATTTTGGAGTTGAAGCTGCCTGGACAACTCCCGGATAATGGGCCGACACCCCAGTCTTAAATAGCTTTTCACAGAACCCAACTACTGCAGTGAGAGGAAAAACTCATGCGTGCTTTTCGAAAACTGTCACAGTTACTAATCATTTTGGCGGTCCTGTCGCAGGTGGTCCTTTCGGCTCCGGCTAAGAAATGGAGCGAAGCCCAGGCAAAGAACTGGTATCGAGCTCAGCCCTGGCTGGTAGGCAGCAACTACACTCCGGCATCGGCGATTAACGAACTCGAGATGTGGCAAGCTGATACTTTCGATCCAAAACGAATTGATCTTGAACTTGGCTGGGCTCAGAGCATCGGCATGAACACGATGCGAGTGTTCCTGCATGACCTCGTGTGGAAGCAGGATCCCAAAGGCTTTCAACAGAGGATCGATACCTTTCTTCGCATAAGCGCGAAACACAATATCAAGCCGATGTTCGTATTGTTCGATTCTTGTTGGGATCCCAATCCGGCACTGGGAAAACAGCGTGCGCCTCGGCCCGGCGTGCATAACTCGGGTTGGATGCAGAGTCCCGGCGGCAAGGCCCTGTCGGATCCGGCGGAGTATCCACGCCTCGAGCAGTACGTGAAAGGAGTGGTTGGTGCTTTCGCTCGTGATCCCCGCGTTTTGGCCTGGGACATTTGGAATGAACCTGATAACACTAATGGCTCCAGTTATAACAATGGCGAGCCGAAGAATAAGGTTGAGCTGGCGCTTGCACTCCTGCCTCAGGCTTTTGCCTGGGCTCGTGAAGTTGGACCAATGCAGCCCCTCACCAGCGGCATATGGAAAGGTGATTGGTCTTCAAACGATAAAATGGATGCCATGGACCGCATGCAGATTTATCTTTCTGATATTGTCTCGTTTCACAATTACGATTCCGGCGAAGAATTTGAAAAACGGGTGAAGTGGTTGCAACGGTACAACCGTCCGTTGCTCTGTACTGAGTACATGGCGAGAGGTAATAAAAGTACTTTTCAGGGAACTCTGCCCGTCGCCAAAAAATACAATGTAGCGGCAATCAACTGGGGGTTGGTCGCCGGAAAGACCCAGACCTATCTGCCGTGGGATTCATGGCAACATCCGTATACCGATCGAGAACCGGCGATCTGGTTTCATGAGGTGTTTCGCACCGATGGCACACCTTACAGCGCCGATGAAGTCACGTTGATCAAGCAGCTTACCGGTGTGCAAACTCGATCAAGACCCGGCATGTAATCCGATCTACCCAAGACAACAGTACACAAACGTTTGAGGTAAACATGATCCAACTGAAGAAGATTTCACTCGTGTTCGCGTTGAGTGGTTTGCTCTGGACGTCCGTTGCGGGACAGGCTGTTAGCGAGATTAGTGTCCAGGTCGACAAACCGGGTGCGGAGATCTCTCCAACCATGTTTGGGATCTTTTTCGAAGACATCAACTTTGGTGCCGATGGTGGACTCTATCCTGAACGAGTAAAGAACAGGTCGTTCGAATTTCCCGATCCACTGATGGCCTGGAAACAGATTCAGCGTGCTGGATCGAACGGAACGCTAACAGTCCTAACGCAAGACCCGCTTAATGAAGAGAATTCTCATTATCTTCATTTCGATGTGAAGGCTGGTGGTAAAGGTTTTGGCGTTGCCAACGAAGGTTTCAGAGGTATGGGGTTTCAGCGCGGAGCAAGTTACCAGTTGACTTTATACGCGCGGAATCCTACGCACGCACAACGGTCAGGCAATGCGCGGATTCAAGAACGTTTGCCTGTGTCGCTGCGTGTCGAGTTGGAAGGACCGGATGGTTCAATTCTGGCGCGAAGCAGACTCACCAATGTCTCTTCTCAATGGAAAAAGTACTCTCTGGTCCTGCGGCCATCTGCAACTGCTCTGAAGGGTCGCTTGAATTTACTTATCGACTCTACTGGAACGCTTGATGTTGATATTGTTTCGCTGTTCCCATCAGGTACATGGAAGAATCGTGAAAATGGATTGCGCACGGACCTGGTCCAGTTACTAAAAGACATGAAGCCGGGGTTCCTGCGTTTTCCCGGCGGTTGCATAGTCGAAGGCCGGTATCTCAAGACTCGCTATCAATGGAAAACCACCGTTGGTGACGTTGCCAAAAGAAAATTGATCATCAACCGGTGGAATGATGAGTTCAAGCACCGACCGGCGCCTGACTATTACCAATCTTTTGGCCTCGGCTTCTTCGAATACTTTCAGTTGGCAGAGGATATTGGCGCCGAACCGTTGCCAATCATTAATTGTGGGATGGCGTGCCAGTTCAATTCCAGCGAGTTGGTCCCGATGGACCAGTTAGATCCCTACGTTCAGGATGCTTTAGACCTGATCGAGTTTGCGAATGGACCTGTCACCAGCGAGTGGGGAAGGGTCCGGGCGGCGATGGGACATCCTGCGCCTTTCAATCTCAAGATGTTGGGTGTGGGAAACGAACAATGGGGCCCTCAGTTTATTGAACGCTACGAAGTCTTCTCAAAGGCGCTTAAAGCGAAGTATCCACAAATCACTCTTATTTCGGATGCTGGTCCAAGCCCCAACGATGATCGCTTCAAATTCCTTTGGGGAAAGTTGCGGGAATTGAATGCCGATATAGTCGATGAACATTACTACATGGCGCCGGGATGGTTCCTGACCAACTCAGACCGTTATGACAATTATCCGCGCACTGGTCCAAAAGTCTTCAGCGGCGAGTACGCAGCGCAGAGTGTAGGCGTGGCGAGTCCGGACAACCGGAATACATGGGAGTGTGCGTTGTCAGAAGCGGCATTCATGACGGGGTTGGAACGAAATGCCGACGTGGTGAGGATGGCTTCCTATGCTCCTTTGTTTGCTCATGTCGAGGGGTGGCAATGGACTCCTGATTTGATCTGGTTTGACAACCTGCGTTCGTATGGAACGCCTAACTACTACGTGCAAAAGCTATTCAGCACAAACAAGGGAACACACATTCTTCCCGTTTTATTAAACGGATCGCCTCGGAATGCGCAGGACAGTTTGTATGCAAGCGCGGCTATCGAGCGACGTGCTGGCCAGGTGATCCTTAAGTTAGTTAACGCGTCGGCCGGCCCAAAAGACGTTCGAATTAACCTGTCGGGAGCCGCTGTTTCGCGAAGGTCAGCGACTGCTTCAATCCTCGCGAGTTCCGATCTAAAAATAGAGAACAGCCTGGACCAGCCAACGAAACTTTCACCGCTTCAGCGTCAGATTTCGATTGGTCCGGGTCAACTCTCTTTCAAACTCGAGCCCAGCTCACTTACCGTGTTGCGAATTCCTGTCAAATGAATCTGCGGGATTTGATCTTTGCACTATTGATCCTGGGCTGCTCCGTTGCTTCCGGCATGTCGCAGCCCAAACAGGTTCAGGTTGTCTCATTAACAAGTGGAGACGTCAGTCCGGTACACGATCCGACAATCATCCGACAGGGTGCTTCGTATTACGTTTTTGGCACCAATCGCTTCAATCAAAAGTTACTACCAATCTTTTGCTCCCATGATCTGCGAGCCTGGAGATTCTGTGGGAACGTTTTTGAAGATGTTCCTGAATGGGCGAAGCTGGAAGTTCCCGGTGCTCGTGGTATCTGGGCGCCCGATGTTTCTCGTGTCGGCGGCGAATACAGGCTTTACTATGCAATCTCGACGTTTGGAAGTAATCATTCTGTGATCGGTCTCGCGACGAACAAGACCCTGGATAGCAGCAGTTCAGAATATAAGTGGACCGATCGCGGTCGTGTTATTGGATCGACAAAGACTGATGATTACAACGCCATCGATCCAAATTGCATTAGCGATCGGGAAGGGAATAGGTGGCTTGCTTTCGGGAGCTTTTGGAGTGGCATTAAGATGCGGAAATTGGATCCTGTGACCGGAAAGCTCTCGTCAGTTGATACAAACCTTTACTCGTTGGCAAATAGGCGGCCCCTTGATCCTCCGGCAGTTGAAGGTCCCGCAATAATTCAACATGCCAACCATTACTATTTGTTTTTGTCTTTCGATTTCTGTTGTCGAGGTAAAAATAGCACTTACAGGGTTGTAGTTGGACGAGCCGAGAAGATCACCGGGCCTTATATTGATCGGGAGGGAAAGTCGTTGCTCGAGGGTGGTGGTACTCTCGTAATCGAAGGCTCTGAGAACTGGCGTGGACCAGGTGGGCAATCACTGTTTCACGACGATTCACAGGATCTGATGGCGTTCCACTCCTATAGTTCTGTCAGCGGCAAGGCGACTTTGATGGTTTCAAGAATTCGGTGGAAAGACGGTTGGCCCCACACACTGTCGTTGCCCTAGGAGAGAAGTCCAAAGCGTTTCCCTTATGTTTCGATCAACTTTACTTCTCTTAATACTCGGTGCCTCGGTGTTGGCTCAACAACCAGCGCCTACGCCACCGGTCACGGGCCGCTCCTATGACATCGGCAATCTTCCAAAAACACCCCCAAATCCCGGTCCAAAAGGCAAATCGCCAGTTCAGTTGACGGATATGCGAACTGCAAGTCGCATAGATTTCAAGTACCAGGGCTCGCCAACATCAAAAAAATTTCTCCTTGAGACCATGGGTGGTGGTGTGGCGATCTTCGACTTCAATAACGACGGGCTGATGGATCTATTCTTCACGAATGGAGCGCTTTTACGAGAGAACATGGCTGCTGACGCCACCCCAACAAAGATTGATTCGAGTTATTGGAATCGCCTTTATGAGCAGAAAAAAGATGGCACTTTTCAAGACGTAACGGAGCATGCGCATTTACAAGGACAAGGCTACACGATGGGAGTAGCTACAGGTGATTTTGATAATGATGGTTTTGTGGATCTGTTCGTAACAGGTTATGCGCAGAACTATCTATATCGAAATAACGGTGACGGAACCTTCGCAGATGTAACTCAAAAGCTGGGCGTTGCAGGGGCTGGATGGTCCACCAGCGCAGGATGGTTTGATTTTGATAAAGACGGCCGGCTGGATCTATTTGTAGCTCGCTATCTCACCTGGGATTTTGGCAAGGGCGCGCTTGTTTGCGGTGATCCGCGGCCGGGCTCACAGGCGTATTGCCATCCAGATAATTTTAAGGGAGCTACGAATCTGCTCTATCACCAGCGCGCTGATGGTGGCTTCGAAGATGTTTCGACGAAGTCGGGAATTTCAGATCCAAAAGGTAAAGCCCTGGGAGTTGCGTTTGCCGATTTTGACAATGATGGATGGTTAGACGTCTTTGTCGCGAATGACAGCGTGCGGCAGTCGTTGCTTCACAATAAGGGTGATGGGAGCTTTGAAGATATTGCAGTCCTGGCCGGCGCCGGCTACGACGAGAATGGGAACTCTTTCGCTGGAATGGGTGTTGATGCCGCCGATTATGACAATGATGGGTGGCCTGATGTTGTAATCACAACGCTTTCGAATGAGACTTACCCGCTTTACCACAACAACAAAGATTTGAGTTTTGCATGGGCCACCAGCTCGACTTCTGTCGGTCAAATCACTCTTCTCTATTCTGGTTGGGGCACAAAGTTTATCGATGTTGACAACGATGGGTGGCGCGATATTTTCGTGGCCCAGGGTCATGTGCTCGACACCATCGAGAGATCCACGACGTATTTGAAATACAAACAACCATTGCTACTGATGCGGAACACCGGTACCTCGTTCGTTAACGTGTCGGCCGACGCCGGCGCTCCATTTAACTTGCCCGTGGCAGCGCGTGGGGCCGCGTGTGGCGACATAAATAACGACGGACAAATTGATGTAGTGGTTGCAGTACTGAATGACTCGCCCGTGATGCTGCGCAATCAAGGAACAAAAAGCGGTTGGATCGGGTTTACGCTCGTAGGCTCGAAGTCAAACCGACAAGGTATCGGAGCTCGCGTGACGGTCAACGACACAAATGGCCGGAAACAAGTATTCGATGTTTCGACCAGTGGTAGTTATCTGTCAGCAAACGATCCGCGCATCATCGCAGGCCTGGGCACCGCCTCCGGAGTAAAATCTGTCGAAGTTCGTTGGCCCAGTGGCCGTGTTCAAAATGTGACCAATGCCCAGTTGAGAAAATACAACGTGATCAAAGAGGCTGACGCGGGAAGCTAGCGGGCCTTCATACCTTGAGAACTTTCACGGAGAATGAGCTTAGCGCCCGGGCCGGCACACTCTTATCTGTAATGATCAGATCGGCATCCGAGATTGGTGCAATCAAAGCACTGCCGATGTCACCAATCTTGGTATGATCGGCAACCACGATACGTTGTCGCGACTTTCGCATCATGGCGCGATGGATTGATGCCTGATCAGGATAGTTTGTGGTTAGGCCGTGTTCAGAATGTACGCCATCGACGCCTATAAATACTTTGTCGTAAAACATCTCACCAACTGCGGAAATGCCAGTCGCCCCGGTCAGGGCGAACCAATCAATGCTCATCACGCCACCGGTCACAATTACTTTCAAGTCGGCGCGATGACTCAGCTCCATCGCAATGTTGACTGCGTTTGTAACCACCGTGATGCCTTTGCGATGACGGATGCTGCGTGCAACTTGTGTCGTGGTGGTACCGGCCCCGATGGCGATGATTTCGCCGTCGCGGATTATTTCAGCGGCGGCCAGTCCGATTCTTCTTTTTTCCCCGGCGTGTAACTGTTCCTGAGCACTAAATGATGACAGATGGCGAAATGGCTCGTACAGCATCGGTTCAACGCGAATGGCTCCACCGTGAGTTCGTCGCAATAACCCCGCTCGTTCCAACTCCGCTAATTCGCGCCTGACAGTAGAAGTTGATGTTTTAAGGCGTTTCGCAAGTCGCTCAACTGACACCTCACCGTCGTGCAGTAACTGTTGAATGATCTCTTTGCTGCGGTCGTTCTTCACCACTGGTGGTGAATTAGCCATTTGAGATTTCCTTTCGGCAGGGGCCTATTACAGAGAGTGCGTCTTATTGTACAGGCCAGTAACAGCGATGTGAAACTTTTGAGTGCGGCGGCCACCTGCCGCTTTCAAACGAGTGGTCCAACTTGGCCTGTCCTGGAAATGGGCCATCGACGTCAACGTTCAGAGTTTGTTTAGAAAAATTGTTCGATGTTGAGAGGCAGGAAAAAAGCGCCGCCGGGCCGGCGCACTCCAAGCTTGATCTTGACTTCCTGCGCAATATCGGCCTATATAAGCAGGCCCCACGAAAATATTGCCAGCAAATGCTCAGTTTCTTTGGGATTTATTCTTACAAAATGGCACGTCTGGGAAGGTCGACACCCAGTTACCTGAACGTGATGATGACTCAAATTTAAAAGATCATGACCTGGGAAGAACGTTGGCACCCCTTACGGGAAGAGTGGGTGGTAGTTGCCGCCCACCGGCAGGATCGTCCCTGGAGTGGTGCGGTGATGGTCCCGCGCGAAGAAGAAGCAATACCCGACTACGTCTCCGATTGCTACTTGTGTCCAGGTAATAAACGTGTGAGCGGCAAGGTTAACCCGCCATATGATCGGACCTTTGTTTTCGACAACGATCATCCCAGCGTCTCGCTCGACGCTCCATCAGAGCTAACACCAGCTACCGGAATCTATCGGAATCAACCGGCACACGGAATTGCTCGTGTCGTCTGTTACAGCCCCAAGCACAATCTGACTCTGAGTGAGCTCGAGTTGAACGAGGTGGAAAGTCTTCTGCACGTCTGGCAGGAACAATACCTCGAGTTGGGGAACCGTCCTGATATTTCGCATGTCCTAATCTTCGAAAACAAGGGTGAGGCCGTTGGAGTTTCCAATCCTCATCCGCATTGCCAGATCTACGCTAACAACTTCGTTTTCAAGACAATCGAAACTGAGGCACGCGTTAGCAAAAAACACCTGACCGAAACCGGCAGAGTTTTGTTTCAGGATATTCTTCACGCTGAAAAGCTCGACGAGCGACGCATCATTACTGAAAACGATTCGGCGATCGCCTTCGTGCCTTATTTCGCCCGCTACGCCTACGAGGTTTTTGTAGCACCCAAAGCCACTCATCCGAGTATTGCGTCCTTATCAAAACAAGAGTTGAGAGACTTTGCTGAAGTGCTTAAACGAGTGGTGGTGAAGTTCGACAATCTCTGGCAGATGCCGTTTCCTTACGTTATGCCGTTACACCAGGCGCCGACCGATGGCGGTGACCACACCGGCTTTCATTTTCATATTGAGTTTCACCCGCCGCTACGAAAGCCCAACCTATTAAAATATCTTGCAGGTCCAGAAATTGGTGGCGGCAATTTTCTCAGTGACACTTCACCGCACGAAAAAGCTGCCGAGTTACGTGCCCAGCCTGATATTCACTACAAACATCGATAACGCTTCATTGGGGTGGCTCAATCAATTTGAACTTGACGACCTCCTGATTGCGCTGAGCCTCACGCAACGTATCCGCAATTGCAAAGAGTTCGCGAGCTTTCTCTTTCTCCCCCGATTTTGAATAAATAAGCGCGAGTTGGTAGGTAGCTCGAAGGTCTTTAGGATTCAGTTGGACGGCATTTTCCAGCGTCGATCGTGCGAGGGACAGGTTGTTTTGCTCAGCGTAGACTATCCCCAGCAGAGTTTGAGCCGGCGCATATGATTCTGAATCTGGAGCTACTTCGCGCAGCCACTTTACGGCGCTAGTATTGTCTTTTTCTGACTGAGCGATCAGCGCCATAACGTAGGCGCTGTCAGAGTTTGGACCAAACGAGAGACTCCGCGCCAGCGATTCGCGAGCCTCAGCGTATCGCCTGCCAGTGTAAAGGGTTACTCCGAGTAAGTAGTAGCCCAGTGCCTCTTTCGGTTTCAATTGAATGTATTCACGCAATAACCTTTCGGCAGCTTCTCTTTCATCATGACGAAATTTGGAGACAGCCAGCAGATGGACGTATGCAGGATTTTTCGTATCTGTGGAATAGAGTTTTTCGGCAACTGGTAGCGCGTCCAGGATAAGGTCGAGGCTGAACGCGACAACAGAAAAATCATATAGAGTTTGCAAATTTTCGGGGGCGAGTCTGCGCGCCTGAACAAGGTATGCCAAAGCTCTTTCCAATTCTCCATGCGCACGCGCGATCGTGGCCAGACCCCGCAATGCAGCGATGTTATTCGCGTCGAGTTTTAGAACAGCATTGAAAGAGTCCTCAGCGTTGGCCCATTGTTTGTTACCGGCATATGCGGAGCCCAGCTCGTATTTGAGTCTGATTGAATTCGGGTTTTTTTCGATCGCCTTTTCGAGTATTGAAATAGCGCGAGCCGGCAGTTTTGCTTTGACTAATAACGAGGCGAACGCGGTCGCGGCCTCTTCACTCTCCAACCAGTGCGCTCGTTCGGCGTATTCAATGAGATCAATTGCTTTGTCTGGTTGGTTGAGGTTTAGATAACTGTTTGTGGCGATGTAATACTCTTCGGCGCGCCACGAGGATACTGGTATTCGCTGGATATCGAGGAGAGCTTTGGCGAAGTCGCCCTGATCGACACTCAGACTAGCTAGTTGGTAGTTGATCTCGGAATTATCAGGTGCAAGTTTCGCTGCCTCTGCATAAGCCCACTGGGCGCGTTCGATCTTATGTTGGCCTTGATACAAACGGCCCAGGTTGACATAACCTCCAACAAGTTTCGGCGAATGACGGATGGCGCTTAGAAAAAGTTTTTCGGCGTCCACCGGCCGCTGCTGTTGGACTCTAACAACACCCAGCAGGTTGAGCGCGTTTGGATCAGACGGTTGGCTGCGGAGTATCAGTTGCAACTCTCTTTCAGCGGCCGAAACATCTCCGGTGCGAATCAAGTTTGCAACCTGGTCAAGTCGTTCGTAATTATCTTGAGGTGTGTTAAAGGCAGACGTAGAAATCGAGACGACAACTATAAGTGACGCTGTACAAATTGGGGCCAGGCGTTGAAAAATAGTCTTCACAACGAGTTCAAAGATAGCATCGAGCAACCAATCTTGAAATCCTGATTGCACATCCCTTGACGTATGAAAGGACTAACCTATCCCCATGGCTCATTTTTTGGAACTTGCGACTTGGCCCCGGCGGCAGCTCTACGATTTTTTCATTGACTACTCTCAGCCTTACTTCAATGTCTGTACCCGTCTGGAGGTAACGCAGTTGCTGGCCCTGGTGCGACAGCGGAAAATAAAATTCTCAGTTGCTATTCATTATTTCGGATTACGGATCGCGAACGAGATTGAACCGTTCCGCTATCGTCTAAAAGATGGAGGCGTCTTTGTTTACGATGTAATAGATGGTGGTACGACGGTGCTGCTCCCGAATGACACTTTCTCGTATGCCTATTTTGGTTACCATCGCGACTTTCAAAGGTTCACGGATGAGATGGGAGAGGCAGTTGACCAGGTAAGAAACGGAACCGGTGAGTTGAAGCCGACTATGCGCGACGACGTCATTTACCACACCACGTTGCCGTGGATCTCGTTCACTAGTTTTTCGCATGCGCGTACTTCCGGGAGAGGCGAGTCAATTCCACGATTTGTGTTTGGAAAATTTGTTGAGGAGCAAGGTCGCTTGATGATGCCATTCTCCGTCGAAGTTCATCACGCACTGATGGACGGGATTGACGTAGGACGTTATCTAAATAACTTTGAGCAAGCGCTCTCCGACCCCGAGGCCTTCATTAAGTAGAACGAGGAATTGATAATTATGAATTGGTACTTATCAATTCCTATTTTCTGACCTTGTGGTGCTTTTACCTCTCAGGCGGCCCGGTGCCTCTTGTCACAGTGCCGGTCTCTTTGAAACTGTGACAACCCTGCGCCTTCCTTTGCCGATGAAGAGTCTGGATAGGGAAGACGCGGACTTGCAGATACGAGCGATGGTAGTAACTACAGGTGAACCGTACAATCCCTCGTTTCGGAATCCCCGGGGAGTCTATTCTCGCCTCAAATGATCTCGGGGCAAGCCGAAAGCTCGAAATTCCTTTAAAAACACCGAGGTTCCTTTTGTGACGATTAACAATTTGTTTCGTTATTCTCTACTCTTGTTCGGAATTTTTACTGTTCTTGTAGCTCCAGTTCGCGGTCAATCCCCAAACACAGCTGCCCTGATCGTGGTCGTTGTTGATCAAAATGGCGCAGTTGTTCCGGCGGCCAAGGTTGCTGTGCTGAATTCGGCGACGAGCGATCGACGTGACGCGGTTTCGGACGGCGACGGCAGCATAACCTTTTCCGGACTCTCTTTGACTGGAACCTATACAGTTACGATCTCAAAAGATGGCTTCGGCAGTGAAGAACGGAAGGACATCACGTTACGTTCTGGTGAAACTGCACAACTGAGAGTTGCGCTACTCGCCGGATCTCAGGCAGCAGAAGTTACCATCTATGGAACAACAGAGGGCGTTCGGTCGGATCCTCAAATTGGGGCACGACTCGACAGTCACCGGATCGACGAAACACCAATTCTAGGTCGAAAAGTGACGAGTCTACCGTTGCTCAATTCAGCTTTTAGGCAAGCAAAAGGAACCGGAGACCTGTTCGTCAACGCGACCTACTTTGTGACTGGAGTTGGCGGTCGTCGACAGACTACCGTGACTCTGGATGGCGCCAACAATGACGAGGGCTGGGGCCGGCAAACTGCGATTGCGACAGTTCCGCTTGGCGCAATCCAGGAGATGAATGTTCTGTCGAATGCATTCTCATCCGAGTTCGGTTGGACCTCTGGACCAGCGCTGAACATCGTGACCAAATCGGGAACGAACGACTTCCACGGCGAAGGGATAGTGATGATTCGTCCCGGCGCCTGGCAAGCTGAAACCTTCTCCACGAAGAATTTCTGTCCGCCTTCGGTCCCAAGCTGCGTTACTCCCAGCACGCTGCAGGCGATCAATCCCGTCGACATTCCTGACCAACTGAGTCAGGTTTCGGGCTCTATCGGAGGCCCAATTATCGAAGATAAGACTTTCTTCTTTGCGACCGCAGACTATACCCGACAGAACCGCACAACTTTTCTGTCACCGACGTTACCATCATTCGTTTTACCCTCGGATGGTGATCTGTCTTATACCGGACACTATCGACAATTTCTTTTTGATGGACGGCTGGACCACAAGCTGAATGCCAACCAGACCCTGATGTTTCGTGTCAACGTCGACCGTTTTGACGACGACAATCCACAAGACGCAGTCGGCGGAACAAATGCACCTAGCGTTGCTCGTCGATACGCGCGACGTTCATGGACCCTTCAAGGTAATCATACGGCGTTGATCAGTCCCGCTCTTTTAAACGAAGCCCGGGTGGCCTATCTGCATGGCGATCCGGTTACCCTTTGGGAGGCTCAGAATCTCTCAACGACCTACACTCGCGGCGGCAATGTTCCGTTTACGATTGGACAATCGCGCGCGTCTAATATTTTCAGTCACCAAATTCAGTTCTCTGACACTCTGTCTTGGTCTCTCGGCAAGCACTATCTACGTTTTGGCGGGAGCGTCATTCATCATCAGTCAGGAGGGACCGGAAGTGAGCCCGGTACGGCAATACTCGGGACGTTCACTTTCAAAAACACCACGACCATACCGTTTGAACAGCTAACCCTTGACGACGTTCAGAATTACACCCAGCCGATCAATTTCGGCATCAGCAGTTATGACCTGGGACAGTGGCTGGTTACTGGTTTTGTTCAAGACAGCTTTCGCGTGCGAAACGATCTCACACTGGATCTGGGCCTTCGCTATGATCAGCAAACGCTGACTACTGCGAACGCTAACTTCGCACCCCGGATTGGTTTTGGCTGGCATCCGCAAGGAGACTCGCGTCTATCTATCCGCGGCGGATACGGCATGTACTACACGCAGATTCGATCCAATGCAGTAGCCGGCTCACTCGTGAACGGGCTGGACGGACTGACGACTTACACTGCTACCAAAACGGATCCCATCGGATTTCCGACTTGTCTGACTGGTCCATGCTTGCCGCTTTCATTTGACCCGAAAACTCTACCAGCCTCACAACTGCCGGCGCGCGATATCACGATCATTGCCGGTAAACGCTCGTTCTATCAGGCACAGTTTGCTAAGTACGGTTTGAATTTCGATTTACTGCCGAACTATCCAGATGAGTTTGTGAATCCTCGGAGTCAGGTTGTTTCGATTGGAGCAGAGCGGGAATTCTTCAAAGGTCTGTTTTTGGGCGCAGACTATGTGCATCAACATGTTGGTAACCTTGATAGGACGGTCGATCTGAATGCACCGGAGCCGTTTGATCGAACTGCAACCGGCCAAACCAGGACTGTTGCGAAGGCGAATTCCACGAGGCCGATTCTTCCCGCGCCGGGCGGGGTCCGTCAGGTCAACGTGCTTATGAATCTGGGTAAGGCAGATTATAACGGTTTGCAAACACAGTTGACTTATCGTGGCAACTCGCGAATGTATGCCGCGATTAGTTACACGCTCTCAAAGGCAACCAACACGAGTGAGCCTGATGGGAATGGCATTGGACCAAGCGATAGCAACTTCGCACGCCTGGGCGAAATTGAACGTGGCCCAAGCGTGCTGGACCAGCGTCATCGTGCAGTGTTTACCTTCAGCTATCGCTTTCCGTACAGCATTACAGCCGGGACGTTGACTCAGCTCGCATCCGCCCGTCCGTTCAATTCGACCACCGGCATTGATAATAATGGCGATGGCCTCAACAACGACCGGCCGGTCGTCAACGGCAGCGTGATCAGCAAGTCAGCGTTCCGCGGCACTCCAACTTCAGATGTCTCGATTTTTGTAGAGAGCAGGATTAAGACTTCGGAGCGAACCAGCATCCTGCTTCGCTTAGAAGGCTTCAATCTCCTGAATCACGGCAATTACCTGGGTCGCGGCCAAACGATCTATGGCGACACGGCCGTGATCAATCCAACGTTTGGTCAACTGGTTGCGGTCGGAACCACAACGAACGCAATACCTGCTTTCGCAAATGTGGACCCCCCACGAATGTTTCAAATTCAAGCGCGATTTATCTTCTGACGAGAGTCACCAGCAGTTCCGACATTCTGGCCCGTGATCGACATAAGCTCCGCGATCACGGGCCAGCCTGTTTGAATAGAGCTTGCCACCCGGAGGCTTGAGCGTTAAAACTTAGGTCGATCTAACCAGCGCTGATCTTCTTATAAGGAGCAACAATAAATGCCAGTTTGGGCTTACGGCCTGTCCCCGATCGTTCTCGCCATTGTTATGATTGGCACAATTGAATTGTTGGCGATAGCCGGACTTGTAATTACCCGTTGGTTGATTGTTCCGCGCTTACATTTTCACGATGGTGTTAACGAAGCTATTTCAGGTACGGTCCAGGCTATAGGCGTGTTTTATGGAATCACTGTAGGTTTGATATCGGTGGGCGTGTGGAACACCTATGACACGTCTTCCGACCTGGTGTCCAAAGAAGCGGCCTCAATTGGAGTGCTTTATCGTGACTTTGGTGGGTATCCGGAACCGGTGCGACCGGCTATGCAAGCAGAGCTGCGCGAATATACGGTCGCGATAATCGACCAGGTTTGGCCCGCTCAGGTATCCGGAAAGCCAATCAATGTAGGAAGAGCGATCCTCGACGATCTCCAGCGACAACTCTATAGCTTTGAGCCTGGTAGTCCGAGCCAGACTGCGCTACACAGCGAGACGTTGGGGGCATATAACAAACTGATCGAAGCACGAAGACTGCGAATGGAGGCAGTCGAAGGGGGCCTGTCTGAGGTGATGTGGGCCGTGATCTGGATTGGCGCCGCTATCAGCATCGGGGTGGCTTACCTTTATAAGATCGAAGATCTTAAACTTCACATAATCCTGATCTCTCTGATGGCCGGTTTCCTCGGACTACTGATTTTCATGATCGTGATTAATGATAGACCCTTCTTTGGCTACTCGAGCATTAGTTCAGAGCCATACAAGCTTGTTTTGCGCACTGCAATTGATTAGGAACAGTTGGGAGTCTGGCGACTCGTCGCTGCTTTTAACCGCACCACAGAAATAAGTGAGGTGTTCCTCATGTCCCCACTGCGAAGGTCCATTGTCTTTGGTGGTCCAAGTCTTGTCGGTCTGGTTACGAAGACGGATTGCCGCGATCTGTGCACTATTAGTTTTTGTTGTTGGAGGTTGGGCGCAGGTACACATCTTTCTCCCATCAGTTGGGGGACCAATCCCATTGTTATGGTGGTTAATTACAATTTGTGAGGCGCTGGTGGTTTTCTTGGTTGCAAATCCCCGTATCCCGGCGACTTTTGACACTGGCCGCTTTGTTGTTCGGGGCGTCTCACATAACGCCTACTGGTCCAATCGGAATGCTTTGTTTTTTGATTGCCGCAATTTACCTGGCACCGAAGTCATAGATGTTCCACTCTTGATTGGTCTAATTTTGAGATGGAACTCGAATTCAGCGGGGCTTGATTTTTCGCGAAGTGGACTCGCGATGATCGATAGTACCTGGCAGTCTCTTAGGCAGGTCGAGCCTGTCGTCGACTATAACATCAAGACAAACACCGGCAGCTCGTGCGTATTTCAGTAGAGTGAGCAGATCGGGTTGGCTGCCCCCCAGCTCATAACTTGAGATCGTACTGCGAAATTTCTGGTCGTCGAGGCCGAGCCTCACCAACATACCATTTTGAGATAAACCTAACCCGAGTCGAATCTGCACAAGCTTCTCGGTGAGCCGGCGAGGACTCTCTCTTGGATAACGTGTCATCAGGAGAAATCTCCTGATGAGTCGGAATGGGATTTATTTCTCTTGCGCCTGGACAGAAATCTGTCTAGACTAGCCTCGCGTCTCACATTCACCGGGAGCTTAATTACTCTTTGCTCCTCAGTGGCGAACATCAACCTCCACTGGAAGTTGAAAAAGACTTCGGTGTGTCCGAGTTCTCACGCAAAGTTGATAACGCTCTGATTTGGCAATGATCAGTACGAGCCTGATCAGGAATTCCAGGGCATCGATGGTTGAATCTTAACATGTTGGTTCAGAGGTCAGGAATTCGGCACGACAGTGCTAATTACTGGCTCGTAGTGTTCGATTAAGCTCACGATTTCAGATCGAAATTAAATTCTTTTAGACCCACTAATTCTTCGGCACCAGTATGACGGGTGTCGCGGCAAAGATCTGACTGCTAAGCCTCATAGCCCCAATTAGTTGCAGATCAAATTTTTGTTTTTTCCATCTGAGATTTAAGGTCTCCCAACACACAAATGAGCAAGAAGTAATCACGTTCAGCATTAAGGGCGAGACATTTAGTTTTGCTCTTAGTTGGCGGGAAAGGGATAGGGCAAGTAACGCAATGCTCGAGCAACGCAGGATCGCTCCCTCGAAGGAACAACTGTTCACTGAGCGGTACGCCCAGCTGCTTGCTTGGGCTTTGCGTCTTACAAACAATCATCGCGCGAGCGCGGAGGACTTGGTACAGGATGCCTTCATCCAATTCACGCTTAGCAATACCAGTCTCGATCGGATCGCGAACGTTGATGGCTATCTGAGACGAATGCTGCAATACATGCATTTCTCCCGGGTCAGCCGCGGACTGTGCTTTTCTTCGATTAGCGATTATGAATCGTTGCAGACCGCTTTACGTGTGCCCGGAATCTCAGACCAGATCCAAGCTCGCGACGAGTTGGACCAGATTTGCCGTTACGCCTGTTTGCGTAAAGAGACTTCGCGTGCCGGCAGCGTACTTATATTACGTTTCTTCCACGACTATTCACCGCGCGAAATTGCTCAAATCATCGGCAGCACACGTCATTCTGTAGATGAATGGCAAAGAGTTGCGAGACGAGAGTTGAAACTCTTCCTGCGCGAGCCCCACAAACTTACCTTCACCGGTTCGGTTGAAGAGCCAGCGCAAATCGAGTCGACGAATCGCGATGGCGACATTGCCGGAGCCATGCGCCAGGTAATCTTCCAGTCACGTCGCGGAGATTGCCAGTCGTTAAAAGAGCTCGAAATGTCCTATGCGACAGGAAAGTGTTTAGGGACTCAGCAGCTCAGTCATATTGTCAGTTGCTACCAGTGTCTCGACTCGGTTAATGCGATGTTCAGTCTTGGGCTATTGAAGGATCGGCATGTTCCTCCACCGCAGTCTGGGGGCGGATCGAGTTCCGGGGGAGATGATCTTGATACGGAGTCATCGGTCGATCTTCCGCATGAGTTTAAGAGAAAGCTCGAAGAGATTGTGGACCATCGACCAGGGCAGCTGTCTGTGGCAATTGATGGTGAACTGGTAGGCACATTGCGAGTTACTTCTAAGCAGAACGAGTTAGAGCTGAATCGATTGCTGACCGATGAGTTTGATTTCATCGAAGTGTTTGGTGAGCGCGGTACCAGATTACTTTTTGTAACGCCATCAGACCCATCGCAAGAGGAGGAATACGTTGAACTCGAATTGAGCGACGAACGTAGGCTCGCAATTTCGATCAGGCCTGACGCACAGAATATTAGAGTTCTACTCGAATATAACGATCCTACCTACCGCGCCCCGGTCCAGACCATTATCGATCCATTGCGGGTTATAGGTGCGTCCCAATCAGAAGGCCAGTCAAGGTTTGTCCACAGAGTTTGCGTTGGGTTAACACGCTTAAGAACATGGGGCAAAGAATTTACTGCGGCGCTTCTCGCGGGGATAAGGGGCGCAGAAGCGTCGACCGGCCAGGCTATCCAGGCTCGTGGGACCGGAAGCCGGGTCGGGGCGACCGCGGTGAGCAACGAGACGTCGAGCGAACGATGCTCACGTCTTGTTGCGCTGCGGAATTTTCATCGGCTGTTCTCACGTCCATCGACAATAACGTTGATCGTCTCGTTGGTCCTATCGATCGGAATTCTATATTTGAAGACTTCGAGTCCTGCCGAACCGAAGCCGGAAGATCTCATCCGTCGGGCGATTGCTGCGGAAGTCATACCGCGAAACGTGGTTGCTCACCGAATTCTCTCATTGGAGGAACGACGCTCTCCAGAAGGCGCGGTGATTGCCAGGCATAGGATCGAGGTTTGGGAGGATGCTGGTGAAGAGAATCTATCGCAACGTTTGTTAGACGAAAACGCGCGACTCAAGGCCGGTAGATGGAAAACACAAAAGGGATTGTCTACTTATGACGAAGATGACGGATTGCAGCCGACGGCGCTTGAGTCTGCCAGCGATCAATGGAAGCCATCTCGAGTTTGGAATCATGTTCCATCGGCTCGCGGATTTGTGAAGCTGGCCCAGGAACAGGTGGTTAATGTCAGCGAGAAGCCAGGCAGCTTCGTGCTTAGCTTTGTTAACTCTAGCGACGAGCCGAATGCTTTGATTCACGCCACGTTAACTCTGCGAAGCAACGACTTACATGCAATCGAGCAAACCCTGTTCGTTCGGCTTCCAAACGAAACTCGCGAGTATCGTTTCGCCGAGATAAGTTTCGAAGAAACGAACTCAACCAACGTTGATCCGGTAATCTTTTCGCCAGACCAAGAGCTTTTACCACCGGAGCCAGGCCGCATGGAATTTCCTCATCATGGTGCTGTTCCGCGCAACGCCGTCAATATTGTGGCTGCAACTTCAGCCCTCGAGGTTGAGGTCCTTTACCTTCTCAATTTGGCGGGCGCGAATCAGGGTGAACAGGTAAAACTTGAGCGGCTCTCAGATGGTACTTTAAAGATTCAAGGAGTTGTCGAGACTGACGAGCGACGCCACCAGATTCTCCAGGTTCTTGCACCTGTGAGAGCGAATCCATCACTGACTATCGATCTTGCAGCAGTTAATAGCCAACCACTTAATCGCAGACAGCGAACAGACTCATCCGTACCTGTTGAATCAGATTCAATGCCCGACAAGTTACTAGTCGAGGACGAACTGCGGCGGTTCGTCTCTCAAACCGTAGCGGATTCCCTGGCCAGCGATGAAATTCGGCGCGTGGCCTCGCGCGCGGTAAATCGCGCGTATAGATCACTATTCCACACAATCGAGCTCAATAGCCTGATCAACCGTTTCACAGAATCCGAACTTGCGACTATGAACGTTGAGTCCCGTGAAAAGTGGCTCGATTTGTTGCGTGAGCATGCCGAAGCGGTGGAAAGGGAAGCGAAAGCTTTTCACAGCGAGACTGGACCAATCTTTCCCCGGGTTAGTCAACCAGGAGCTGCAGCTAAGCCTGATTTTATCGAAAGTCGCCGGGATTTAGTGGCTGCAGTGAGACGTCTCTACGTCTTGTCGGTTGCGCACCAGGAATCTGTTTGCTCAGCCTTTACCCTTTCAACTAAACAGCGAGCAAGCGATATTCGCACAAGACAATTCTGGATGTCGTTGGCTTTGATCGAGGAGTTGGCCTCGAAGATTCGTCAGTATCCGAAGAAGGAATGACGCGACTCAGCGTCTGAATCTCTCAACAATTTAACAAAGCTGGTCCTGAAATACTCACAGGAGAATATCCGTATGCTCGTTTTTCGAAGTGTGCCCAAACCTCAACATTATTTAACAGCGCTACTGGTGCTCTTGATATTCGTTGGTCCAAGTAATTTCATCGAGGTCAAGGGCCAATCCGCGACTTCAACTTTAAGAGGCAGTGTTGTTGATGAGAATGACGCTGTCATACCTGCAGTAAATGTCGCCGTCATAAACATAGCTCGCGGAATTCTGAGGCAAGCGACGACCGATCAAAGCGGCGACTTTGCGGTGCCGCTGCTGCCGCCCGGATCTTATACGGTCAAAGCTGAACGTGAAGGGTTCAACACTACAGAGATCAGGGATGTAGTTCTTAACGTGAATGATCAGGTGAGCGTCAAGATAAAGCTGAAGGTAGGACGCATCGCTGATCAGACAGTTGACGTAGTGGAAAGCACTGTCGCTGTGGACGAATCGCCAGGGGTCGCGACGGTTGTAGACCGACAATTTGTTGAAAACCTTCTACTCAACGGCAGAAGCTTTCAGTCGCTCGTAGCGCTCACTCCGGGGACTGTCTTTACCAAAAGCAACAATGGCTTTGAGCAGGGGCAGTTCAGTGTGAATGGGCAACGCTCCAACGCCAACTACTTCACCATCGATGGCGTCAGCGCCAACATCGCCGTTGTTGCCTCACTGGCTCCAGGGCAGGCAAGTGCCGGTTCACTACCGGGACTGGCTACGACTGGAGGAACTAATAACCTCGTTTCTATCGACGCCCTGGAGGAATTCAAAGTCCTCACCTCAAGTTATGCACCTGAATTTGGTCGCACGCCGGGTGCTCAAGTGTCAATCGTCACTCGATCTGGCACCAACGACCTTCATGGATCGTTCTTTGAATACTTCCGCAATGACGCGCTTGATGCCAACGATTGGTTTGCCAACAGTCGGGGTCTGGCCAAGCCTCCTTTGCGTCAAAACGACTTTGGTTTTGTTTTAGGTGGTCCAGTTATTGTGCCGGCTTTCGGAGAAGGGCTGCCCGGTTCTGCTTTTTACAATGGACGCAACCGCACTTTCTTCTTTCTTTCGTATGAGGGACTTCGCCTTCGTCAGCCACTGGTTGGTATCACCGATGTTCCGGGCCGTCTGGCGCGCCAGACAGCCGCAGCCAGCAACTCGGTCACAGCGCCATATTTGAATGCTTATCCACTGCCTACTGGTCCGGACAGGGCAAATGGATTAGCAGAATTTGCCACCAGCTATTCAAACCCTTCGACATTAAATGCGACGAGTATTCGAATCGATCATCTATTCAACGCTCGATTCACTCTATTCGGCAGGTACAACTACTCTCCTTCTGAAACCTTAAGTAGAGCTGGTGATGGACTGCGAAGCCTCAACAGTATCCGAGCCTTCTCCAATCGCACCGAGACTTTGACACTAGGCGCCACAAATATTCTTTCCGCCAACATTTTCAATGAACTCAAGATCAATTTCAGCAATGTCACTGGAAAGAATCGAAGCAGCCTGGATACTTTTGGGGGCGCTGCAGTGCCCGCGGACTCACTTCTTTTTCCCTCGTTCACTTCGGGTTCGGACGCATTCTTTAGACTCTCAATTACCGGCGGCCGAAATGCTTCAATCCAAGCGGGAACGAATGTTTCTAACCGGCAACGCCAATTCAACATTGTCGATAGTTTGTCAGCGGTAAGAGGAAGTCATCAACTTAAGTTCGGAGTCGATTACCGCCTGCTGCTGCCTGTTATCGGGATCCGTGGCTATGGGCAAACAATTACTTTTGGAAACGTGACCAATTCCATCGCCGCACTGGCCAGTACGGTCCAAGTAGACGCGCAAAGTGGTCCACAAGAGCTGAGGTATACCAATCTCTCTTTGTTCGCGCAGGACGCCTGGAAAACACATCGACGGTTGACCTTAACTTACGGTTTTCGTTGGGAAGTCAATCCACCTCCTATCGAGCTGAACGGAAATTTCGCCTTCGCTGTCACGGGTGAGGAAAACATTCCAACCATGACGCTCGCGCCTCGAGGCACGCCGCTTTACCAAACAACCTACAATAATTTTGCTCCTCGAATTGGAGTGGTCTATCAGTTGATGGACCAACCAGGTTCCGAATTGGTCATGAGGGGTGGTGTAGGTATTTTCTATGATCTTGGTAATGCCCAGACGGCAAATGCTTACGGCGCATCGTTTCCGTTTACTGCGACACGTCGTCTGACTAATACAACTCTTCCCCTTTCGCCATCTCAGGCTTCACCCCCAGCGATTACCACAAATCTCCCAGTAACGAGCACCATAGTAATCTTCGATCCCGACCTAAAACTTCCTTACAGCATTCAATGGAACCTGGCGCTCGAGAAATCTTTAGGCGCGCATCAGAGTTTGAGCGCTACTTATCTTGCGGCTATCGGACGACGACTGCTAAGGCAGGAGGCACTCTTTAACGGCGCCAGTAATAATCCTGTATTCGCCTCACCCTCTCTCTTTATCAGAAACACTGCGAGTTCAAACTACCAGGGCCTCCAGCTCCAGTTTCAACGTCGCCTGGCAAAGGGACTGCAGACGTTAGTGTCATACACCTGGTCTCACTCGATCGATATTGCCTCGAATGACTCTTCCGCGAACGTTCCAGCCGGGGTGATTGATGTTAGCCAGGACCGGGGCGATTCGGACTTTGATGTGCGGCATTCCTCGTCTGCTGCGCTCACCTATAACCTTCCCGTGAAACGAGCGATGGAATTGGGTGGCCTTTTGAAAGATTGGTCGATCGATTCGATCTTTAGTGCTCGTTCGGCCACACCAGTAAATGCTTACTTCACGACGGTCGCCCCGTTCGGTATTTACCAGCTGCGCCCGAATCGACGGACCGAGATACCTCTATACATAGAAGACAAAGCCGAGGCTGGAGGCAGACGCGTTAATCCAGCGGCGTTCGTGGTCCAAACGCCAACCACCCAGGGAACTCTTGGAAGGAACTCAGTACGCGGTTATCCATTCTGGCAACTCGACTTTGCCCTGCGGCGCCAGTTCCGATTGACAGAGCGGTTCGCTTTGCAGTTCAAGGCCGAGCTCTTCAACGCATTCAATCACCCAAACTTTGGCGATCCCAGGTTTGAAGATATGAGTCTGGGACTGGCTAGCGGTGGGCAATTTTTCCCAAACGCGGCATTTGGTCGGTCGACTTCGATGTTGGGACGGAGTCTTGCCAGCGGCGGCACCGGAACTGGTGGTCTAAATCCTCTCTTTCAAGTTGGTGGACCTCGATCGATCCAACTCTCACTCAGAGCTCAGTTCTGACCAAGAGGTGCAAACGCCGTGTTGAGAAAAATTGCACAGCAAATCGCTCTGCCCGAGTGCCCCCGCATGCTCGTCAACCTTAATGACCATGTTTAAGCAAATCGCATGGAGCTTAGGATTTCTATTTCTTGCCTCTGCAGTTTGCTTTGGACAGGCTGACCTATCCAGTTTCGGATTCGATCCTTCCCCGGTAAGACTGTCGAAACCAGGAACGTCTCCGAAGCGGTCGATCACAAGTCTCGATCTGCTGCAGATGAGGCGATTACTCGGAATGCAGATCTCACCAGACGGCAAGAATATAGCTTTTGTCCTGGCCCAGGCGGTTGTAGCCACCAACAGTTATCGAACAGGACTATTCGTAGCGAGTACAACTGACAGAAACAAGTTAACGGAACTTGGCAGTGTTGGCCCACCCGACTTCGACTCTTCGGGACAACTTCTTTCTGTTGCGCCTCAATGGTCGGCAGACAGCAATTACGTAATTCTCTGTTTGCGATCAAATGGTGTTCGCCAAATCAACCGTTGGTCGAGAGGAGGAGGTCCGCCGGAACAATTGACTCATGGTCCGCATGACGTTCAATCCTACGAGTGGAGTAAGGATGGTCAAGAGCTCATCTACCGGACAATTTCTCCCGTCGATCAAGTAGCAGTCAGCGCGCGGTCTTTACAGGGCTTTGTTTACGATGGATCGATTCGCGCCTCGCGCGCGAAACCCGTGATTGATCTAATACGAGAGCGCCAGTCGAGAACGATTGACTGGTGGCAGTACTCGTTCCTTACGAACAAAGAACGGCGACTGACTCCCAGCGAGATTCAACAGCAACAGACGCTCCAGCACATCCCGAAAATCGAAGAAGATGTTTATCTTGCGGGTCGTTCACCCGACGGTAAATCAACGGCATACATTAGAAGACTCCAGAGCCCG
>DASROI010000394.1:0-6687 GCA_035646955.1 Pyrinomonadaceae bacterium
ATCACCGCCCAAGACTCAAGTCAAGGTCTCGAATTGAGTAAACAAAACCACTCAAAATGTCATTGTTGCGCCTTTAAAAACCGACTCGAAATAGGATGTGTTTACCTTCAGTGCTTCCAACAAGAGTGAATCAAAGACGGCAATAGATTCTGCAGATTACAGAGCGCGGCTGCGAGCCCAGGTCGGTACCGATTCGCGGTAGCGTCGGGTGAGTCTCGAGGATCAAGCAGTTGTCAGCATTTTGAAACTCACCCGACGCTACCGCGAATCGGTACTGACCGGCCTCGCAAGTTGATCGTTTGGTTGCGGCCTAAGCCGCGCTGTGGCAGCCTTTGTGTTCTCCTTGGTGATGTTTTTCTCAGGACTTTCCTCACCACCGAGGCACAAAGACACAAAGGTCGCATAGAGTGAGACAAGTTAGGACCTCACTCACTCACTCACTCACTGGTTGGATCACAAGACAGTTCAACAGCTAAATTGTTACTATGCAGTTCCGTTGAATCGGCATCTTTAATCCATAATGCAATTCTGTAGCGATCGTTTGTGAACTCATGACGGCAGACTGCTGCCCATCTCACCTATCCTATTTTGAAGGAGCCCCATTTAGATGACTAAGAGGTTTAGCGCGTCCGTAAAAAACCGTGTCTGCATTCTGGCGCTGATTGTGTTGGTAACGGGTTTTGGTTCTCAAGCTCAAACTCCGGCACCTTCACCAACACCAAAAGAGAGCGACAAGTTAGCAGCGCTTCAATATCGCAGTATTGGACCATATCGTGGTGGACGCTCAGCCGCAGTTGCCGGCGTGAATTCGCAGCCTCTCGTTTTTTACTATGGTGCAACGGGTGGCGGGGTCTGGAAAACCACAGATGGAGGCATCAATTGGGAGTCGGTGAGCGATGGATCTGTATTCGGCACTGGATCGGTCGGCGCGATCGCGGTTTCTGAGAGTGATCCCAATGTGGTCTATGTCGGTATGGGCGAGTCGCCGATACGCGGCAACGTGTCGCACGGCGACGGCATGTACAAATCCAATGATAGCGGCAAAACCTGGAAGCGAATCGGGCTGGATGACACGCGACAGATTTCGAGAATTAGAGTTCATCCGAAGAATCCCGATCTGCTGTACGTGGCTGCGCTGGGACACGTGTGGGGTCCAAACGAGCAACGCGGAGTCTTCCGTTCGAAAGATGGGGGCAAGAGTTGGGAAAAGATCCTAACTCGAGGAAACAAAGCGGGTGCTATCGACTTGAGCATGGATCCGACGAATCCTTCCGTCCTGTATGCCGGCTTCTGGGAAGTGTCCCGGAAACCGTGGACACTCGACAGCGGCGGTCCGGGTGGCGGTATTTTCAAATCCACCGATGGGGGCGACACCTGGACCGAGCTCACCAGAAATCCCGGATTGCCTCGAGGTGTCGTGGGTAAAATTGGTATTACTGTCTCACCTGCAAATCCGGAGCGGGTGTGGGCCATCGTCGAAGCTGAAGACGGTGGTGTGTTTAGATCCGACAATGCCG
The DNA here is from genome assembly GCA_035646955.1 of Pyrinomonadaceae bacterium. Classification (GTDB taxonomy): domain Bacteria; phylum Acidobacteriota; class Blastocatellia; order Pyrinomonadales; family Pyrinomonadaceae; genus PSRF01. The sequence goes on from DASROI010000394.1 coordinate 1,518, forward strand.
GACGAACATGGACCAGGGTAAACGAAGAACGCCGCTTGCGCCAACGCGCCTGGTACTACTCCCGAATATATGCCGATCCCAAGAGCGCAGACACTGTTTACGTCCTCAACACGGGATTCTACAAGTCTAACGACGGTGGTCGTACCTATACTGGTATCCAGGTTCCTCATGGAGACAATCACGATCTTTGGATCGCGGCCGATGATCCAAATCGCATGATTGAAAGTAACGACGGAGGCTCGAATGTAACCTACAACGGAGGACGAAGCTGGACCGAGCAAGATCAGCCAACAGCTCAGTTCTATCGAGTAGCCCTCGACAATGATTTTCCTTACAACATCTATGGCGCTCAGCAAGACAACTCGACTGTGCGAATTGCGAGCCGCACCGCTGAAGGCAGTATAGGAACCAGCGACTGGTATGACGTGGGTGGGGGCGAATCAGGTTGGGTAGCGCCATCGCCAAAGGATTCACAGGTCGTCTTTGCGGGTTCGTATGGGGGTCTTACGACTCGATATGATCGTCGCACCGGACAAATGAGGGATATCAATCCGTACCCTAACAACCCGATGGGTTCGGGCGCAGATGTTTTGAAGTATCGCTTTCAATGGAATTTTCCCCTGCTGTTCTCGCCAAACGATCCGAATACGCTTTATTGCGCTGCAAATGTTCTCTTCAAGTCGAAGGACGAAGGATCAAGTTGGGAAATCATCAGCCCCGACCTGACTCGAAATGATAAATCCAAGCAGGGATCTTCAGGTGGTCCAATCACCAAAGACAATACAAGTATTGAATACTACGGCACGATTTTCACTGTGATGGAGTCGCCTCTACAGCCTGGAACGATCTGGACGGGAAGCGACGATGGGATGATCTATCTGACACGAGACGGAGGTAAGAACTGGTCCAACGTAACTCCTCCGACCAGTGTCATGCCGGAATGGATCCAGATCAATTCAATTGAAGCGTCTCCGATCGATCCCGGCGCCGCTTATGTCGCGGCGACGATGTACAAGTTTGATGACAATCGTCCGTATCTCTATCGCACGACGGATTACGGCAAGACCTGGAAAAAGATAACCAACGGTATTCCGGAGACGACTTTCACCCGGGTCGTTCGCGAGGATCCAAACAAGCGCGGACTGTTGTATGCCGGAACTGAAACCGGGATGTACGTATCGTTTGACAATGGCGAACACTGGCAGTCGTTCCAGTTGAACCTGCCCATCGTGCCAATCACTGATCTGGCAATTCAAAAGAGAGACCGGGAGCTTGTAGTCGCCACCCAGGGACGATCGTTCTGGATACTCGACGACCTGCCACTGGTACATCAGTTAATGGATTCGGGCGGAATGTCAGCAGTGAATGAAACGCAACTGTTTAGGCCGAAGGAGAGTTATCGAATGGTGGGCGGAGGCTTTCCAGTTGGTCCAAACGCAACTGTCGGACGAAATCCGGCCGCTGGTGTGGTCGTTTACTATTCCCTCAAAGCTAAACCAACTGACAACATAGAACTTGAATTCCTTGACAGTGCAGGTAAGTCTCTTCGTAAATTCACGGGCAAGGTTGGGCGGGCCGCTGCCGCAGGTGGCGCGCCACCGGCTGCACCGCCTCCTGATGAAGGTGGCTTTTTCGGTGGCGCTGGTACACCATCGTTGCAGATGGACATCGGGCTCAATCGGTTTGTCTGGGACACGCGCTACCCGGAAGCTGCAAGGTTTGCCGGAATGATTCTCTGGGCTGGTGAAACTCGTGGTCCAAAGGTCGCACCCGGGAATTACCAGGTGAAGTTAACGGTGGATGGTAAGGCTCTAACTCAGAATTTTGAGATCAAGGCAGATCCTCGTTTAAGCACAACCCAGGCGGATTATGCAAAGCAGTTAGAACTAGGCTTGAAAATTCGGGACAAACTCACCGAGACAAACAACGCGATCGTTCAGATTCGCGACGTTCGCAAACAAATAGAAGATCTCTTGAAGCGGCTCAATGGCCAACCCAATTTCAAGGTTGTAAACGATTCCGGAACAGCGCTCAACAAGAACTTAACTGAGGTTGAGGAAGCGCTGTACCAGACTAAAAATCAAAGCAGCCAGGATCCTCTCAACTTTCCGATTCGCCTCAATAACAAACTGGCAGCACTCGGCGGGGTCGTAGGTAGCGCGGAAGCGGCGCCTACTGCTCAGTCTTATGCTGTCTATGATGAAGTAGTTGGTCAGATAGACAGTCAGTTGCAGAAGTTGGGCCAACTGATGCGAAAAGACGTTCCAGCATTCAATCAGCTGGTTCGAGATCAGAACATTCCGGCGGTCGTTGTAAAGCCCGAAGGTAGTAAATAGTTAATAGTGGGTCGAGCATGGCACGCTGATTCAGCGAACGCCGCGACCGGATTGGTCAAGCACCGAAGCGACGAGTAGGATCTGGAAGTAAAGGGAGTACTTGTGAACAAGGAAAATGTTACGGCGGGAACAATCGCTCGCCTCACTGAGGCCCATCTTACAGGCGAGCCTTCTACCGTCATTACTGATATCAGCCACGACTCTCGTCGGGTCGGCGCCGGGGCGCTTTTTGCGGCCGTATCAGGTGCAGTCTTTGATGCTCATAAGTTTGTTCCGAAAGTCATGAGCCAGGGTGGAGCTGGGGTGTTGTCTGAACGCAGCGCACCCGAAGGTTTTCCCGGCGTGTGGTTGCAGGTCAGTAATATCAGACGGGCCATGGCGCTTGCTGCTGCCGAGGTGCAACACCATCCCTCGCGCGAACTTCAATTGGTTGGTATCACAGGCACCAATGGGAAAACCACGACGGCTTATCTCGTTGCGTCGATCCCGGAAGAAGCGGGCGAACCTGTCGCGATGACGGGGACCGTTGAATATCGGCTCGGAAAAGAACGAAGAAAAGCTGATCGGACTACTCCGGAGGCTCCGGATATGCAGCGACTATTGCGTGAGGCTGTTGACCTGGGTTGCCGTTCGGCCGTTATGGAATGTTCTTCCCAGGCGATGGATTTTCATCGTTGCGACGAGCTGGAGTACGCCGTAGCGGTGTTTACAAACCTTACGCGGGATCACCTCGACTATCACAAGACGATGGAGAACTACTGGTATGCGAAACTTCGCTTGTTCGATGGCAGGTTAGGCACGCGGCCCAAAGTGTCGGTCATCAACGTAGACGATCCCAAAGGTGTCGAGTTGGCCGAAACGCTGGATCGAGATGGCTTGAAAGTTATTCGTTATGCCCTAAACGCTGATGCGGACGTTAAAGCCAGCAACCCCGAGTTCTCTTTAAACGGGATGGCGTTTCAGCTCACCACTCCGGCTGGTGAGCGAGAATTTCGGTCTCCGCTGGTAGGCCCGCCTCATATTTACAACACACTAGCGGCCGTTGCGAGTGGGCTTGCGCTGGGATACAGCCTTGATGTCGTCACTTCCGCGTTAGAGAAATGCACTGGCGCCCCGGGTAGATTTGAGAGAGTTCACCACAGTGGTGATTTTGCAGTAGTGGTTGATTACGCTCACAGTGACGATGCCCTTTTAAATGTACTTCGAACAGCTCGAGATGTGGTCCATGGTCGAATTATTACGGTCTTCGGTTGTGGCGGCGATCGTGATCGGTCCAAACGCGCGCCGATGGGTGAAGCGGCCGGCAGTTTAAGCGACGTGGTAATCCTCACTTCCGACAATCCACGAACAGAAGATCCGGAACAAATACTCAGCGATGCCGAGCTGGGTATCAAAAAGACGGCAAAGCCATATTCGAAAATTGCCGATCGCTCAGAGGCGATTCATAAAGCGATTAACGAAGCGCGTACCGGGGACCTGGTTTTGATCGCAGGAAAAGGGCACGAGGATTATCAAATAATTGGACGCGAAACCTTTCACTTCGATGACAAGGAGGTCGCGCGTAAAGCCCTCGATCGAAGAGAAAGTATGCTGACTTAATGAAGTTCCTCACCTTAAGTTTTCTGGTCTGTTTCTGCACAACGGTTACCGGGGACGCGGTACAAGGCACTCGAACCTCTCCTGGATCATATGGTCCACCTGCCACAGTCGGGCAAATTCAAAGTAGGGAAATAACTGAAAGTAGTGGTCTGGCTGCATCACGGGTTTCAGCCGGAGTTTACTGGACTCACAATGATTCCGGAGATGGACCATTCATCTACTGTTTAAACACCAATGGGCGGACATGTGGGACCTGGCGTGTTACGAACGCGGAAGCACGCGACTGGGAAGATATCGCTAGTGGACCTGGTCCAATATCAGGTCGGTCCTACCTGTATATCGGCGACATTGGGGACAACGATAGCGTGCGCCCCGAGGTAGTGGTGTACCGCGTGACCGAACCGACGGTATCCACCAGCTCGTTCAATTCAACCAGAAAACGCCCCGACAACACTGAACCAGCTGAAGCGTTCCGAATGAGATATCCGGACGGTAAACATGATTCAGAGTGTCTTCTGATTCATCCAGTTAGTGGCGACTTGTTTATTGTGACCAAAACATTGTTTGGAAATCCCGGTGTGTACGAAGCGAAGGCGCCCCTACAGACAAGTCAAATCACCACGATGCGACGGATCAGTGAGCTTAAGGTGCCGAGTATTTTTCGGGGAGTTATCACGGGTGGAAGCATTTCGCCGGACGGAACAAGAGTCGCACTCTGTGACTACTTCCAGGGCTATGAACTCGTTTTGCCGGGAGGCTCGAACAATTTCTCAGATATATGGAGCCAAAGAATGGTCGGTTTCGATCTGGGTGTACGCAAGCAGGGAGAATCGATTACATATCGGTCCGATGGCAAGGCTTTGCTCGGAACGAGTGAAGGGAAGTCGTCGCCGATCGTAATGGTTGTACGGAAGTGACCTGACGTTACAGTACCGCGAGCGCAGCGACCAGATGCGACAGCCAACTTTTTGATGGTTGTTTGTAGCTTTGCCTAAAGTCGGAGCTGGCTCGAGGCAAGAGTGTCTTGGTTCGTGTTGGTTAGTGTGACTTCGTGGATCGTCGTTAGTTTTTCTGGACAAAAGGAACGATCCACAAAGTCACCCGAACTAAACACGAACGCGTTACGACCGAAATCGACTTTTGGGTCAAATCTATGGTTGGTTTACGAGGTTACCGTCTTGAGAATCGGTAGCTATGCGGTGCTGTGCTCTACGGCGTATTAGTTTGCTTTTGAT
>DASROI010000395.1:0-15585 GCA_035646955.1 Pyrinomonadaceae bacterium
TCGCAAATCGTAAAGCAAAAGCCTGAAGATGGACTACGAAACCAACTCAGAACCGCACTCACTCAGCTGGTACTGGCAGGCCTCAAGCCTTCAGAGATCAAAGGTCTGATCTCTGAAGAGCTTGATGAATTGCTAAAGGAATCTAAAAGAGTTGGTTAATTAAGGTCTACCCGGTTCGATGGTCCGTTCAGGCCGGCGAATCATTCGCTCTCCAGAGTCAGGGTTACGTGCCGGCGGAGGCATTGCGACTCGGATCCCACCAGGGGTCGCGCCCGGGTTGGATCTCATTGGCGGCGTATAGCCCCCTGCTGTGCCGCTTGCTGAGTTACCTGCCGTGCCTGCGGGTACTCCGGAGGTTCTCGGGTAGTAATAGGGAACCTGTGAGCCAGTCCAGGCCCGTCCGCCGTAGAACGACACTGCCTGTGAATAGGACCCGCCATAAGGTGAGCCGAAACCGTAAAAGAACGGCAGGAAGGTGTAACAGCCAGCGATGTCGTTATAGAACCAGAGCCCCACGCCTCGAGTCATTCGAAAACCGACATAACCATTACCGTAGGCCGAAAAGGCCGAATTAATCATGCGCCCATTGATGCGATTATTGGCCTTGGCTAGAGCCTCACCGCGATCCTTGCTCCAGGAATCCACACCACCCGCCTGTTTGTCTTTCTCCTCTTTGCTCATTTTTGCGACAGAGACAGTTGTGGAACTAAAGACGACCTTATTACCGCCTTTAACCTTGGTATGCGAGTCGTTCAGAATCACACTTCCCTTACGGACGATGAGTTCGGTTGCATCGCCAGGAACGACATTGAGGCGGTAAAGACCATGTCGAACAATAGCTAGTCTTGTATGTGGAGTACTGATGTTTATGTTCAGCTGCAGTCCGTCTGCACCAGTAGCCTCGACAATTGCCGTACCTCGAATCAGTCTCAGCTCTAGATTCTCTAGTGAATTATTCGAGAGCTCGACTTCCGAATTGCCGCCGACGCGCAAATAGGAACCTGGGTTGAGCAAGATTTCGACTCTTCCGTCACCAGCGGTCCTCACCCGGTCACCTGCATTTAGATCATCAGTGACTGTAAGCTGCTGCCACTCCGTTTCGCCCTTACCATGCACCGTAGCTTGCCCGGTGACGGCATTGACTCCTCCGGCTTTAGCTGAAATTACGAATTTCTCGCGATTTTGGGCTGAAATTGAGGTGTAACAGGCGAACGCGAGGGCACACACGGTCAGCAACGTTGCGAGGCTTTGAGTTTTTCTCATGGAAAGACCCTCCAATGGAATGTGGGATGCGCCGGTGGACAATCGCCATTATAGACTCGTCCCGATCTTTTACAAGCTTTTCACGGATCGGCGCTCAAAATTCAATGTTCTCGTGATTGAATGTACAGGACTGTACGAGAGTTATTGAGAGGGGAATTGCTTTGCGTAGTAACCCTTCTTCGTTCGGGCCACCAACTCCGGTCGATTGGGAAGTTCAACGCTGACCGTTCGCCACTTGCCGTCAGGTGCTCTATTCGAAGGACGGTAGCTGATGCTGTAAACCGTACGAAGGTCGTTGATAACCCGTGGGTACAGTTGGTCCAGGTCGCTTAGTTTTGAGGCTCGATACAATTCGGTCCCGCAGGTCAATGCGATTTGGCCCAACTGTTGACGGGCCACAGCGTATGCTGCTCGTGGTACGTGATATCGCTTGACGCTTTCCTCCTCTGTGTCCAGGTAAATCGGAAAAACGACGCTGTCGGAATTTTCAACGCGCGCGAGCAAAGCATCGAAAGTGATCTGGGAGCCAAGGCCAGCGACATCGGGTATTGCGTTGTCAACTCCGTCAGTCATTACCACCACAGCCGAACGTCGCATCTCTGTATTGCGATGTACCAGAACCCGCAGAACATAGTCGAGCGAATCCCAAAAATTTGTACCTCCCTGGGCTTCATCCATGTCGTCGATAGCCTTTTTCAACTTCGTTCGATCCAACGTAAACGGAGAGTAGATCCAGACTTGATCGGTAAAAGCGACCAGCGCGATGCGATCGACGTCACGGGCCGCCTCGACGAAGCGCTTGGCCGAATTCCGAATCATTTTCAGATTCCTTTTGTTCGAGCCAGAGAGGTCGAGCAGTAGCACCAGGTCGAATGGGGTATCGGCGGCGGCGAAGAAACTGATCTCCTGAGGCGTTCCATCTTCAAGCACAGTGAAGTCTTTTTGAGTTAGTAGTGGGGCGAGAGTGCTCGTATTGCGGGTCATCACACTGACCTTTAAATCAACCAGATCTGATTCGATGCGGATGACTTCGGCGGGTTCCTGCATCCGGGCATTCGTGCCGCTGAACAGCAGTGACAACATAGCCGACGACATCACAAGCCACCGGAACTTTTTTGAAACTCTACTTTTCATCTTTAGTTCGCGTAATAGCCACGCTTGCCGCGCGCTACAGCGTTGGAACGAGCTACCGCAATTCTGATCGCTCGCCACTTTCCGTCCCTCACACTGTTGGAAGGCCGATATGCCAAACTATATACCGTGCCGAGGTCTGCTACGACTTGTTCATAAGCACCTGCAAGGTCCGCCAATTTGTCTACTTCATAGAACACGCCACCACCTGTATCGGCCATCTCCTTCATTCGGTCATGGCCCATATCGAAAGCTTCAGGTTGAGTATCGAGAGGACTGAAAGCCTGATATTCCGTATTAAGCCACAACGAGTAAAGCACGCCATCAAACTCTTGAATACTCCGAAGTGTTTCCGGATAAGAGTGCTGCGAACCTTGTTGTCCGCTGACGCCAGGAATCGTTCCATCCAGACCATCGCTCATCAATACAATTGCTGTGCGCCTGGACTTCCTGTTATCGCTGAAGACACGCTTGATGGTGAAATCGACTGCATCATAAAGCTTGGTATCACCGCGAGACGTGTCGATCGTCTCGACCCTCTGACGGAGCAGGGCCCGGTCGGCTGTTAGCTCGGACACAACGGCAGCCTCCCCGGCAAAAGTGATCACGGCGATCCGGTCTGCAGGTCGTGTAGCATTGATGAATCGTTGCGCAGCTGAGCGAATGAGCTTGACTACGTCTTTTGTCGACCCTGAAAGATCGATCAGGAGAATCATGTCGAAAGGCGCAGCAGCCGAGTCAAATTGGACAATTTGTTGTTCTTGACCGTCCTCGAACAACTTAAAGTCAGCCTGGCGCAAGTCAGAAAATCCCCGGTTTGTACTCCGATCAGTGACACTCATATTGATCGTCACTAATTGCGAATCGACGCGAATCACGTCACCTTCGCTTACCTCATCAGTTTCCGGCTGTTTATCCGGAACGCCGGCTGGGCGATTTGTGGTTTCTGGGCCAATCAACTCCGGCGCTTTGGGCTCTGGCGCTTTAGTTGAAACCTGGGCTGTAGCAGTGAATGATATGTGACCGCTTTGGCTCTGGATATCGAGGCTTCTAACCGCGGTCCCCAGATTTGCCTGGAACAAGTGATTGTCGGTAGCAGGTGAATTGGGGATGTCCGAAGTTATCATTCCCCCGGGTGTTCTTGCTTTGATCTTTGCGCCAATTCCATCTGGCAATTTTGACTGAATATCGCCGGACTCAGATTTCAAGGTCGCCTTCGCGGGTAGACCGCTCAGGCTGATAAGACCCGAAGTGGTACCGATCTCGAGTCGCGACGTCTCCGGAATTTTGACGATCAAATTAACTGCGACAGCCTGGTCCAGCGGCGTTCTGACTACTGAAATGGTTAACACTGAATTTCGATTGTCCAGGAGTATGGGTGAACGACGCAGTTGAGCATTTCCCTCAACACTGGCTGACACAGAGACGAAGGGATTGGTCCACACCTCGGTTGAGACACTTCCGAAACGATTTTCAATCCTAACAAGCCCATCTGGTGGTACATCGATTCTGATGTCACTGGCGGTCTGGATACTGTGACCTGCAATCGGCGCCAGCATTCCGAAAAACAGGAACAGACTGACAATGTGCCTCATGACGCTCAACAACATAATAAGATTCTGCTAGCGTTCTATCATATCCAACATCGAGTCGTCCTGAGCCGGGGGCTTTACTTCAACAGGTTTGGGCGGGGGTGAGCCCTCCAGATCCGCGATCTCCAATAGAAGATTGTTAGCGTTCGTTGCATAAGGCAAAGCGCCCTCGATCGTAACCACGCCTGAGCGGATTAGTTTCTCTATCACACCGTCGAAGGTCTGCATTCCATCTTGATCGCCTTGCCTCATTGCGTCGATTAGAGACTTTCCTTCTACGTCGCCTTTTTCAACGTATTCCCTTGTTCTCATCGTCGACTTCAAAATCTCGATCGCGGCGACTCGACCCTTTCCGTCCGCAACGGGAATGAGCCTCTGTGAAATGATGAAACGAAATGACTGAGCGATGCGCGTGCGAATTGCCTTTTCCTCATTTTTTGGAAACACTCCGATGATGCGATCGATCGTCTTTGAAGCGTCGATCGTATGCAAAGTGGAAAGCACAAGGTGGCCTGTTTCTGCAGCTTCCAAAGCTACCTCGATTGTTTCTCTGTCGCGCATCTCTCCAACAAGGATAACTTTCGGAGCCTGTCTGAGTGCCGCTCGCAAGGCAACCGAGAAACTGGGAGTATCTGAGTGGAGTTCCCTTTGATGAATGGTTGAGTTTTTATGGTTGTGCAGAAACTCGATCGGGTCTTCGATAGTGACGATATGATAATAATGCGTCTCGTTTATCAGATCGATAACGGCTGCCAGCGTTGAGCTCTTTCCGCTACCGGTTGGACCGGTCACCAACACAATTCCGTTCTTAATATTTCCAATTTCCTTTAGCTGCTCGGGAAGATTGAAATCGCTGAAGCGGGGAGGCCGCATCGGAATCACGCGCATTACAATCGCGTGAGTGCCCCGCTGTTTAAAAATATTCACGCGAAACCGCGCTTCACCCGGAGCGCTGAAAGAAAGATCGGCAGAACCGGTTTTCTCCAAACTCTCAGCAGCAACTTGATGATTTCCAATAATTAATTTGGCGATGCCGGCCGTATGGGCGGCAGTCAATTTCTCGAGACCGGGAACTGAGACAGGAACCAATTTTCCGGCGATCTCAATCTGCGGTGGTCGACCGGGACTAAATATTAGATCACTGACTTTATCGGAGGCGCGCAACATTTCCTTCAACACATTTAGAAAGTTTGGTGGTGGTGGCGTCGCGGGATTATTTGGCTGTTCGGTGCTCATATGTAAAAAGGAACTTTTCAATAGTTCAGGCGTCAAAAGAAATGTACGCAACGAACAAACTCCATGGTCCTTGCGTACATCAAAGCAGGCGATAAAGGAAAACGACGCGGTCGGACCAATGGACCGAGTCTCAGATTTTGAAAGAAAGGGCGCTTACTTAACATGGCAACGTACAGAGATCCTGTTACCTGCTTTGCTCCACTTGAAGTAATCGAGCGCCTGCTGGAAATTCGTGTTGAAGCAGGTTTTTCTCCTGCCGTATATCTTCTTTCCCCCGATGATTTGGCAGACTATCTCGATGCGTATGGCTTCGATGTGTATGCATTATCGGAGGCCGAAGCTGAGTTTCACTTTGGGGACTATCGTGCTCCGCTCGCACCTGGTGGCGATCACGCGCACTGTTCACTGACGGCTCATTAAAATCACAAATCAATTCGTAAAGCAACGCGGGACGATAGTAGTTCCCGCGTTTTGCTATTTAAGCGCCTTAATTACGAAGAAGGTAATATCGTCAGTGGCGCCCACGCCCTGCGTCCAATCCAAAACCGACTTTTCCATCGATGATACTAACTCGCGCGCAGTCAGGTGTGCCGAGGCCTTAACAGCGGCGGCCAACCGTTCTCGGCCAAACTCTTCGCCTGCCAGACTTAAGGCTTCAGTAGCTCCGTCAGTGTAGAGGACCAGCATGTCTCCCGGGTCAAATGAGAGATAGTATTCGTGATATCTGGTATCACGGAACATTCCGAGCGGCTGTTCTCCTCGATGGATAAACTTCGTCCTACCATCGGCCGTAAGGAGGAGTGGTGGATTGTGTCCGGCATTCGAATAAGAGAGAGTTTTGTTTGAGGCGTCGAGTATTCCGTAGAAAGCTGTCACGTACTGGTTACGCTCGATTGATTCCCACAACAGATAATTAACCTTCGCCATCGAAATGTGGGTCGCGTAACCAGTGTGGCTTGCGGATCTCAAACTCGCGCGCAAGAAAGCCATCAGTAGTGCTGCTGGAACACCCTTCCCGGCGACGTCGGCAATAACAATGCCTATTTGGTCTTCATAGATTGGTACCCAGTCGTAGTAATCACCGGAAACTTCTTCGGTCGGATAGTTATAGGCGCTGATGTCATATCCTGGCAGATCTGGATCTCGCGCCGGCAAGAGTTCCAACTGGACCTGACGAGCGACTTCGAGTTGGCCCTCGAGACGTTTCTTCTCGATCAGTTGTTCGTGCAACATCACCTTCTCGATGATTATTGCGACCTGCGAAGCGAGCAACATCAATACATCCAGATCATCATCGGAGTAAGCGTTTAGCTCATCACTTTCCAGGTCGAAGACGCCGATGACCTCGTCGTTGGAAATGATTGGCGCAACCATCTCTGAGCGTGTCCGGTCGCGTGCATTCACATATACCGGGTCGGAGCGGACGTCATGAGAGATAATGGGTTCGCCGCTGACCGCAACGCTGCCGATGAACCCCTCTCCCAATTTCAAATGTAGCTCGGAGAGTTCGGCGATGTCATAACCACGAACGGCCTCGGACTTAAACGTGCAGGGTTCTTCACCCTCTGGAACAAGCTCCTTGTCAACGCATTGCAAAACGAAAATGCCCGCTGCGTCGTAAGGAATGAGCGAATCGAGAGTGTCCATCACGAGGTTCAAAACTTCCTGGAGATCGAGCGTTCGACTGATCTTGTTCGTGATGTCGAGTAACATGCGCAGTTTATCGACCGTCGTCAGGCCCTGCGCTTTTAGTTCTTTAAGTTGTTCTGTCATCCTACTGTTTATCGACCTGTTCTCTGTCGGGGTCGAATGGGGATTATAGAGGTTTTTTGGTGTTTGGTCTGTCTTTGGTACTTAGTCTGAATTGGTTTCAGTTTTGAAATCTTGATTTCATTCACGCCGGGCAGTCCGGTTCCGTTTGGTCTTCGACTTGAAGTTGGGCTTTGTAACCTAACCGCCCTGCGCCTTAAACTCTCCCCACAACCTCGTAACCTTCATCCTGTATTCAACCAACTCGCGACTCACGCGAAAATGCACTGCTATCTGCCTGGAAGTCTTACCAAGTGTTAGCAGATTCTTTAACGAGGCATAAGGAACCAGGCAAGCAGCTCCAACGCCGTAAGCCTCTTCCTCGTCATTCTTCCGATATTCCCGGGACATTACCCGGCCGCGGTCATCCTTGCTAACAATTGATAGCTTGTTCGTCTGGTGGCCAAGAAAAACGTGGCATATCTCTTCCATTAGAGTTGCATTGGTCCGGCTTGGACCATGCGTGGGATTGAGAATAACAAGTTTACTTCCATCCGGCAGCGAGCACGCGCCACCCGACCACTCTTCCGCAGCTGGGCCAAGCAAATGAGCGCGAGCTGATTCACTTAGACTCTCGAGCTGTTCGAACTTGATGACAACCAGGTTGGCGAAACGCGCCAGTTCAAAGGGATTGAGTGGGAGGTCAACTCTGACTTGCGCGAAATCTCGCAGACCTAACGCCTTAAGTTCAACTTTACGCCATTTTTCTCCGGGAGGCAGATCGCGTGGCAGCACGCCTTAAGTATAAAGGATCTTTTCAGATCTGATGGTAACGTCGTTAGCGGTGGAATTTCTAAGGCGAATTGGTAATGCCTATCGCTTTTTCTTGGAGTCCTCGTTGCGAGCAAACTGAGTGTAGGCCACCCGAAAAAGTTCTGAAAGCGCTGTGGCTGTTTCCGGCGTGAGGTTCTTATCAGCTCGCAGGTGCGCTTCGACAATTTCAGGCATTGGTTCCTGAGGATAATAGACGATTGGCTTTGCTTCGGTTGTTTCAGGATTCCGCCCGGCTAGTATTCGTTCCATTGGCACATCGAGCCACGACGTCAGCCTTGCGATGTTATCCGCATCTGGTTTACCAGTTCCATTCTCGATTCGCGAAAGGGTTGAAGCTGAAACACCAGTCACCTGAGCAACATCTCGCAGGCTCAACCCGAGCTTTTCCCGCCGACGCTTGACCGCGCGTCCTAACTCTTCTGTATTAACCAGTGATTTGTTCGCAGATTTCACGCCTACACCCTAGCACATTCATGGTTTTAGACGCAACACTTTGTCTTATCCCTGAAACACTTCAGACTCTGGAACCTTTTCTTGGGGGCAGACTTGAAAGCTTCAAACCAACCAAAACGCGGTGGCAAAGAAAAAGAACTGGACGAGATGATCGTCCAGTTCTACTCAATGCCACCGCGTTTAGAGCGGAGTCAAATTTTGAGAACTACTGTTCAGCCCTTGATGACGTGCTGGACATCGCCAGATCCCGCGCCTTGGGTAATACATCAACGGCTTTTACAACCTGGGGATCCTGGGTCGTAATGAATACCCGATCACCCATAACTCGACCATAAGCGGACGTGACGAGATTAAATCGCAGTTCAAGTTCTACAAATGATCTGTTGCGATCAATCATTGCTTCAGTCACTTTGTAAGCCGGATCAGCTGAGGCAAACGCACGAAATGATTTGTAAAGCGCGTCACTGATTTTGAACTCGTCAGGTTGCATTTCACGATGGAAGTCGATGCCGCCTTGTTGTCGAAACGATTCAAACCCGGCGACGCGACCGCTAACCAGTTCCCGCACAAAAGCAAAGGTTGGACTCAACAGTTTACGTTGCGCCAAATTCACTGTGCGAGCATCGACCGTCTCATCCGGTGAAATGCCGCCCCCGCCATAAACGGCCCGACCAGTGTCGGTTTTCTTTTCTGGTCCGTTCGGCTTCACAGCAGTTTTGTCATTGGCCCCACTGTGTTTGTAATAGTCGTAAAAGCCACCGTTGCTGTAATCACGTTGGATCAAACGACCCGAGGGCGTGAAGTATTTGGCTGAAGTCAGCGTTAGACCAGCGCCGTACTCCAAGGGAATAATGCTTTGGACCAATCCCTTGCCAAAACTTGTTTGCCCTACGATTAAAGCCCGATCATGATCCTGCATTGCGCCAGCCACGATTTCCGATGCGGACGCTGTGTTCTCGTTGATGAGAATTACCAGCGGTGTAGCATCAGGAGAATTATTTCTCGACTCATAGCTGTTGTCGCGATAACCGTTCCGCCCCTTCTGGGTCAGGATCAACTGGCCATTCTTGAGGAAAACTTCGGCAACGTGGATTGCCTGATCCAGAAAACCACCTGGATTATTTCTGAGATCCAGCACCAGTGACGTCATTCCCTTAGCGTGAAGCCGATCAAGAGCGTCAAGCAGTTCATCTGTAGTTGTGTAGTTAAAACCCCTGGTCATATCGATGTAGCCAACTCCTGGCTTCAGCATGTATGAATCAGGAATTGATGGTTGGGGAACGACGTCGCGAACGATGTCGACCTTTTCCATCTTCTTATCAGCGGCGCGCTCGAGTGTCAGGCGCACGGTCGAACCCTTTGGACCACGGATCTTGTCGCGCACCTCAGCTGAGCTCTTCCCAGACATGTTTTCGCCGTTTACTTCGACGATGCGGTCGCCGTATTTGAGACCGGCACGATGAGCTGGTGAACCATCAAAGGTCGCAGTAATAAAGGTGTCAGCCTTGTCGTCGCGGAAGTAATTTTGAATTGAGGCCCCAATACCAAAGTATTCGGACCGCTGGTCCGTTTTGAGCTCGTCAAATTCTTCCCGGTCGTAATAATTGGAATGTGGGTCAAGAGACCGGAGCATCCCGATTATTGACGACTTGAAGACGTCGTTGTAATTGAGCTTTTTGCCGTCGACATATTGGTCCTGGATAACCTTGAGGGCCTCGTCGAAATCGTGCTCAACAACAGCCGTTGCAGCAGTACCGGCGTTTCGAGTACTCCTTCGGCCAGGAATACCAGAGCCGTTTGTTCCGCTGGCCGTCGAGCCGGACTGTGACTGATTCCTTTGGGCGAATACGAATGCGGGTACAAGTAAAGAGAGAATTAATAGGAGGAGCGCTAACTGAGCGGAGATTCTTTTCACTGCTAAACCTCGGTGTTCTTCAGATATGGCCGGGTCGGCGAGCAACTAGTCGCGTTTGCAATATAACGGATGCACACTGGAGGGGCAAGGTTGTGTCTGACAAGGCTACGACCTTTCGAGTTTGGGTGGTCTGGAGCCTTTGATCTTTGGTCTTCGACTAAACCCACACGAATTACAAAGAGTAAAAAAGCGAAGGCCGAAGGCCAAAGCGCCTTGCTTGCCGTTTCCTGTGCCGCTCCGTAGAATGAACCTACCCCCACTGTGAATCGTAAGACGAACGAAAGAATTCGTTAGCCATAAGAAGGAGTCTTTACGAAATGACTAGTCCGTATCACAAAGAAGAACCCGGAACGACCGAGAGTGTCGACGATCTTATGATTCGTGACGATGACCCCGAAGCTAATTCTGATGCCCAGAATCGAACTGCCTCGTCAGTCAGGGATATCGCATCTCGAATTCCAGAGTCGTTGAGCGCGATCGGACGAGACATCAGTCGTACTATTGAGAAAGCCATCTCCGCAAAGGATGATTACGTTGTGGCAGTTAAGATCTCACCCGAAGCGCAAGACAAGCTCGAGCAGCTGGTTCAGGCCGGAGTTTTTCGGAGTCGTGCCGAGGCTGCTGGATTTTTAATTGACGAAGGTATCAGGGTTCAGTCGGCTCTGTTCGAACGCGTCAGACAGAAACTTGGAGAAATCGAGCGTTTGCGCGCAGAACTACGAGGCATGATCGCCGATAGACCGGTTTAGCGAACGTCGTTTCGCCCAAAACTTAGGATTCGCAAAAGCGGTGCTTTACTTTCCTCTCGAGGGGTAAAGCACGCCTTTGTTTCGACACAAATTAAATAAGAAAATAACTCGTGGCTCCAACAATTCAACTACCGCCAACTCCCATCGAGCAATTTACGCTCCCTAACGGCTTGAGAGTGGTCTTAAGTCAAGACAACGTGATTCCTGTCGTCTCGATCGCGGTCTATTACGACGTCGGCTCCCGGAATGAGAAGGAAGGGCGCACCGGCTTTGCCCATTTGTTTGAGCACATGATGTTCCAAGGCTCGGAGAACGTTCCTAAGGCCGCACACTTCCAGTACATCTTCAACGCCGGTGGTACTATGAACGGCACCACCTCAACTGAACGCACAAACTACTTTGAAACCCTTCCAGCGAACTACTTGCCGTTGGCGTTCTGGCTTGAAAGCGATCGAATGCGTTCGCTGAAAGTAACCCAGGAAAATCTCGACAACCAACGTAACGCGGTTCAGGAAGAGAAACGTTTGCGTTACGACAATCAGCCATACGTCAACGCATTCCTGCGAATGAATGAGTTGATTTTTTCGAATCAGGCTAACGCTCATTCGACCATTGGTTCAATGGAAGATCTTGATGCGGCGACTATTGAGGATGTGCAAGAGTTTTTCCGCATTTATTACGCGCCTAATAATGCCGTTCTGACAGTTGTTGGAGATTTCGATAACGCGCAGGCTCGCGACCTTATCGAAAAATACTTTGGCAACATCCCACCCCAACAAACACCGCCGCCGGTGGACGTTTCAGAATCCGATCACGTTGCTATAAAGAACGAGACTTATCACGATCCACTTGCACCCGCGCCTGCATTCGTTCTGGGTTGGAAGATTCCCGCGCGTCGAACAAAAGACTTCTATGCATTGTCACTGGCGGGCAGCCTCTTATTCGATGGAGACAGTTCGCGGCTTTATCAGAAATTCGTTAAGGGCGACGAATCAGTTGTATCGATCGAAGGTGGCGTCGATGAGCGACGAGGACCGTCGGCTTTCTATATATTTGCACTGCCAAAACCAGGCGAAGAAGTGAGTAACATTCAAGAGAAAATATTTGGCGAGATCAAAAGCCTGGCAAAGGAACCACCCTCAGCTGAGGAGATGGAAAAGCTCCGCAACTCGCTGTCAAACGATACGGTGCGCGGACGTCAGTCGACAATGTATCGAGCCCAAAGACTAGCTGAGTTTACATTGTATGATTCTAAACCAGGTCTGATCGACACCGAAGTGGACCAGTATCTCAGTATTACAGCGCAGGACATAAGTGATGCTGTTTCGCGCTACATCGATATTGAAAACCGGGTCGTATTGGACATCATTCCCTCAGCTGGCGAAGACGACGAGGTTGAACAAGCCGCCTCTCCTCAACCACCGGGCGAACCGCATCAACCATCGGCACCGCCGCCGCAGATTCCACAAGTTCCAGCGCCTGAACCAGAATCGCCCCGTCATACGGACGTGGCCCAAATTAAACCAAATACCCCTTCAGAGCAGCCAAAGGATCCTGCAGATGTGCCGCAACAATCGGGTTCCGGACCATTGCTTTAATAGAACATGAGTCAACAGGATAACTTTCGTACCCAACCGCCACCGCCACTAGCGCCGCGGCCCATAACAATACCGACACCTCACGAGACAGTGCTGTCAAATGGATTGACTGTGGTAGTTGTCGAAGATAAACGTCTGCCTCTCGTGAGCTACCGGCTCGCTTTAGCGGTGGGTGGTGCCTACGATCCGCCAAGCCTTCCTGGTCTTACTGATTTACTTGCGGGATTGTTACCGGAAGGAACCGAATCAAAAACCAGTAGAGAGATTGCTGACGCAGTTGCGCGAATGGGCGCGAGTCTTTCGGCAGGAGCAAATTCTGATTACACCATAGTTGCGGGATCGGCTCTGGCGCAATTTAGCGATCACGTGCTCGAGCTCATGGCCGATGTAATTCTGAACCCCGCTTTTCCGGAAAACGAAGTTGACCTTGCGAGACAAAATACCAAGGAAAGTTTAAGGCAGCAGCGCGCTCAACCGTCCTTTCTCGCAAGCGAGATGGTTGCGCGCGTGATGTTTGGCAATCATCCCTACTCAGTTGTTGCGCCCACACCGGAATCAATCGATCGTTCTACACGCGACGAGTTCGTCAAATTCCACCGTGCCAAGTTCGTTCCTAACAACGCCGTCTTCTTCGTCGTCGGTGACGTAAAGTTCGATAACGTTGTCAATCGATTGCAAGCTCTATTTTCTGGATGGAGCCGCGGAGATAAATTAGCTCCGAACTTTCCCTCCCCTCCAGTGCGCACCAGTCGTAAGGCCTACCTGATCGATCGACCCGGCTCAGCTCAATCGAACATAGTCATCGCGAATAGTGGGCTAGTTCGCACCAGTCCTGACTACTTTCCAATGCTGTTGATGCACACAGTACTGGGTGCCACCGCGTCGTCCCGGCTGTTTATGAATCTAAGAGAAGAAAAGGGATATACCTACGGCGCTTACTCGAATCTTGACGCAAGACGTTCCGCCGGCACTTTCAGAGCGACCGCGGAAGTGCGCTCAGGAGTAACGGGCGACTCTTTGAAAGAGTTCTTTTACGAGTTGGAGCGTATCCGTAATGATAGGGTTTCTGAGAAAGAAATAGCTGACGCTAAGTCCTATTTAACCGGGGTCTTTCCTGTCCGTCTTGAGACGCAGGAGGGTTTAATTGATCAACTCGTTCAGATAAAGATGCTCAACTTGCCGAAAGATTACCTTGAGACTTATCGGGACAATGTACAAGCAGTAACAATTGAGCAAATCCAACGTGTCGCGCAGGCGTATGTAAAGCCCGATCAAGCAGCAATAGTGATCGTAGGAGATGGCGCATCTGTTCTGGATCAGATAAGGCCCTATTGTGCTGATATTGAAATTTACACGACGGCTGGAAAGTTGAAAGAAACTGGTGCTACTCCTTCCGCAGACATAACAGGTTCGTGGTCAATTTACGTTGACACACCCCTGGGACAGAGCATACCCGCCACCTTAAGTATTGATAGCACTGATGGAATTCTGAGTGGAAAAATTTCCTCTGATATGGGAAATGCCGACCTTGGCGCAATCAACCTGAAAGATAATTCGTTTCAAGCTCAAACATCGATCGAAATGGACGGACATGCTGTCGCAGCTGAAATACAGGCACGTTTCGAGGGTGAGAGCCTGACAGGAACCCTAAAACTCCGCCATTCACCGCCACTCTCATTTCACGGCGAAAAGGCCTCTTAAAGACAAAACGCCCGGTGTGGTCGACACACCGGGCTAAATCACAGGAGGAACCGAGTGTTATGGTCGTCGCTATTGTTGCGACAATCCGAGTAACCTCAGCCGTTAAGATGTTATCCAGCTAGAGCAAGTTGCCACGTTGACATTAACGCTCGTAGCGTAAGAGCGTTCCATCTCCTCCAACGACCCAACCGACCTTCTTGTTGAAGTTGAGCGAGTAAAGGTTTTGCCGGGTCGAGGATTGTTGTGTTGACCAAGTGCGCCCCTGGTCTTCCGTTCGCAAGATTGTTCCATTCCGGCCAACTGCCCAACCATCGTCATCATTGAGGAACTGAACACTCAAAAGCGTGACCTGAACATTTGTCGCTGATTCCGTCCACGTTTGTCCTCCATCAGTGGTTCTCAACAATATTCCTCGCTCACCGACTACCCAGCCATTTCTTTCATCCCTGAAATCCACGTGATAAAGGGTATTAGTTGTATTCACGGTTTGCTTTGTCCAGGTAAGCCCGGCATCGACAGTATTTAGTATTGTCCCGCCGTCACCGACAATCCAGCCTCGTTTGTCACTGACAAAATCAATATGAATCAACTCGAGGCGACTGGGAGCGCGCTGTCTGCGCCAGGATTGTCCGGCATCGTCTGTGTAAACGAGGATGCTATCGATGACGCGGTCCTTTTTGCTAACGGAGCCAACAACCCAACCTTTCTTCTTACTCGAGAATCGAACGCTGTAAAGCTCAACGTCAGCACCTTCAAACTCACTCGGTAAAAAACTCCGCGACTGTTCCCAGCGATTTCCGTCATCACGAGTTACAAAAATCGTGTTGCCGGCAAGGAGAAAACCGGCTTCTTTATCTCGGAAGTAAATGTCATTAATTGCGGCTGAGGTACCTACCTGCTGTCGTGACCATGTTTGGCCGCCATCATCAGTTCGGCTCAAAAATCCCTTATCACCACCGACCCAACCTCGCTTACTGTCGAGAAAATAGACGGTATTAAGATCGAGACCTGCGTTACCAACCTTTGAAGCGATCCAGCCCGATTGAGCGAATGAAGGGCCAGCGCAGAGCAATATTAACGAGAAAACAACCAGTTGCAGTTTAACCATCAT
Source organism: Pyrinomonadaceae bacterium (assembly GCA_035646955.1). GTDB lineage: Bacteria > Acidobacteriota > Blastocatellia > Pyrinomonadales > Pyrinomonadaceae > PSRF01. Next base: position 15,333 of record DASROI010000395.1, read on the forward strand.
GTTTTCGCACCGATACTAACTTGGAGTCCTGGGACTTTAGCGGGACTCGAGTTTAACTTCACTGAGGGGTGTGGAAAATTTGTACCTTAGGTTGGTAGTCGAAGACAAGTACGTTGGTCAGTTGTCAGGTCTTTGGTCTTTGGTCTTAAGTTGGTTTCAGTAGGCCAAAGACCCAAGGTCAAAGACCTAAGGCCAGGGACCAGTCACCTACTGACCCCTGGCCCCTGCCCCCTGTCTCCTAACTTAGTCTGAG
>DASROI010000396.1:0-17949 GCA_035646955.1 Pyrinomonadaceae bacterium
GTTGCGGACTGAGACCGGCATGATCCTGCCTTTGCGAAAGACTGATTTTCGCCAGGGCTGTGTTGAGTTCGATAAGCTGAGCGAACTCAACCTTCTTTTCGGATGGTTGCGCAGCTTCTGTCTTTTCTGAAGCTGCATCAAGAGAGTTCGCGATCGCGAGGATGGTGCCCGAGGTGCCGGTTGCGTCTTTCCATTGCTGCTCGCGTAACTCGCGCGCTGGCCGTTGCATCGCAGCGCGAATTTCGGCACGCAGCTCCGAGAGTTGATTCGCTGTTGGCGGATCGTCGCGGAGGTGGCGTTCAGTCAATCCTACCGCTCCGATCTTTACGGACAATAATGCCGCCGGTGCACTATCTTTGAATACCGAAAGCTCAGTTGAACCACCACCAATATCAATATTGATTGAGCTGGTCCCAGGCTTTGCACATCCCGATGATGCGGCGAGGCCTATCAGCCGTGCTTCCTCGATTCCTGAGAGTACTTCGACCTGGAGTCCAGTTCGTTGAGCTATGGCTTTTATGAAGTTTGCAGAATTGTTCGCTTCTCGAACTGAGGCCGTGGCAATGGTGACAATTCTTTCGGCGCCGCGAGCTTCAGCAATCGAACGGAACCTCTTGATACATTCAGTCGAGCGTTCAATTGCTGTTCGGCTAATATACCCTTTAACAAGAGTGTCGTGACCGAGACGGACAACTTCGCGTTCCCTGGACAGAACTGCGAATGAGTTGCTTGCTGCTGCATCTACGACGATGAGTTTTATTGAATTTGAGCCGATATCAATGGCAGCGATTTTCACATGATGACCTTTTTGCTCTCGGTCGGACCAGGAAAAGGGGACACCGAGCCGGCCGTCTGGGTGGAAGATGTATCGGCGTTCGGTTTGAGGGGCGTGACAGTCTCGCGCGACGTTTTAGGTTCATCGATGAGTTTAGCGACCGCTCGTCTTAAATCCGATGCGACTGTGCGCACCGATCGTGAAGCATTAACAACGTGAAACTGATACTCGTTAGTCATGCGGTCAAACACAGTCAACAAACGCTTTTGATACTCCACGAAACTATCGTACAAGTCTTCACCAAGATACAGGTCCATACCCGATTCCCAGTAATCAAACCCTCGACCCGAACTCAACACTCGCTCAACTAATTCCTGTGGGGATTGAATTCGAAGGTAGAAGACGGCATCAGGTACGAGAGCCATTCCATAGATCGAACGTATCCATGCGGAGTCGACTCCACGAACTTCAGCTCGAGCCATCGCTGAATAGATATAGCGATCGGTCAATACAACGAATCCCGATCTCAACGCCGGCAACATCTCATTTTCAAGTCTGTCAATAAAGTCAGTCGCATAAAAGAGTTGCATTGTGATGCGACCGAGGGTATGTCCGCTCTTGGCTTCCTTAATACCTCGTCCAGCGAGGACCGACCGGGTCATTCCTGTATCCAGCACGGCATGGCCCCGGGATTCGAGCCAGGTCCGGAGCAGCGCGATGTGCGTCGAACGACCTACGCCATCGGTGCCTTCAATGACAATTAGCTTCCCGCTGTAGTCTTCGTGTTCGACGCCCGGTAAAGGTGTGCCGTAAAAGTGTCGCGTATTAATTTGACCTGGACCGCCTTTTCTTAAGGTGTTGTGTAATCAGCATTCGCATCTCTCGTTGTTGGCGTTCGATGGAGCGACTCGCGTCGATAACAGTTAGACCATACTCGGAGACCATCCGGTCGTACTCTTCAAGAATCTTCCCCTGGAAGATCGTAAAACTTTCTTCAGCATCGTCAGCCCAACCAAGATCCATACCAGCCTCGTAGTACTTCAAATTGGGCCGTCCCGAGATGATCCGGTCGATTGCGATGTCTAAAGGAGCACGAAAAAAGAATGCAACAGTTGGTTTCACCGCAAAAGAGTAGACCTCTCGAACCCAATCCCGGTTACAGCCACGCGCGACATCGCGAGCAAAAGCTGTGTAGATATAACGGTCGGCAAGCACAATGGCGCCGGCTTTCAGCGGCGGAATGATGTCGCGTTCAGTGCGATCAGCGAAATCTGTAGCGTGGAGCAAAGAAAAAGTTGCCGGGGTGAACAGGTGGCGTTTCTTGGCGCGTCTTGTTGTATCCTTCACGAGTGGGGACGAATTCCATTCGGAAAAGAAAACCGGATAGCCTTCTGCCTTCAACCACTGGTAAAGAAGGGCGAGTTGAGTAGACTTACCGCTGCCGTCGGTACCTTCGACGACAAAAAGTTTGCCAGGAAATCGGTGTTTGCCGTAGGAGATCATCGGCGGAGAGCCTAGGTTATCGGTGTTACAGGAATGTAAACGGTCATTGGACCAATCAGGGGAATATGAGAAGTTTGTACCTCTTAAGACACGCCAAATCAAGTTGGAAGGACAATTCTCTTCCAGACTTCGATCGTCCGTTGAAAAAACGGGGTCGCGAGGCTGCGGAGGGGGTCGGCAAAACTCTTGCAGGAGAGCGACTTTCGAGTCCCGTAATAGTTAGTTCGCCCGCATTGAGAACTCGCGAAACTACTGAAATTGTAATCAAGACAGGTAATTTGAAGGCAAACGTCTCCTACGACGAGCGTATTTACGAAGCAGATCTTTCGCGACTCCTACGAGTTCTCGCGGATGTGACAGCCACTGTGACAGAACTCATTGTGGTTGGTCATAATCCGGGTATGGAATACCTGGTTGAGTTTTTGACGGGATCGGAGCAGCGAATGCCGACGGCGGCGCTGGCGAAGATTAGTTTGGAGGCCGAGTCCTGGGGTGCAATTGGAAGAGTAGAGGGAAGACTGGAATGGTTAATAACGCCTGGTGATCTCGAAGACTGATCTCACCGTTCGCTGACAAACTCGCCGGATTGCGTTCGTTTTTGACTTGCGAGGTGTTTGCTCAAGCTCTGATAAAAACATGTGAGGCACTCTGCGTTGTCGTGCGGTTGTTTTGTCTCGCGAATCTTAGAACCACACCAGGCGCAAAGAACTGAAAACTTTCTTCTTCTGACTTCTGACTTTTTCAAATCACTTACCTCCTTTCCTTAGAGAACTTCTTACCGCGCCAATGTGCCACCCGCGTTAACGGCAATTAACGTTCAAATTAAATTTTTTCGTAGGGGCGTCCCTCCGTGGGCGCCCCTGTTGGATCGTCGAATCTAACCTTTGTTCCTCTGATCAGGTCGCATTCTAATTACCTCTCAAACGCCCGGTCCCACCAGAGGGACGCCCACTGAGGGACGCCCCAACAGTTTAGTTCAGATGAAGTTCAGGTGATGTTTAGTTGTGACGCAAAATAAAACTTTTTGATGTCCGGTCTGTTAACACTTTGGTAACATGGCGTCAGTTCGCGCAACCCCTGTTAGCGCTTGTTAGTCTCGAACCGACGCCACAACGACTACGCCGGTCCAGTATCTGGGAGGAATTTGAAATGCAGCCCAGTTCAAGGACTCTTCGTCCTCTTAATTTTCATTTTGCGAGTGTGGTGCTCGTCAGTTTGTCCTGCCTGCTGATCAACTCTCAAGCCCAAACTAAATACAGTCAGGTTTTAATCAAAGACACAGTTTCCGCAGGACACAAGACGGAACTCATCGACAAACTAAGAACGATCAGTGGCTTCTCTAAAATGACGTTTGCTGAGAATGGGTCTCTTAAACTTAATGGTCTGGTGGTTAATGGATCAGAACATGCGCGCGAGTTACTGGAGTGCGCGATAACGGGTCCGGCCATAATTGTCCTGGAAGATGCGAGTGGCCGCGCGGATGTTGCGTTTTGCAGGGTAGTTCCAGCGAGAGTTAAGGGAACCAATAGACAGTTGTTACCAGCTTATGTGGTGTTGGTTGATTTCAATGATTTTCGCCAGCTTACTGGCGATGCTGAAGCTCTGGCCGCGTTTGATGTCGGTTGGGGCGTCTTGCATGAGTTGGACCACATTGTTTCCGATTCTGAGGACGCGAGAAACCCGGGTGAGATAGGAAAGTGTGAGGACCATATAAACGCAATGCGTTCGGAGATTGGTCTGCCGTCTCGCTCAGAGTATTTCTTCACGCCGGTCTCTTCACGCTCTGATGCGAACTTTGCAATTCGATATGTACGCCTTCCATTTGAGAGTCGGGCCGCCGGCTTTCATGAGACTAAGCGTTACTGGCTGGTTTGGGACGCAATCACAGTTGGTGGTCTCAACATCGACACCCAGCGAGCCCTCGTGCGGTAGCTTTGAGACCAACAAATTCGCCGCGCTGTAGATCCGTTGATACCAGCCCGCATTCAAAATCTTCTCGACAGCACGCGGCTGAGACTCTGTGATAACCATCCTCTCATTCTCCCCAAGCTTCAGCTTGGGGTCAGAGCGTTCCGACCGTATTCAGCAACCGTTTTAACGGTTTCTCGTCAAATTGCTCAAGGTTTTAACGCCGAGGTAAACCGTTAAAACGGTTGATTGGTCTGAAATGATTTTGCATGATCCCAAGCTAAAGCCTTGGGGAGAATGAGAGGGCGGAGTTTGCGGCCAGTCTTTGAAGTCGGTGGTATTGCCTTACCAGCCCGCATTCAAAATCTTCTCGACAGCACGCGGCTGAGACTCTGTGATAACCATCCTCTCATTCTCCCCAAGCTTCAGCTTGGGGTCCGAGCGTTCCTACCGTATTCAGGAACCGTTTTAACGGTTTTCTCGTCAAATTGCTCAAGGTTTAAATTCCCAGGTAAACCGTTAAAACGGTTGATTGGTCTGAAATGATTTTGCGTGACCCCCAAGCTAAAGCCTTGGGGTCAGAACGTTCCTACCGTATTCAGCAACCGTTTTTAAACGGTTTCTCGTCAAATTGCCCAAGGTTTTAAGGCCGAGGTAAACCGTTAAAATGGTTGATTGGTCTGAAATGATTTTACGTGACCCCAAGCTAAAGCCTTGGGGAGAATGAGAGGGATGAGTTTTCGGCCAGTCTTTGAAGTCGGTGGTATTGCCGGTTAACGAGCTGCTATATCAGTTGCTCGCGAACTTGCTCGGCTTGCCACAAGTGGCGGCGTTGATGTGCGCTAATAATCTCGAAGCACGAGTAAAGGTTGTAACTTATACGAGTCGAGACAGGCGATCTGACTTTGATCGTATTCAGATCCAGCCCTTCAGCGTTGTAGACGGTGCTAATCAATTGATTCTGCAGTTCAAGAAATGTCGGGAGAATTTCTTCCAGCGGCTCCGTCAGCAGTGGTTCAAAGCGTTGTGCAGTTACTGATTTCAATTTTGGCGGTGGCTCTAGCGAAAACTTAATAACGCGGCCCAGTAAGTCCATCTTGAACGGTGAACTTGATTGAGGCGCACCTACTTTGCAAGCATCTTGAATGATCGGCACGAAGGCCTGGGAGAAGAGATTTAGATGGACCAGGCATTCTGCTATGGACCATGAGTCAGGATCAGGCCGCAGCGTCAGTTGGTGCGCATGAATTCCCTCGAACAACCGCAATACTCGCGTCGAGTTGTCATCTAATTCCTGACAAACTGCTTGCAGTTGTGGGTTAACTGTCGTTTTTTCTTCCAGTAATACCAAAGCAAACGTTGTCTAATTCTTCGTGGTTGACCCGCTGGAGAGTCTGGCGGCAGGTTGCACTATTCGCTCGTCATGTCTTCGTGCCCGCGCTTCGGCTGACATTTGCTGTAACGTGGAATGGACTTCGAGAACCACGTCTTTTAATCGACGTAGTTCCTGGGGAGAGTTTTGATTCGCCAGGATTGCGGCAGCAATGTCGCTGCTGAGTTCGTTCGAGATAGCCATAAGACTGATGGATTCCCAAAAGATATTACCGAGGCTTTTTTGAAGAGTGCCCATCCTAGTTGCCTGGTGTTACGTTGATGTTAATTCGATGTTAATTAATCACTCGCCCTCATTAACCACCAAATCAACCTCTCTGCTTCGCCGCTCCTTAACAAACATTTAAGGCGCTATTCACAGCCCTTTAACCGCGGCTCGATACCGTTCGCACTGAAAACAAAGTCGTTCAGATGAGTTTCATTTGAGAGTTCGCTGAGTCAGTTGAACGAGCGAGCACTTGAAACACAAAAACAATTCACGCACAGGAGAGATTTCCATGTATCACAATGCCCCCCAAGGCCGCCGTCTAATACTATTTGTTCTTGCGATCGCAGCGTGTTGGCTCTTGCAACCGCCGACATTTGCGCAAACAGACCAGGGCCGGATAAGTGGAACAGTCACTGACGCTCATGGCGGACTTCTCCCGGGTGCTACGGTCGTAGTCAAAAACGAGCGTACGGGCGAAGAAAGAACCGTCACCACAAGTGACTCCGGTTACTACATTGTTTCAGCACTTAGACCATCATCCTACACAGTCACCGCTTCCGCGCAGAACCTGACAGTGCGACTGACGAGTGTGCAGCTGCTCGTGGGCCAGGAGTTGAATCTTGGTCTAACTCTGCAGGCAACAGGCGTCGAAGAGAAGGTTGACGTCGTGGCTACACCCGACCTCGCTATCGATACCAACTCGGCGTCGATGGGCGTTAACGTTAATCCTCGAGAGGTTGAGGCGTTGCCACTGAATGGCCGGCAACTCTCGCAACTCTATCTGCAAGCGCCCGGTTCGGTAAACAGTGGTTCGGGCACTTTCGGCGATATCCGCTTCAGTGGACGCGCGGTTCAGCAAAATGTAATTCGCTACGACGGCATCGAAGGTTCTGCCGTCATTGATGCTTCGCCGGGGAATTTGAATGGCGAAGTGCCTACTCCGTTTCGACTCCAATCGAGCCTTGAAAACGTGCAGGAGTTCCGGGTCGATTCAAATAACTTCCCGGCAGAGTTTGGGACTGGAACGGGAGGCCAGGTCAGTGTCGTTACAAAATCGGGCAGCAACGCGTTCCACGGCTCGGTGTTTGAATACTTTCGAAATGACGCGCTGGATGCGGCGAATTTCTTCGACAATATCATCGGTCAGAAATCACCATTGCGGCTCAACCAGTTCGGCGGCTCGCTTGGTGGTCCAATCGTGCAAAACAAATTGTTCTTCTTCTTTAGTTATGAAGGCTACCGTCTGCGCGCGGGAATTAACTCGATCGAGGCTGTTCCGGGGTCAGTCAACCGGCTTTGTGCCGCCCCCTTCGGCAGCGGGACAATCGCTTGTAACCCAACCAGTGTTTCGCTGCTCCCGGCATTTCGCTCGCCGGACGCACAAATAATTTCAACGGGCTCTGGTACAAATCTGTTCGACGTGGCCCAACTTCAGGCAAACTCGTCAGTAAATGAAAACTCGGCGGCGCTTCGGCTCGACTATAAACTAAACAATAAACATTCAGCCTATTTCAGATTCTTCAGGGACCAGGGAAGTAACGATCAACCTGAGGGCGTTACCGGACGTCGCGTAGCGATCAAGGCAGTTCCCCAGAATGGAGTGCTTGCAGTCCAATCATTGCTCAGTCCGAGCTTACTTAATGAGGTCAAGTTTGGTTATAACGGCGCGTACACGAGAATAAACGGCATCGCTCCAACGGTGGCAGGTTTTGATCTCTCCTCACTCGTAATCAACGTCTCTGGTAACACAGCGAACTTCGCTTTGCCCGGCCAGGGAAGCTCGGCTGGTACCGCATCGCCGGGAGGATTGGTCCGAGCGAACAGCGCGACCAATGGACGCGGCCAACCGTACACACCATACACACTCTCTTTCGTCGATAATCTGAATTGGACCAAGGGCGATCATAACTTTAAGTTCGGCGGAGAGGTGCGGTTAGTTCGGTTGTATACGGATCGCCTCGGGGGAACTACTTACACTTATTCGAATCTCAACAGCTTTCTCATCAACACGCCGCAGTCAATTCAGTTTCTTGGTGACGTGAGTGCTCCGAGTCCTTTTAACAATGGAGCTACTGGACAACGATACGCGAAGCAGGAGTACTACATCGGCTACGCAGAAGACGAGTGGAAGATCAAAAGCAACATAACACTCAACTTCGGGTTGCGTTACGAGTACTACTCACCATTAAGGGAAGACAGGCACTTGCAGGTGCTGTTCGATATAACCAACGGCACCTTGCGCAACCCGACGGAAAAAGCCTACCAGTCTTCAAAGGGCAACGTTGGACCTCGTATTTCTATGACGTGGTCGCCAAATGAGAAGGGAACTGGCTTCTTCGGTGGCGGGCGCACGGTGTTACGCGGTGGCTTTGGAATTTTCTATGGACCCGGCCAAACTGAGGACCAGATCCAGCCAATCGAGAGCGACCGTGTAAGCTCGACATTTTCCAGCAATCCGATTTTCGCAGGTGGACCAGCGCTGGCATTTCCGCTGGACCAAAATGCCGCAGTTGCTTTTTTCAATAATCCCGCGAACGTCAACATTCGCTCGTATCAGCCACGTGCCTACGCGCCTGACTACAAGATCCCCGAGAGCGTCTATCAATACACCTTCTCGGTTCAGCAGGAATTATTCGCCGGAACGGTGCTGACCGCTGCCTATGTTGGAAGCAAGGGACGGAATTTGTTCTTGCGAAGCGTTGCTAACAAGATATTGCCCGGTCAAACAACTGTTGCGAGCAACGTGGCTGCGCTTCCCGGAGGCGTTGGAGTTGTGAACCTGGCAGATCCGGACAGCGGTCGAATCACCGCAGTTAGAACTGTGCGTGAGTTCTCAATAATCTCGGGCAACAACGTTCAGAATCCTTTTGCAGAAGTTGATTACAAAACAAGTGGCGGCGAGGACAGCTACAACGCTTTGCAAATGACACTGGCAAGGAGAATCACTTCCGGACTCACCTTGAATTCGCAGTACACATTCTCTCGAAGTTTTGGAAACACGGCGGGTTCAAACGAGGCACGTACAGCTGCCGTGCCTGATGATTTCAATGCAGATTTTGGTTACAACAATTTCGACGTTCGTCACACCTTCAACGTCAGCGCGCTCTACCGATTACCAATTGGACCAGGCACAAACCATGATCTGGGCTCAATCGGGAATGCTTTCCTGGGCGATTGGGAGATTGGTGGAATTGTCAACGCTCGCAGCGGTTTGCCTCTCGAGATTGGTATCACTCGCCCGGACGTAGTGATTCAATGTACGCAGGCAACTTGTCCGGTAACCATAAATGGGGTCGCGACTACAGTGCCAAATGGTTTTGTAGCTCAGCTTCCAGGCACGGTAAACGCTGCGAACCCGTTGCCGGTTGGATTCATCGGTGTAGTTAACACCCCGGGTGGGGGCGCTTCGAGAAACGTCAGGCGTCCAAATCTTATTCCCGGCGTTGACCCTTATCTAAACAATGATCGGAACATCATCAATCCGGCCGCATTCTCAATACCGGTTCCGGGAGCATTTGGTGACTTACCGAGGAATGCGCTGCGTGGTCCAAACTTCAAACAGTTCGACCTGGTTCTCAACAAGCGATTCAAGTTGACTGAAACCGCTAACATCGAGTTTCGCACTGAGCTTTTCAATATCTTCAACTTTGCGAACTTTGCGGTACCAGCTACAACACTTAACAACTCTCTCCCGACAATAACTGCTTCAGGAGTCCTTTCTGCCGGTCTTCAGCCGGGTAACGGCTTTTCTCAATCACAGGCTGGCGGAACGTTTGGTCTGTTACGACAGACGGTCGAGCGAACCGTGGGACTCGGAACGAATCGACAGATCCAGTTTGCTCTCCGTTTCAACTTCTAACTTACCAGCGGCGAGGCCCGCGCGTTCGACACGTGGACCTCGCCTTCCTATTTCTCGTTCTAAAAAGCAGGTGTATATGTCGCTACAAGAGATGCAAAGAGCTGATCTAAGCAACCTGAGTCGCGTGACCGAAGACGTTTATGACGATGGTTTCCTTCGCGTGGAGCATAAGAACTATTACGTTTCGTGTGGCGGCACGCCAGTTAAGCTCCCGCGCACCGAGTTCTTGATCTTCTCGCGCCTGGCGAGAACTCCCGACCGAATCGTGCCGGCAGAAGAGCTGTGGTCCTCAGTATGGGGCAGTGGTAAGCCTCTGAATTCAGAGAGCTTACACGTCTATATTTATCGGCTGCGAACAAAGTTAGGCGGTTTTGGAATGCAGATTGAAACCATGGTGAACGTCGGGTACAGGCTGGTGATTTCGCTCCATAGTTAACCAAGAATTCAGGTGGAGTTCAGTTCGATGTAACACTCGGTTCCTAGATTAAACCTGCCGTGTAAATCCAATTCATAAGCCATCGGTCCAGGAGATGCTCAAATGCCGCTTCCGAAGAGAAGTCTTCAATTACTATCTTTAATTACCCTAGTAAGTTTTGCATTTGGTTTTGCAGCTTGTAACCCGGGTGGTACAGGGTCTAATACAGGCGCAGTAAGCTTAACGGGTGCCGGTGCAACCTTCCCAAATCCTCTTTATCAAAAGTGGTTGAGTGAATATGGAAAGCTCCATCCGAGCATCAGGATCGATTATCAGTCCATAGGTTCAGGCGGCGGGATCAAGCAAATACAAGCCCAAACTGTTGATTTTGGCGCGTCAGACAGTCCGATGAAGGATGAGGATCTGAAGGGGGCTCCGGGCGAGATAGTCCACATTCCCACTGTTCTTGGAGCAGTTGTAATTACATACAACCTGCCCGCGCTCGGCCAACCTTTGAACTTCTCGCCGGATGTCATCGCCGACATTTTTCTCGGCAAGATTACCAAGTGGAATGATCCAAGAATCGCGGCAGACAACAAAGGAATCAACCTGCCGACCTCCGAGATAACAGTGGTCCATCGTTCAGACGGTAGTGGTACCTCAGCAGTCTTTACTGACTATCTCTCAAAAGTAAGCGCAGAATGGAAAGATAAGGTTGGAACCGGAACATCGCCAAGCTGGCCCATGGGAATCGGTGGGAAAGGGAACGAAGGTGTTACGGGGCAGGTCAAGAACACACCCAACACCATCGGTTACGTCGAACTCGCATATGCCGTCCAGAACAAATTGCCCGTGGCCAAAGTAAAGAATGCGAGTGGTAATTTCATCGAGCCTTCAATCGACGCAGTCACTGCCGCTGCTGCGGCGTCGGCAGCAACCACGCCGGACGATTTGCGCGTCTCGATCACAAACGCTCAAGGAGCGCAAGCCTATCCAATCTCAAGTTATACCTACCTCCTGATCTACAAGGAGCAAAAGGACGCAGCAAAAGGTAAGGCACTGGTCGACTACGTGTGGTGGGGAATTCATGACGGCGAGAACTACGCTAAAGAATTGCTGTACGCCCCTCTACCTGCCGACATCGTTAAGCGAGCGGAAGTAAAGATCAATTCAATTACTTCAGGAGGCAAACCCTTACGATAGATTTACTCTAAGATCAAGAAGAAATGAGCGTAGCAACTAACAAGCTAAGAATTGACGTCCGTGATTGGCGCCGGATTCTTTCTCCAACAGGCAATCCGGGAGACGCGGTCTTTCGAGTTTTGATGACGGCTATCACTTTCTTTGTAGTGGCTATTGTGATCGGCATGGTCCTTACGCTCGGCGCAGACTCCATGCAGTCAATTCGTCACTTTGGCTGGGGATTTTTAACTGGCCGCGAGTGGAATCCTGTGCGAGGTAACTTTGGCGCGCTGCCATTCATTTACGGTACGTTAATGTCGTCTCTGATTGCCTTGTTGATTAGCGTTCCTTTTTCACTGGGTATTGCAATTTTTCTCGTCGAACAGGCGCCCCACTACCTCGCAAAACCAGTCGGCTTTGTAGTTGAGTTGTTGGCGGCGATCCCATCCGTCGTATACGGCGTTTGGGGAATATTCGTGCTCGCACCATTTCTTCGCGTTCACATCGAGCCCAAGCTGGCGGCATTGCTTGGATGGACTCCTTTTTTCCAGGGTCAAATTACGGGGATTGGACTGCTTACTGGTGGGATCATTCTTGCAATCATGGTTACGCCGATCATCTCAGCGGTAGTGCGTGATGTGCTTTCAGCAGTTCCTGGATCGCAACGCGAGGCTGCACTCGCACTTGGCGCTACTAAATGGGAAATGATTCGAGTTGTACTAGTCAACGGTGCTCCGGGGATCGCCGGGGCCGTGATACTCGGCCTGGGCAGAGCTTTAGGCGAGACGATGGCAGTCACAATGGTTATCGGCAATCGCCCTGAGATCAGCCTCTCGCTTTTTGCTCCGTCGTACACAATTGCATCGGCGATAGCTAACGAGTTCACGGAGGCCACTGACGATCTCTATCTCAGTGCCCTGGTTGAACTCGGCCTGATCCTCTTTCTGGTTACCTTTGTCGTGAACGGATTGGCTCGCATTTTGGTTTGGAATGTCACTCGTAAGACAGGCGGTTTGAGCAGAGCAGCATGATCACCTATGCCGGACGAGCTGATCGAAGTCGACGCATCAGTAGTGCGCTGATGACCAGCCTCACTGCGTTGTGCACCTTACTAGCCGTAGGTGCGCTATTCATTATTCTTGCGTACATAGCGGTCCAGGGTATTGGGTCTCTTAACCTTCAATTTTTGATCGATAGTCCTCGCCCCGTCGGCGAAGGCGGAGGAATTGGGAATGCCATTCTCGGTTCACTAGTGTTGCTTGGAATTTCCTCCGCCTTTGGTCTGCCGATTGGCATTTGCGTCGGTGTTTACCTGTCCGAAGTGGGTAAAGGTCGGTTGGCTTCAATTGTTCGTTTTATCGTGGACACTTTGACAGGGATACCTTCGATTGTTACCGGAGTTTTTGTCTACGCGATTTTGGTTTTGCCGATGAAACACTTTTCGGCATTTGCAGGTGGAGTCGCGCTGGCTCTGATCATGGTGCCGATTGTCGCCCGCACCACCGAAGAGATGTTGAAGTTGGTCCCGCATAGTCTGCGCGAAGGTGCGTTAGCGCTCGGCGCGCCGCAATGGAGAGTAACCCTCGGAGTGATCTTACCCGCTGCGGCGTCTGGAATAGCAACTGGAGCGATGCTCGCAATAGCGCGGGTCTCAGGAGAAACAGCTCCTCTCCTATTCACAGCTTTTGGTAGCCGTTTCTTCCCAACGTCATTGAATGAGCCGATTGCGTCTCTGACAGTTCAAATATACAACTATGCGCTTTCGCCTTATGACGAATGGCACGCACTGGCCTGGGCCGCAACGCTGGTCCTCATGACGTTGATACTTGGAATAAACATCATTGTGAGAGTGCTCACTCGAAGAAAGTTTTAATGCAACTAAAGAGTATGCCGGTGCAAACGATGGCCCCAAGAGTTGAGGTTCCCGAGCGGCGGGATACGCGCGTACCTTCTGAGACTCCATCAACTCAACCAAAAGTATCGGTGCGAGATCTCGACTTCTTCTATGGTCGAACTCAGGCGCTTCATGCTATTTCGGTAGATATTCCCGAACGAGTCGTGATGGCTTTCATTGGCCCGTCGGGCTGCGGTAAGTCGACATTTCTGCGAACTTTAAATCGCATGAATGACGTGATACCCGCAACACGTCTTTCAGGTAAGGTGATGATTGATGGTCATGACATTTATGCGCCAGGGACTGATGTTGTAGCGCTGCGGCGTAAGGTGGGAATGGTTTTTCAGAAATCGAATCCTTTTCCAAAATCGATCTTTGAGAATGTCGCCTACGGCTTACGCATCAATCGAATAACGAGTAGCAAGAGTGAGTTAGCTGGACGAGTTGAACAAGCGCTACAGGATGCGGCGCTCTGGAACGAGGTCAAGGATCGCCTTAAAACATCAGCACTAAGCTTGTCGGGTGGACAACAACAAAGGCTTTGCATTGCTCGAGCGCTCGCCATTCGTCCGGAGATCCTTCTGATGGACGAACCGGCGTCGGCACTCGATCCGATAGCCACTTCAAAGATTGAAGAGTTAATTTTTGATCTCAAAAAGCAGTACACCATCGTGATCGTCACGCACAACATGCAGCAGGCAGCGCGCGTGTCCGATACCACAGCGTTCTTTTTATTAGGTAAACTAATCGAAGTTAATGCGACTGAGAAGATGTTTACTGCTCCGAACGAAAAATTGACTGAGGATTACATCACTGGCAGATTTGGCTGAGAACGCCGAACTTTCACTTGGTAACTAGACTTTATGGATTTACACCGTCATTTGGACGATGAACTTAGTTCTCTTCGGGACCGCGTATTGCTACTCGGTGGCGAGGCAGAGTTGGCGCTCGAAAGAGCCATGTACGCGCTGAGCGAGCGTGATAGCGAGGTGGCTCGTGAAGTCTTGGAGCACGACGATCGCGTGGACCACCTCGAAGTCGAGATTGATCGGCAGTGCATCGATATCATCGCACTACGGCAACCGGCTGCTCGTGACCTGAGATTCGTTATCTCAGTGGCAAAGATGGCGCCGGTGCTCGAGCGCATTGCCGACCATGCCTGCAACATTGCGCGCGCCGCCATTGATCTCAATAACGAACCGGAACTTAAACTGGCATTCGACCTGGGGAAGATGGCAGATCACGCGTTGATTATGTTACGCGCAGCGCTTGACGCTTTTACCTCAAGTGATGCGCAAAGCGCTCGCGAAATCATCAAGAGCGATAGCGCAATAAACGATCTCTACAACCACATCTTTCACAGGTTGATTGAACTGATGGTTACTGAGCCCGCCACGGCCACTCGCGATGCCCGATTGTTGTTTGTTGCGAAGCACCTGGAAAGAATTGGTGACTATGTAACGGACATCTGTGAGCTGACTGTCTATATGGCGGAGGCGGCGTTTATTAAACACACTAATTAGCATGACTCGCCCCATACTGATCATAGAAGACGACGCGGATATTGCGGAGAGCCTCAAATACAATTTTGAGCGAGAGGGCCTCGTCGCGATGATTGCTGCGACAGGTGAGGCCGGTCTCTCAGCCGCCTTAAATGAACGAGAACCTCCGCGATTGATTATTCTCGACTTAATGCTTCCCGGCATGAGTGGTATTGAACTATGTCGCCGGCTGCGTCGAGAACCAGCGACGCGTAGAACTCCCGTAATAATGTTGACGGCCAAGGCCTCAGAATCAGATCGGGTTGCCGGTCTTGATCTCGGCGCGGATGACTACATCACCAAGCCCTTTTCTGTACGAGAATTGTTAGCCCGCGTCCGGGCTGTGATGCGCCGGGCCGATGAGACAATGGGTAAGACCTACGAAGATGATCATCTGATCATCGATTTCGATGATATTCGTGTCGTTTGTGATGGAACCAAAGTTAAGCTCACCAACAAAGAATTCACTTTACTGTCGGTCCTGGCTCGCAGTGCTGATCGAGTAGTTACCCGGCAACAGCTGCTGGATAGTGTTTGGGGTTATAGCTACTATGGTGACGCGCGCACATTGGATGTTCATATCAGACGTTTACGTCAGAAGCTCGATAAGTGCGGCGATTGCATTGAAACGGTTGTTGGTGTTGGTTACCGCTTCGTTGGGTGTAGTGGTGAGACTGCTGTCCCGCAGCACTAGTAGTTGACAGGTAATTCGTGCAACTTCGTCAGACATTCCTAATTTCCACGCTTTTTTTTCTCCTGGCTGTCGCCCTTTTTGTTCCAAATTTCACTGTGCGGGCGATAACGGGCTCAATAGTACTACTGAGTCTCGCCGCCTGGCTGGTTTGGACCTATAGCCAGCATCGAACTAAGAACGACTTAACATCGAGTGACGCCGATCAGACGGACACAGCGGACAACTTTAGCGTAGCGTCTCTGCTTGAAGCTACGATGGGCGGAATGCGCGAAGGACTGTTGGTGGTCGATAGCGACATGCGAGTTATTGCTTCGAATCGCGTGGCCCATAAACTTTTCAATCCGAGTTTTGTGAAGTTAGAGTCGCAACGACTAACAGAGCTCACTCGAAATCCGGCAATCTACAGCGCGTTCCTCGACGGCCTTCAAGGAATGGAACGAAGTGGCGTCAGAGTCGAAACGCACGGACCAGAGAGATCCGTTTTTGATTTAAGAGTTATTCCGTTAGGAAGCAGTAACGGCCACGGCACAAAGGGAGCCTTAGGAGTATTCTTCGATATCACTCGCACCCAACGTCTGGAACTCGTGCGTCAGGAATTTCTATCTAACGTTTCGCATGAACTCAGAACACCGCTCACCGCAATACTCGCCTTTGTAGAAACGTTGGAGAATGGAGCGCTGGAAGACAAAGAAAGTAGCCAGCGATTTCTTGCCATCATTCGTAAGAACGCATCGCGCATGCATGGTCTAATAGACGACATCCTGGAACTTACCTCAATCGAAGGCGGAAATGTTCAGCTACGTACGGCTCCTGTTGAGTTGAACCCATTGGCCAACGATGTGATCTCATCCTTGACAGCCAAAGCGGCTTCGCATGGCGTGAAATTAATCAATGAGATCCCGGCCGATGTGATAGTGAGAGCAGATGCTAGACGGTTAGAGCAGATGCTGCTGAATCTATTGGACAATGGCATTAAATTCGGCAGGGAAGGTGGAACAGTCAAGATTAGTTACCGCTCTGATGCACGTCACGAAATCACGGTAGAGGATAACGGCGACGGAATTCCAGCGCAGCATTTGGAGCGATTGTTCGAACGATTCTATCGGGTCGACCGCGCTCGGTCTCGAGACATGGGCGGCACCGGACTTGGCCTCGCGATCGTTAAGCACTTAGCACTGCTGCATTCGGGGGAAATCACGGTCAGTTCCGAGATCGGGAAAGGCACCGCCTTCACTCTTCATTTGCCCAAAACCACTTAAATAATGGGCCTTCTACACTCCGCGACCTCCCAAATCAAAATGACCGACCAAAAGTGAAAAACATTGTTGTCAGGTTAGCTGTCCTTTGTCATAATTGGCCGCGAGGTCCCAAAACTCTCGTCCCGAACCCGACAGCCCCAAAAAAATCCTCAAGAGTTGAGCTGAAGGTCGAAGTCCTTCTACCGCATGTTGAACTGTGATAGGTGCGGGCGTGGCTCGCGTTACTCATTTATTGGGGGTTATTCAAATGATCTATCGACGATACCGTTCATGCTCCGCTGTTTTTTGGCGAGCAAGTGGCTCGGTTATACGGTTTGTTTTTGCAACCGTGATCGTCGCGGTGGTTACCGGCGAAGTCATGCACCAGGCTGGCGTGCCTGTGCCCAGTCCTTACGAGGTCATTCGCCACACGATAGCCGCGATGCGGAGCTCATGATTTGGTTCAAAAACGAGCTGCGAACATAGAGTCAGACTCAGTTGTATAGCGTTTTGGTTTCGCTGACAGGGTTAGCCTGGATCGTTGTGTATTTGACTGTCTATCACCCCAAATTAACTTTGTCGTTTAAGAGGAGTCACAGGCGTCTCGCCCGCAAACATCACCATTCGTCGCGCTTGGTTCGAGGAGTCGAGGCCTTCGTGTCAAGTAGCGCCGGTGGTATGAGTGCGGGCGAGACCCCTGCGACTCCTGGTCTTTAGAACGAAAAGACTATTTGTTGCTGAATTCGATAGGTTGTCGGCGCAAACGCTCCGAGCGGAACAAAGAAGTTTGGATACTGACCGCTATTCCTCAGCGATTGCTGGAAGAAGAATAAACTCTGTAGTGTAACTTTTCTCGCTATCCCATACTCAAATCGGAAGTGACTCGTCCTGATGTTCACACCCGATCCGGTTCCTAAATCATCATCTGTAACTTGAGAGATCAATGCGTTCGCACCTTTGATTGAAAAGACGTAAAGGAATGCAGTGTCGCCCTTCTTTGTAATTCGACCGACCTGGATGGAGGCGAGCATTGCATCTCGTTCATTCAAGCCCGTTCCCATATTTCGCGCGAATTGTAAATTGAGAGTAACGGGAAAGTTATGATCGCTGTGTTTGAACCCGGCAGAGTTCAACCGATACGCGAGACGGGCGATCTGAAATCCGGGCGCTGTGTAGATCGCTCCGCCGTTTGTTGTTGTAGCCGTCCCTATTCCGGTCAACGGTCCAGATAACGCGAGTCCAAGTCCGGGTTGGACCAGTAAGGCAACGCCATCCGCCGTTGATGCCAGTTGGATCTGATTTGGATTTCGGTAAAGCTGAACGTCCACTCCAATTTGATC
>DASROI010000397.1:0-2783 GCA_035646955.1 Pyrinomonadaceae bacterium
CGCCTGTATCCACCAGCGAGCTGAGATTCAGGTCAGTTTCTTATTCGTTTTATTAAATCCAACGCCGAAGGTGTTCGCAAATTCCAGCCCAGGGTTGAGCTTTGGCAACCCTGGGACAAAGAAGTTCGGATATTTCATTAAACCCTGAAGGGGTTCGCTAACGCACCAACCCTTTCAGGGTACCCCATCGTAATCAGCCATTTGATCCCAGGGTTGCCAAAGCTCAACCCTGGGCTGAAATTAGCGAACGCCGTTGCCGTTTATCCGCCAGGCACTGATTGTTCGAATCCCAGAGCATAATTTGGTTGCGGCCAAAGCCGCGCTGTGTAATCTGCGGATTGTTTTCTCTTCACGGCCCTACTAGAATGCCGCCAAAAATTGATTCAACTTGCTTTCAGGAGGTTCGAAAATGAAAACAAGAATGATCGTTCTGACTCTGGCGGTGATCCTTGTCGCAGCGTCAGCGTGCTTTGCGCAAGATGCCCAAATGGGCACCTGGAAACTGAACGCCGCGCAATCAAAGATTGCGAACGGTGTCGTCAGGAACACCAAAGTTGTCTACGAGGCTGCCGGTGACCAAATCAAAGTCACTGCAGATGGACTAAACCCCGACGGTACGCCTTCGCACGCCGAATGGACAGGAAAATTCGACGGCGCCGATTACGCGGTGACTGGTGATGCTAACTCCGACATGCGGTCGTACAAAGTAGCAAATCCCAATACGTTGGACATGAAGGGCAAGAAAGGTGGAAAGGTAACTGTCACTGGTCGAATCGTTGTTTCAGCTGATGGTAAAACACGCACCGTGACAACGAGCGGAACTACTTCGACGGGACGCAAGTTCAAGAGTATTGCGGTGTACGACAAGCAGTAACTTGGACCAAACACAAACCGGGGCATCTATCGGTGGATTCTCTGCGCCTCCGCGTCTCTGCGTTAAGGTTTTTCACCGCAGAGTCGCCGGAGACGTAGAGTTTCCAATGCCAAGTCACATTAAAGTTCCTCTCTGTGCATCCTTTGTGCCCTTTGTGCCTCCGTGGTGGTGCACGCAGAGAAAGCTCTTTTCTTCCACCCCTCACGGGCTGTAAGGTTTTCCTTCTCCAAACGACCTACCTATTCTCAATACTCAAACTTATAGGTGATGAAGCCCACCACTTGATCTTCACCAGAAAGTTTCGCGGGATTAAATGTTGAGGAGCGTGCGGCCTTGATTAGATACGCTCGGAACGATTCATCTCCGTCTAGAGGACGCCAGGACATTACTCTTCCTGCTCTGTTCACGCGCACCACGACTGTGGCCGACTCTTGTTCGACCCTAACGCTTTTCGGAATCTTCGGTATCACTAACTTGCGTTCTGCACCAGCCAGTGGTCCACCTGCACTCGCCGACACATTGCTGCGCGCACTCACGTCGGTACTGAACCCAAATTCCTGTGCGGGAGGTGGCACAGTGTTGTTGGGTTTCAGGAAGCTGTAGGTAATCGTCCCATGAATTAGCAAATCCTTGTCCTTGAGTTTCTCCGGAGCGAAAGCGGAAGCCAGCGCTGCTTTCTCGGCCGCCCTGCGCAAACTCTCATCGCCATCAACTCCTTCCGCATTGACCACAATACCTTTCCGGCTCACTTGAATGCCTACGGTTATGGTCCCACTTGCGACCGTCGCGTCGGGCGGATACTCCGCATCGGGAAGAAATAGGTCCGTCCCGGCTAGGTCACCGCCAACCGCTGGAACTGACTTGATCGGCTTCGTCGCTGCATTAACCGGGAGCGAAGTTGGGTCGGGTTTGATGCCAGTTGACGTCCGGGTATTGACGAGAGAAGTCACGAAATGATAGGTGCCGAAGCCCAGGACCAGTAAAAGAACGACAATGCTCACCCGAAATAAAGTTCTAAAAGCTGGAGACCCTGGAGAAAGATGCGGCAGGGAGAGGTAGACTCTGCGGATTGTTTTACGCAGTTCGCTCCAGGAACTTGGTGCTACGGGTACAGCACTCGGCGCTACTGTGTTGTCGGCTAATTCGGGTCGCGCGCTCTTTGACTTGTCGTCAACCACGAGTCTCGCATCAAGGAGCTTAATAATCCGAGTATCATGTCGGGCCCAATCAGAAGCAGACAGGCCCAGCTCGTCCTGAACGTTCACATCAGCACCTGTAAGTACCAGGTACTCGACGATCTCAATTCGCTTAAAAGCTGCTGCAAGCATGAGTGCAGTTTGGTTTGCTTTGGTTGTGCCGTTAATGTCAGCGCCCTGGACCAGGATCTCGCGCAAGCGTTTGAGATCACCAGAAGCAGCAGCACGCAGGAGTTCGACAGAGGCGACGCTCATGAGTTGGACCAATATTAGTGAGAAACCCGAAAGATTGCGAGAAGTTTTTTGCCGCGCAGTTAAATGCCCGGAGGTCGAGAAGGCCCTTCATTCTCCTCAATCCGGCCCCCCGTTACCTTTTATTCTCACTCAATCCGGCCCCCGTTACCTGAACCCCCCATCTACACCGCACAACCTCTTCTGCCGGACCGCGCGCGTCCTCGCGGGCTAAAGTTGCCTTGTGTCCAAACTGGCCCAACGACGCCGCGCGCCAGAAGAGGTTGAGGAGGATCAACTCACCAGAATCGTGACTCGGGAAGGCCCCTTTATATTCCTCAATCCAACCCCCGTTACCTGAAGCCCTCATCTACACCGCACAACCTCTTCTGCCGGACCGCGCGCGTCCTCGCGGGCTAAGGTTGCCTTGTGTTCAAATTAGCCCAGCGACGACGCGCCCCAGACGAGGTTGTAATCTCAAT
>DASROI010000398.1:0-5187 GCA_035646955.1 Pyrinomonadaceae bacterium
GCTTCGATGAAAATAGAACACGATAAACCACAACACCGTTACAACTATTGCCACCGACACGCCGGTTAAGTCCAGCAAAAAGTGGTACAGTAAAACGTTTACAACCACTGGGCCCAGCAAAACCAATGCGAGTGCGACGTAGCGATTGATCAGCAAGAGTGCTCCTCCGATAACTTGCAACGCGGCCACCACTTGAAAGATATGCGACTGCGAAAGGGCAATGACGTATTGACCCGCAAGGCCCGTCGGCAATGGTCCCATACTTAGAAAATTGAAAAATATGTTAAGACCAAAAATCAGGAAGATCAGCCCCAATAATATGCGCGCTCCAACACTTAAGACTTTCATTTAGTTGCCTTTCAGGGCACAAGCCAATTCGACCTTCGACGGCAGTCTCTCATGAGATCCTTCAATCTCATGAATTGGACCAAGACGATTTCGTAACGACCCACCATCCCGGTCAACTAGCACGGCCCTTATTTCAGAAATGATCGATAGAGCAATCTCTCTCGCATTCTCGGCGCCGATGTCAAGTCCAGCAGGGGCATGCAACCGGCTAAAATATGTTGCTGCCAGCTCAACATCGCCCCCGGCCAGTTCAGAAACCAATCGCTCAGCTCTGGCTCTCGGTCCCAAACATCCGAGATAACGCGCCGGAGTATGCAGTAGCCAAGCTAAGAGTTCGAGGTCGTGCAGGTAATTGTGAGTCATTACCACAACTACTGTACGATCCGTAATCTGAATCTCACTGCTTGCCTCTTCTGGACGAACCAACAGAACTTCATCGGCAGCTGCAAATCTGTCCAGCGATACAGTTCGAGCACGAGTATCGACAACTGTCGTTTTCCATCCCAGGCCGCCCGCAAACTCAAGAACCGGTAAAACATCATCTCCGGCGCCAAAAACAACCAGTGGCACAACTGGCTCAATAGCATTAATGAAGATTTCAACCGCGGCTCGGTCGATCAAGTACCGACGATTTATTGATTTTGAACTTAAAGCAACATTCGAAATATCCAGGAATAGATCCGGATTCAACACTCCACTAACGGAATGGTCCACCGGAGAGCAGAAAGCTCGCGCTCCTACCGCAATATCTGACTTACCTTCACTGCTGATCACTGTTGCCAGTACGCCGCAACCCTCACGAATCGTACACCTCTCAAAAAACTGGATTAACTCATCATCATTCTCGGAAAGCGGTTCGATCAGAATTTGAATGACGCCTCTACAACCAATTCCCAATCCCCACACGATATCTTGGTCAGAAGAAGTGTCATAGGTGATCAATCGAGTCTCGCCAAGCTTGATGACTTCAAGTGCGCGTTTGGAGACATCCTGCTCCAAACAACCACCACTCAAAACTCCAGTCGTTTCACCGTCCTGAGCAATGAGCATCCGAGCGCCGGGTCGTCGATACGCGGATCCTTGAACTCCCACCACCGTCGCCAGCGCAGTGTGTTGACATTCAGCACTAAGCCGCCTGTATGAGTCTGTGATTGCCTGAAGTTCTTTCATCCTGAGTCGGAATTAAGCCGCCCGATCGGCAATGGTCATAACAGCTTGTCCAACGTAATAGGTAGCTGACGAACACGTTTGCCGGTGGCGTGAAACACTGCGTTCGCGATTGCCGAGGCCACGCCAACATATCCAACTTCCGCAAGGCCCTTGGCTCCAAGAGGATTCACCTTGTCATCCCGTTCTTCGACAAAGAACGCTTCGATGTTCTTGATGTCAGCATTGACCGGAACGTGATATTCAGCAAGATTGGCGTTTACGATCCGGCCCATTCGATGGTCCATGACGGTCTCTTCGGTCAACGCCATTCCGATTCCCCCAACTACCCCACCGGTTATCTGCGTCAACGCTGTCTGCTCGTTCAGTATCCGACCGGCCCCGCAGCCGGTAAGAAACCTATTCACCCGAATAAGGCCCAGGTCCATATCGACTCGCACTTCGGCAAAATGCGCCGCAAAAGAATGCATCGAGTATTTTGTTGCTTCGTTGCCAGGCGTAGAGTCAACTGTCGCTTCAACTTGCTCGAGGCGATTTCGCCGAAGAATTTCACTGTAGCTTTCGCCTTTGGACGGATCGCTCTTAAGTGAGATCCGCCCGTCAGCAAATGTGACCGACGCGGCGGTGCAACCGTTCAGAGGCGAGCGAGAATCGTTCTTCACGAGGTCAATCAGTTTTGCTCGTACTGCAAGACCAGCTTCAAAGATTGATGAACCGACACTAGAGACAGTCAGCGAATAACCGTGGACTGCGGCTTTAGGCAGACTCGAGTCTCCCAGTTCTGACTTCACTCGCTCAAGGTCCAACGCCAAACCTTCAGCGCCGACAATTTTCATCATGGTCCAGGTGCCCGGCCCCATGTCGCTGGCGGCCGCTTGGACCACGCCCGTACCGTCGCTAAAAATGCGGGCCCTCGCACTTGAGGGCACTCGGGACGCCGAGTAGGTTGCCGATGACATACCCATCCCAATTAACCATCGGCCGTCGCGCATCGATCCCGGCTCAAGCTTGCGTTTGGACCAGTCGAATTTTTCAGCGCCTTGTCGATAGCACTCGAGCAATGACTTACTAGACCACGGTAATCCGTTGGACGGGTCGACATCGGCATGATTCCTGACCCGAAGTTCAAGCGGATCCATCTTCAACTTATAGGCAAGTTCATCCATCGCACTATCCAGCGCGAAAACACCCGAAGATTCCCCTGGACCACGCATATAGATCGGCGTTTGAATGTTGCCCCGCACCAACCGGTACTTTGTGATGCAGTTCGGACTCGCGTAGAGCATTCTGGTAGCACTTAGCAGGTTTTCGGTGTTCTCTTCGTACATCGAAGTTTGCGCGTAACCTTCATGAACTATCGCCGTCATTTGACCGTCATTATTTGCGCCTAGCGCCACTCTTTGGACGGTGTAGGGACGATGTCCGTGAGAGGTGAACATCTGATTGCGAGTCAACACCAGTTTTACCGGACGTCGCACCACACGCGCCGCGAGTGCAGCTACAACTGGATGCGACCACGGGCGCAACGATGATCCAAATGCGCCACCTACAAACGGATTGATCACGTGAACATCATCTTGTGGAATTCCGAATACGACTGAGAGATGTTCCTGGTCATTCGGCACCCACTGAGTCTTGTCATGAACGGTCAGCTTGTTGTTGGTCCATTGAGCAATAGTGGACAGAAGTTCCATCGGGTTGTGGTGCTCAATTGGAATGGTGTAGGTCTGGTCGATCGAAACTTGCGCTTTACTTAAGGCATCAGGATCGCCACGGACTACATCTGCAAATCGACCCAAAGGCACCTCTTTACCGACACCTTCCTGAGGCGGAAATGCACGAGACATCTCATCCTCCAGCCTGGTTACATGTTGGTGCTCTTCGTAGGTCACTTTTACAAGAGTGGCCGCATATTCTGCCTGTTCCAAAGTCTCAGCAATAACAACGGCGACGGGCTGAGCGTTGAAATAAATAGTGTCTTCCTGCAACACGCGCAGAGTACGGCCGTAAATTGGATCGGTTGCGAGACGCTTCTCAGGGAACGGGAGACGCGGCGCGTTTTCATGTGAAATCACTGCAACGACTCCTGGAGACGTTTCGGCTTCTCTCGAGTCAATCGACTTGATGCGTCCACTGGCAATTGTGCTCATGACCAGTGCGCCATAAGTCATGCCGGGAAACTGGAATTCGGCAGCATAGTGTGCACCTCCTGTAACTTTTAGCCGGCCGTCTATTCGCTCGACACGTTTTCCGATCAGCGGCGGCGCTCCACTGATTGTCTGGCTCATACTGCTCTCCCTTCGCCGGTGGCAACGGTGACTGCCCTGACGATCGCTCTTTTCCCAAGTTCGATCTTAAACCTGTTATGTTGATAACCGCGCGCACCTTGCATCGCAGCTTCAGCCGCGCGTCTCAATGTCCGCTCGTCAGGTCGATTTCCAGTTAATACGGCCTCGGCTTCTTTGACGCGCCACGGTTTGTGCGCGACTCCACCCAGAGCGATTCTCGCTTGTTTTATGGTGCCGTCCTGCAGCTCTAAAGCTACCGCGACAGAAACTAACGCGAACGCATACGAAGCTCTGTCGCGAACCTTTAGATAATAAGAATGCCTTGCAAATGCGGAAGAAGTGGCCGGCAAATCAATTGAAGTGATCAATTCCGCACGCTTCAAATTGGTATCGATCTCAGGTGTGGTACCCGGCAAGCGATGAAAATCTCTAAAAGGTATGGACCGCTGTCCGTTTGGTCCTTCAACATTAACAACTGCGTCCAGCGCAACTAATGCAACACACAGATCGGACGGGTGGGTAGCAATGCATTGATCACTTGCACCAAAGATCGCATGGATTCTGTTAAAACCTTCTAACGCTCCACAGCCGGATCCTGGTTCACGCTTGTTGCACGGCATGGCCAGATCATAGAAGTAGTAGCAACGTGTTCGCTGCATCAAGTTACCGCCATTGGTAGCGGCATTTCTCAATTGAGCACTGGCTCCGGCAAGTATCGCCTGCGTTACAAGCGGATAATGTTCTCTTACGAGTTGATGATTGGCTGTGTCACTGTTATGTGCCAACGCTCCTAACCTCACGCCTCCCTGGAATTGTTCGATACGCGTGAGTTCGAGCCGGTTAATATCGACCAGGTGTCGAGGCTGTTCTATATCTTCCTTCATCAAGTCAATGAGATTGGTGCCGCCCGCTATAAATTTTGAGGTCTGATCGCGCAAAATAGCGTCGACCGCGCTCTGACTATTTGTGGCGCGTGTGTAAGCAAAAGGCTTCATCTTGAATTTGACACTCCTTTCATACTCACGCTCGCTTCACGTATAGCTGAGACAATTCCGGGGTATGCACCACAACGGCAAATATTGCCGGACATTCGTTCACGAATTTCATCATCCGTGAGTGGCACTCTGCCGGGTTTTCGAACATCCTCCGTAACGTGACTCACTGTTCCTTGCTCAACTTCATGCAACATCGCAACGGCCGAGCATAGCTGGCCCGAGGTACAGTAGCCGCACTGAAAACCCTCGTGCTTAATAAATGCCGTTTGTAAGGGATGCAGTTGGTCGCCACTCGCCAAGCCTTCGACGGTTGTGATCTCACTTCCGTCGTGAATCACAGCAAGTGCCAGGCATGAATTGACGCGCCGTCCATCTATAATTACCGTGCA
>DASROI010000399.1:0-8604 GCA_035646955.1 Pyrinomonadaceae bacterium
CCTGAGCCACTTGGTATCGACGATCGAAATCCCCGCTTTACCTGGAGGATGCTCAACAAGCAACGCGGCGCAATGCAACGCGGCTTTCGTGTACTGGTAGCCTCAAAGCCCGAGCTTGTCAGCGAGGGGAAAGTCGACGTCTGGGATTCGAAACAAGTGTCGTCCACTGACCCCTTCGTGGTGTATGCAGGTCCACCGTTGAAATCACGGACACGTTACTATTGGAGGGTTCGGGTGTGGACCAATGACAATCTAGCGAGTAATTGGTCCAACACTAGCTGGTTTGAGACGGCGCTGCTCGATCCCTACGAATGGAAAGGTAAGTGGATCGCTGGTCCGGAACGTACGGGTCCAGTGTCAGAAAGCGAGGGAAAAGCCGATGACGAGTTGATTAGAAGGGCAGGGGAGTTCTGTCGTCCTGTGTCCTGGCTGACTTCGGGCTTCGCAGTGCAGCGCTATAAGAATGATCAGGCTGACTGTCGAGAAGTCCGGCCCACGCCGATGCTGCGCAAATCGTTTCAGGTCACAAAGGGCATAGTAAGTGCTCGAATTTATTCAGCCGGACTTGCTTACAACAACCTCACTGTTAACGGAAAGGCTACGGCGGATAGTGTGCTGGATCCCGGATTTACGAACTACAGCAAGACCGTTTTGTACACCACACAGGATGTGACTCCATTGCTGCGCCAGGGGCAAAACGTAATAGCATCTGAATTAGGATCGGGACAGTTCGACGCTTCGGCTCGCTCCTGGGATTGGGGTTGGGAAAGGGCTGAGTGGCGCGCCACTCCTCGTCTGAAACTAGATTTGTACATTACTTACAAAGATGGTTCCGAAGAAGTTGTGAGTAGTAACGGTTCATGGCGGGTGAGTATTGATGGACCAACTCGGTACGACAGCTACTATCTCGGTGAAACCTATGATGCTCGACACGAAATTAATGGATGGCGAGTACCGGGATTCGACGATAATTCATGGAGTAACGCGCGCATCGTGACTGGGCCATCAGGCGTGTTGCGCGCTGAAAGCCATGAGCCCATTCGCGTGGTCAGTGTGCGGCAAGCCGGGAAGCGCACGACACCAACTCGTGGAATTATTGTTTACGACATCGGTCAGAATCTTACTGGTTGGGCTGAAATTAAGGTCAACGCTCCAGCCGGAACGGCAATCGAGCTTTTTTATTCAGAGAAGCTAGACAGCGATGGCCGGGCAACGAACAAGGGGAATGATCTGGTCTTTGGCCAATTGCAAACCGACTACTATATTGCGAAAGGATCTGGGACTGAGATCTGGTCGCCGCGTTTTACCTATAAAGGATTTCAGTACATCCAAATAAGTGGTCCAAGCGGCCAACCCCTCGCTGATAATGTATCTGTTTCAGTAGAGCAAATCAGGCAGGTGCGGACGGCCCTGATAACCACCTCGAGTTTTGATACCAACAGTCCGACGCTTAACCATATTCACAACAATAGCGCTTGGGCCATTCAAAACAATATTCATGGTATCGTCACGGACACCCCAGTTTATGAAAAGAATGGCTGGACCGGTGACGCGCAGCTGACCGCGGGTACGGCTTCGACATTATTTGATACGGAGCGGCTCTATCGAAAGATGTTTCAGGACATGCTGGATGCCCAAACAGATCAAGGTGAAGTACCTCTTCTGTCGCCTAGCAGTCAGAACTATGGTTACGTCGGCAAACCCTTCTTCAAGCCCGCTGATTGTTGCGGCGCCACGCCCGCGTGGGACGCGTTCTGGTTCGTGATCCCCTGGGAGAGTTATCAACGATATGGTGACTTGAGAGCGTTGGCGAAAACGTACCCAGCCATGCAGAACTACCTGGACCACTGGATTCCGAGGTGGACCAACAAGGACGGCGATACCTTCGAGTATACGTTGACGTCGGGCCTGGGTGATTGGGTGCCGCCGGATGGAGTACCAACAATCAATGCGCTTGTGTCGACGGCCTACTATGCACATTTAACTCGCATAGCTGCGAATGCTGCGCGAGCGTTAAGCAGGACTGAAGATGCCGCGCGATACGATGCACTCTTCAAAAAGATTCAGACTGATTTCAATGCCCGCTTTTTGTCGAATGAAGGAATTTATCGCGAGAAAGATTCCGATCCGTTCGTGCAAACTGCACAGATTCTTCCGCTGGCGTTTGGCCTGGTCCCGGATGATAAGCGTGCTGGAGTTGCGACTCGACTTGCTGACGACATCATGAAGAATCGAGGGGGTCATGCCTATGTCGGGGTGATTGGGGCTCGATATGTTTTGCCAGTGCTTAGCGAAACTGGTCATCTAGATGTTGCGTTCACCGTGGCAACACAAACCAGCGAACCGAGTTGGGGCTATTGGATCGAGGGTGCTAAATTCACTGCCCTCGGTGAAACATGGTCCGCCGACACTCGTTCGCGCAATCACCATTTCTTCGGGGCAATCGTGGAATGGTTTTACGAAGATCTCGCCGGAATACGGCCCATAGAACCTGGTTTTAAGAGGATAGAATTCAAACCAGAGATCCCGCCATCGGGCCTCGATCGAGTCTCTGCTTCGTACGACAGCGTGCGCGGAACCGTCGCATCGAGTTGGATACGAACCGCAACGGGTTTTGATTTCGACATTACCGTGCCCGCGAACGCAACCGGACGAGTTTACCTGCCCGCTGTTGACTCTCGGTTTGTAACTGAATCAGGCACGGGCGTAACGACAGCCGCTGATAAATCCCCCTCAGTCAAACTTATCGGCCCCGAACGCGACCGCCTCGTTTACGACATTGGCCCAGGGCATTACCACTTCCTGGTTCGCAGGAACTGAGAAATGCTACAACGGGTACGAAGCAGTTAGGCATTCTGCATCGTACCCGCTGTCGCTAATCTAATAGCGCTCAGGCCGTCGCGTGCTTTGCGACATTGGCGGTCACCCCGGTCAAGATTTTTTCCTGGTTGGTCAGGATTTGCTCTTGCCGTTTCTCGATCCGAGTTTGATTCTGAAGGATCGCATCCAGTTTTGTTTGATTTGAGAGGATTTGGACCTGATTGCCCATGATTCTCTCCTGGTTGGCCAATATCACCTTTTGGTTCTCGATAACTTTCTCTACAGTCATTAGAGCAACCTCCATTTATTTTATGCGTTGAGGCTCACTCTTGAGTCTCAAGAAGAGAGCCCGGTTGTAAAGCTTTAGTTACTCAGCTGCAAAGGGTGTGTCGTCTGAATTCTCAATATTTATTGAGGAAAATATCTGAGAGCCCAAATATTTTGGGTTATGCTACACAGCCACTGCGGAAAGTTTCAACATGCATAGAGGCAATTGCCTGATGTTCGTGGTTGAGCCGTGCGGGAACGAACAACTTCCGTGGCACACGTTATGATGAATGGTAAGATTAGGGAAATGTCACTTTCGAAGAATCGCAAGCTTCGCTGTCTAACTGCAGGAGAATTGGATTATCTGACGATAACGCAGTTTGTGGTCCTGCATGCGGGCTGTTTGCTACTCTTCTGGGTGAGTGTCAGCTGGATTGCCATTGCAGCCTGTGTTGCGTTTTATTGTCTTCGTATCTTTGCCGTATCGGCGGGTTATCACCGTTACTTCTCTCATCGTTCTTACAAAACAAATCGCATCTTTCAATTTGTCCTGGCTTTCGTCGCTTGCATGGCAAATCAAAAAGGTCCTTTGTGGTGGGCGGCTCATCATCGCTATCACCACTCTCATGCGGACCGCGAGGATGATATTCATTCTCCCAGCCAACACGGATTTTGGTGGGCGCATTGTTTGTGGATCTTCTCTCTCAGATATCGCAAAGCAGACCAGAAATTGGTGTCAACGTTTACTGAATACGTCGAGTTACGTTTGTTGGATAGATTCTATCTGCTGCCGCCGATCATTTCCGTCGCGCTTTTGTTTGTTTTTGGCGCAATTTTGCAACGCAACATGCCAGGGCTACATACTTCGGGATTGCAGATGGTGACCTGGGGATTCTTTGTGAGCACCGTAATGGTCCATCACGCCATTTACAGTGCCAACTCGATCGGCCACTATTTGGGAACCAGGCGTTTCAATAGCGCGGACAACAGCCGGAACAATTTGATTGTTGCACTACTGACATTTGGAGACGGTTGGCACAACAACCATCACTACTATCAGCGCTCAGCGCGCCACGGCTTTTACTGGTGGGAAATCGACTTGACTCATTACATACTGAAGAGCCTTTCCTACCTCGGTCTCGTTTGGGACATACACACGCCACCGAAACGAATCTACGCAAGAGCCGCTCTCGCCAAGATGGAACAGCGATCTGTGCTTCCGTTGGCCGATTTAGAGGCCAACTCAGTTTTAAACGCAGCATCCGAGTAGGGATTATCTGTGAGTCAACATCGAGCCAGAACTCTCACTGCCCTACTACTCGTCGTTGGCTTGTTTTTGGCGCTGCGCTGGTCTCTGAAAGTAAGTGAAACAGAAGTCAGAACGGCTGCCACCCGCTTTGCCTTTTCACGTTCGACTCTTCCGCAACTGCCTGGGCCGCCGGTTCGCACTCAACGGTTGGTCCATCCCAGTCTAAGACGAATTTCCGCTTTTGTTTCGACGGTCGGCGCCGCTGTGGCTCTAAACGATCTGGACGGCGATGGCATTTCCAATGATGCCTGCTACATAGACACGCGAACAGATCAGATAATAATTACGCCGGTCCCGGGAACGGGAAACCGGTACTCACCCTTTGCGCTGGCCCAGGATGCGTTTTTCGACCGGAACCGGATGGCGCCCCTCGGCGTGCTTCTTTCAGATACGAACGAAGATGGCCACGTAGATGTGATCGTTTATTACGCGGGCAGAACACCTCTTCTATTCCTTTGGCAGCCATCAACTCGCAACGATGCTTCGACGCCGGGTGTTTCCAATTACGTCATTCGCGATATCTTTCCGAAAGAAATCTGGATGACTGGATCTGCAACTATCGCCGATCTAGACGGAGATGGACATCTCGATCTCATCTTTGCCAACTACTTCAAAGATGGATCCGATTTGTATAACCCAGATGGTGAAGGCGCCGTATCAATGCCTGAGTCGTTTTCACATGCAGCTAACGGCGGTGGTGAGCGAATCTTCCGCTGGACATCTGCTACATCTGGTAATACCCCAAATGTAACCTATGAGGAAGTCCATGGAGCGTTTCCTGAAGGTGTAAGCGGAGGATGGGGTCTCGCAGTCGGAGCATACGACCTCGATGGTGATTTGCTACCGGAACTGTACGTGGCGCACGACTTCGGACCAGATCGCCTTTTTTGGAATCGATCGACACCCGGACAAATTCGCTTTTCTTTGCTGGAGGGTCAACAACAGTTTGCTGCGCCAAAATCCTACGTGCTTGGGCGCGACTCGTTCAAAAGCATGGGCGTGGATTTCGCTGACCTGAACAATGACGGTGTTCCGGACATATACGTCAGTAACATCACCGAGCCGAAAGGACTTCAGGAGAGTCAAATGCTCTTTCTGAGTACAGGTAATGTCGACATTATGCGAGAGGGCATTGCTCCGTATGAGAATCGGAGTGAAGCACTGGGATTATCAGACAGTGGTTGGGCTTGGGACGCAAAACTTGATGATTTCGACAATGACGGGATACCGGAAGCACTCCAGGCTACGGGATTTATAAAAGGGACCTCGAACTGTTGGCCAGAGATTCAGGAGCTCGCCACCGCCAATGATGTACTTATCTCAAGTGTGGCTACCTCCTGGCCCAGACTGGAAGAAGGCTCCGATCTTGCCGGACACGATCACAACCCTTTCTTCGTTCGAGTTGGCGATCACTATGTGGATGTCGCGAAAGAGATAGGATTTGGCGAAGATTATGTAAGTCGGGGAATCGCGATTGGTGATGTCGACCTCGATGGCTCGCTTGACCTCATTGTTTCTAACATGTGGGGTCCGGCCACTTACTATCATAATGAGCATCCTGTTCCTGGATCATCCCTCAATCTCAATTTACTTTTGCCGGTGTCAAGAGACTACTCGGGCCAGACCATTGTGTATCGAGGTAACCAGCGAGCCGAGATACCCGGTCGTGCGGCCGTCGGCGCGACTGTAGCTGTCACCCTACCTGACGGCAAAGTGCAAACTCGTCAGGTCGATGGCGGCAACGGCCACAGTGGCAAGCGCAGCCCGGAGCTTCACTTTGGTCTCGGCGACTGTCAAGGGACGGTTAAAGTTAAGATTCGTTGGCGTGATTCGCAGGGACAAATCCATCAGGAATTGCTGAACGTAAAACCTGGCAGATACACAATAGTTTTAGCGGGGACTAAGTCAGGAGACTG
Source organism: Pyrinomonadaceae bacterium (assembly GCA_035646955.1). GTDB lineage: Bacteria > Acidobacteriota > Blastocatellia > Pyrinomonadales > Pyrinomonadaceae > PSRF01. The sequence continues at coordinate 6,313 of DASROI010000399.1, forward strand.
GTCGTGAGTAAACCCAATATGCGCTTAGCTGCGCTGAGACGATTTGCCATCACAATTTCCGTGTTGAATCTGCTTGGCCATACTGTACTTGGTTTCGAAAACTCCTGGGCGCAACTGGTTGTGACGCTTCTAACGGCATACTTCACAGAGATTCTTCTTGAGATCGTCGATGCGGTCGCCAACCAGAAAACACCACGGTTTACTGGAGGTGTCACAAGCTTCATCGATTTTCTCCTACCCGCACACATTTCAGGAATGGCGGTTTCGATGTTGTTATATTGCGGAGACCAGCTTCTGCCATTCGCATTTGCCGCGGCGGTCGCGATTGCCTCAAAAGCGCTGCTGACTGTAAAAGTGAATAACTCAGAGCGCCATTTTCTCAACCCGTCCAATACCGGAATCGCGCTGACAGTTCTGCTGTTCCCGACCATTGCGCCGATCATGCCCTGGCAGTTTACCGAGAGTCTGTCGAGCAACTGGAGTAGTGCGTTTCCGGTGGTCGTCGTGGCGCTAGGGATATATATGAACTCACGTTACAGTCGCCGCATGCCGCTGGTGCTTGGCTGGGTGGTGGCGTTTGCAATTCAAGGCGTAATCCGCTGCCTCATGAACGGACTGCCGTTGATTGTCGGATTGGTACCTATTACAGGTGTGAGTTTCGTTCTATTTACCTTTTACATGATTACTGATCCGGGAGCTACGCCAGGCGACCGGCGTGAGCAGGTGATTTTCGGGGCGGCGACGGCGGTGGTTTACGGCTTTTTGGTCCTTGCACATATCGGATTCGCCTTTTTTTACGCCTTATTCATCGTCTCGTTCTGTCGCGGTCTCGTGCTTTATCTTAGGCAAATGCGATTAGACGCTAAGGCTCCGATAACCACGTATTGACTGTCTCGTCCTAAAGTTTGAGACAAAGCTAAACGATTCAGTTGATGACTGTCCCGGCGGTGAGTGGTACCTTTTGCCAACTTTTTTGCTCGATTTCTAGCGACCTTTCCGTTCAGAGATTCCAGTTGTCTTGTAGTCGTTCCTGCTCATGCGGTAGGACCTCTAGCGCTGATGCGATTATCTAAACTACGAAGTGGCCATGGAATTCGGCAGAAGTTCCTGCTGTGGCTCACAAGTGTCCTCACTTTTGCTGAGCCCTTTGACGTCGTAAAAACATTCACCTACCGGCCAGAATATTTTGGCAAGCCCTTCTGCGATTTAGGACAAGACCTTCTCCGTGGGCCATCCGATTGGACCATTGGTGAACGTGAACTGTTTGGCGCCTTCACCGCCAGTCTGAACCAGTGTCTCTTTTGAACGAACGCCCACCGCGCGGTCGCGTGGACCTTCCTCGGTCAGCAACTCACATGCGAGGTATTCGCGGATTGGCGAAAAGCTCAGATAGATGGAAAGCTGCGCGCGACTTTAGCCTTACTCGAGAAAATTACGTTATGCCCTTCTGAGATTCGTCCGGAAGATCTCGACGCCACTCGCCGGGCGGGTGTCAGTGTTAGCGCACTTTTGGACGCAGCATACATTTGCGTCGGTTTCAATATGATTGCCCGGATCGCCGATGCACTTGGTTTCAAAGTTCCCTCTGAAGAACTGTTTCTCAGAGCGGCACGACTGCTCAGGGTCTTTGGATACAGAAGGCTAAGTGGTTTCTGGATTGCGGTGTCGAATAACAGAGATTTATCTGCCAAGAGAGAGCTCCATACTAATTTGGCCAGGGGGAATTCACTCTCAAGACACATTCACCCTAAAGATCCCCATGCGAGGAAGATGGAGCGCGTCCGCTCTGCTGTTGTTTCAAGCACTGGTTCGCTCGCCCCTGAGATTCGCCAGGCGATTTGCGAAGGAACTTATGATTCCGGACCCTTGGGAACATTTGTTCAAAAAGTTTCAGAGCATGCTTTTATGGTGAATGACGACGACATAGCAGCGCTGCACCGGGCACATTACTCAGATGATCAAATCTTCGAAGCGGCCGTCAGTGCCGCTTTGGGCGCCGGTCTATACCGATTGGAACGTGTACGGGCGGCGCTTCATGCACATCAGCAGGCAGCCGTCACCCATACCGAACTGGCTGATCAAGACCAATCTTTCCCCGAGCAAAGGCCAGTCAACGTAAATGCTCTCATCTGAGCACACGTCGTCAGCCGCATAGTCCCTCTCATTCTCCCCAAGCTTCAGCTTGGGGTCAGGCCCGAGTCTCTGGAACCGTCTTAACGGTTTGCGAAGATGGGCCAAGACTTGTATTTGCGAGTTCAAGACAAACCGTTAAAACGGTTGACTGTCTAAGAG
>DASROI010000400.1:0-10703 GCA_035646955.1 Pyrinomonadaceae bacterium
CGAGGAGAGCGCGTGGGCCAATTGTCGGGGTTGAAAAAAACTAGAACACAAACCGGAAGCCGAAACGGATCTGGCGCGGTATCTGACGAGTGAGCGGCTGATTAAACCGCGCATCCGAAGCGATACTGTGATTAGCCAATCCCTGCAGAATTTGGTTTGTCAATCCTCCGTTAAAGATTGCCCGGAAGGTATTCAACTCACCAAGACCACCGGCGTTGCTGATGCCAAAGTTTGCTGCCGTCAGCGAGTCTGGTGAAACTTGCGTCCAGACACTCAAGACGTTGTTCTCATTGAAAGCATTGAGAAGATTCAGATCAAACTTCAACGCATAACGTCCATCACCCGCCAACTTGAGGGTATGGGTCAACTGGAAATCAGTCTGCGTAAATACCGGGGTGCGACCCAGGTCTCCACGCGTGTTTAAGAAGGTGTAGGCACCATAGAGTTGTATGCGAGTCGACAGCGGCGTACCACTTAAACCGATGAAGGACGCGCCAAACTCTGTGCTGTTAGTGCCAGAACCATCCAACTGGTGACCGAAGAAGTCTTTCCAGTCGAGGGTGTAAGAACCAAACACCTTCAAAGCGTGCGGGCGGTCTGTAGCCAACACACCGTTGTCAGGTTCACCGTTCGTGTTGAAACCAAGGAACGGCAGATCGAAGAACCTGTTAACGTTCGGGCTGGAACGGCCAATGCCGAGGGCATCCGGTTCGTCCGAGCTCGATAGACCAGAGTAGTTACCAGTTAAGCGACTATAAGTGTAACTGGTATTGAAGAAGTAGTTGTTAGAGAAACGCTTATCTACACGAAGTTCCATCGCGTTGTACAAGCGTTTCGCCAACGGCGACGCGGGCAGTCCCGGAGCAAATGGCTGCGAAACAAGGCCCATGCCTGGATTGGCGATGAAGAAATTCTCATTGCCGGCGCCATCGATGAAACCAACGTCTTCAATGGTCCGGTCGAGATTCTTCCGTGTGTAGCGACCACTGACTACCCAGTCATTACTCAAGCCATATTCTGAACCAACCGTAAACTCTGTCTGTCGCGCTGGTTCCAGGTCAGGATCAACGCGATTGTCAGCTGGATCGTTAGAAGGTACGCGGAAATCAAGCGGTCCAACCAACGTATGGGCCAACGAGTAAGCCCTGGTGTAAGTGGTGTAGTTTGGATCGGCCAGCGGGAAGAAGTAGCGCAGCAGTTTGTCGCCACCAAATGAACCGCGTGGCAGTTGATACTTAAATCGATCGTAGAACTGGCCGTAGCTCGCAAAAATTTTCATGCGGCCGTTGCCAAAGACGTCAAACGCAAAACCCAAACGTGGCGCGATCTTCGAGCCCCAGCCAAACTTAATCGCCTGCGCAGTTTCGGTGAACGAAGGAACGTCTTCATTCTCGAGGCGCAGTCCGAGGTTTAGCGTCAGGCGGGGTGTTGGCTGCCAGCTGTCCTGAAGATAGAAAGCGGTGTTCGTGCTGCTGGCGAGACCGACCGTGCCGAAGTCCTGCAAGTATCCATATCCATACGAAGTACATGGACCAGTAGGACAAGTACCTGGGCCAATACCGCGATCAGACTGGCCCCAGAACAAGCGGACTTCGCCGATACCGAAGTATCCCTGGTCCACGTCGTTCGAGAGCTTGTTCAGCTGATAACCAAACTTGAAGTTGTGACGGCCGGCCAGACTGTCAACCAGGTAGCTGGCGTCAGCTTCGAGTGTCTTGCGGATCGAGATGTCCTTGCTCGTCTTTGTAATATCTGACGTGCTGTTGAAACCTGAAGCACACGGATTAGTCGCGGGGACACCGGCAGGACTGCCGCCGTTTAAGCAACGAATGCGTGGGCCAACGGGGACACCATACGAACTATCTTTTTCATTCAAGTAATTGCGACCAAAACGACCACTGATCACCAGTTTGGAAGTCGGAGTCCAAACGCCACCCACGGTCACGTTGTTCGCCGCCACGCGGCCACCGAGCTGACTGTAATCATTGCTCGGAGGAGCCGCTGTCGTATATGACGGAATCTGACCGTGTTCGCGCTGGGGACTGTAGGTGAAAGTGCCTGACAGGCGCAGGTTGTCGGTTATCGACGAGTCGAGACGTGCGAATTCGTAGTCGTTTCGCAGATTGCGTCGATAGTGCACTGACTGCCCGGTCGGAAACAGGAAGTCGCGATTGCTGGTATAGAACTGTGGTGCCGCGCTAACTAAAAACCAGAGTCTGTCCTTGAGAATTGGTCCGCTAACGGTGCCGCTCGGATATGTGCTGAGGAATGAGTCGCCTGGCGGATTGATGTAGCTGAGAACCGCCGCGCTTGTTCCCTGAATGAGCGGATTCGCCTGGTATTGCGGATCGCTGTTGTTGACTTTTCCCGTCAAAGTTTGTCGTGCACTTAGAGAGCTGGTCTCGAATTGCATGCCAAACTCGCCGTGAAACTCATTGCCCCCACTCTTCGTCACCACGTTGATCACGCCGCCGGTCGCCCCACCAAACTCGGCGTCAAATCCACTGGACTTCACTTGCACTTCCTGCACGAACTGGAATGGCAGGTTGTTGTTGTCGCGAAGTTGACCGGTGCGGAAGTTTGTTACTTCCGAGCCGTCGATAACGAACGTGTTCTCCGCACCGCTGGAACCGTCTACCTGGTAACCACGGCTCAAAGGTTCCTGTCGAGTGGCGCCGGAGAGTTGCAACACACTGTCGACCCTGGTCCCTTTCGGAGTTGCGTTGATGATGTCCGTAGTAATGTTGGTTTGAATCTTGTTCGACGTAGTGTCGATTGCAGCAACGTCCGCGCTCGTAATCACGACGTTGGCTGAGACTTCACCAGCATTCAAAGTAATGTCGGCATTGGTGGCCCGGCCTAATGTCACTTTGATATTTTCGCTTCGCTCGGAAGCAAAGTTTGGTGCACTGGTAGTGATCGAAAATGTACCAGCGGGCACTTGTAAGATTTTGTAGTAACCGTTGTTGTCGGTCGTAACGGTGCGGCTAAAAGCATTGCCTTCAACCAGCACAGTCGCGCCGGCAATGCGGGCTCCTTGTGCGTCAACTACGGTGCCTTCAATCACACCGGTAGTTTCCTGTCCATATGTAAGGCCGGCAAGGCACAGACACAGGACCAGGACTTTTGAGATTCTAAATAAAATCATTCTGTTTTCTCCTTCTATCTAAACGAGAGAAGCTGAGGTACCGCTTCCGTTCTACTCGAGTGGCTTTGGTGACTAGTCGTAAACTCACCAAAGGATCTCTCCAGAATGTTGGATTTATGCATTCCGAGAGACACTTTGAAGGTGCAACGGCCGTGCCTTTACGGTTCGTGTTTGGGAGGAGCCAGTTCGTCACTCGTTCAGGCCACCTCGTACTTGAAACTAAAAACTCGTAGTTGAGATATTCGGATTAGATTGGAGAAACTTGCACTTAATGGATCGAATTGAGGTTGAGTTCCGCGTTGCAGAAAGAGCGAGAATGCAAGATTTTGGATCGAGCGATAATCGACATCACTCAGCGGAATAGATTGCATGGACCATGCCAGCAGCATGCACTTGGAGGGTGGGAGTAGGCCATCACTCAAATTCCAGAATCATGCAGTTGGGCAGGGTGGCAGAGCGGGCAAATCAATCAAATTCCAATGTCAGTTACAGCGCCGCCCCCGCTACCCCTGGCCGAGTCAAGCGATCATTCAAGAAACTGAGGTTGGAGAAAGAGAACGGCGGGGGCGGCGCTGGAACCGACATTACATTCTGGCACCCTTCCCAACTGCATGATTCTGGTAAGGGGCGCTGAGGGATGCAGGGAATTAGCCATAGGTCGGCGAGGAAAGTACACTTAGGTTTTTAATCTCTAAGTGCGAGGAAAAGATGGGTTCCCTTTGGGATGTTGCCAATCAATCAAGCCGCCTGACTGAACTCACCAGTCACGATACCGAAGTTAAAGAAGCCCCTTTGCGTCGAGATGTGCGATCGCTCGGCATCCTGCTAGGCGATGTACTCAAAGAGCAGGTCGGTGAACAACTATTCGCCGCCGTCGAAGAACTGCGCCTGCTCTTGATCGAACAACGCGACGCACAGGCTGCCGACGGCGGGAATTCTTTAATAAAACGCGCTGAAGAAATTGTCAGTCGTCTCTCCATCAATCAGTCGCACCAGATGAGTAAGGCTTTCGCCATCTACTTCGAGTTGACCAATCTCGCCGAGACCAATCATCGCAAACGACGACGTCGCGCCGCTCAAAGTTCCGCTGAACCTATCGCTCAACCAGGTTCATTTCTCGGCACCCTGCGACGTATGCGTGATGCCGGTATCAGCGCTCAACAAGCACTCCAATGGCTCAAACAAATCGAAGTGACACTGGTCTTCACCGCGCATCCCACTGAGGTGGCGCGTCGAACCGTCCTCTTTAAACGTCAGCGCATCGCACTCGAACTTGAGCAGTTGGACCGCTTGCCGCTGGCTGAGCGCGATGCAGACAAACATCAACAAGCAATCCTCACGGAGATCACTTCGCTCTGGCAAACTGATGAGGTGCGCCGTCGCCGGCCGACGGTGAAGGACGAGATTCGGATGGGGCTCGACTACTACCCAACCGTGCTGTTCGACACGCTTCCAATCTTTTATGAGGGACTGGCCGACGACTTTCGAGAGGCTTACGGTGTTGAGCTGCGAGCGAACGACCTGCCGCGCTTAGTTAGATTTGGATCATGGATCGGCGGCGATCGCGACGGCAATCCATCAGTCACGCCGGAGTGTACTCACGATGCACTTGGGATAGCTCGCGAGATGATTCTCGATTATTACCTCGAGCGAATCGAGGACTTGATCTGGCGGCTGACACCTTCGACTCTTCAAGTTGAAGTCTCGCAAGATCTCCTGAGAGGCTTGAACAACTACAGCGAAAGCATCTCCGCACCCGATCTGAACCCGGACAGACATGGTCCAAATGAAATTTATCGACGGTATCTTGATTACGTACTTATAAGACTCAAAGCTCTGCGCAGATCAGAAACCAACGCATATACGACGGCGGATGAGTTCAAAAATGATATAGCTTTGATTCGCAACAGCTTGTCTCAAAACCGCGGCGAGAAGCTAGCGCAATTATTAGTTGATCCCCTTTTACGACAAGTTGAGACTTTTGGTTTTCACTTGCACACGCTCGACGTCAGAGAGCACGCTCGGGTACACAGTCGTGCGTTTGACGAGCTCGCGAGCGCGCGGGCCGACTCAACCAGCTTTCACCTCCAGCAGTCGGTCTCAGATGACACCAAAAAACTGCTCGACTCGCTGCGCATGGTGCGAGATTTGAAGCAGACATTTCCCACCGAAGCAGTTCGCAGCTACGTGATTAGCGGCGCGAAATCAGCGAGTGATATTTCGTCGCTCATCTGGCTGGCCCAGTTGTCGGGAGTGCAGGTCGAAGGTTCCCAGGATGAGACGGGACTGATGCCGGTGCCGCTTTTTGAGTCGATTGAAGATCTTCGCAACTGCGCCGAGATCTGTCGCACTGTGTGGACGAACAATGACTACTCCCAATTGCTCGATTCGTGGGGCCGGCGCCAGGAAGTAATGCTGGGATACTCAGATTCAAACAAAGATGGCGGGATGCTCACCAGCACCTGGGAGATCTTCAAGGCACATCGCTCTCTTCACGATGTGGCCACCGAGTGCAACGTAAAGTTGAGATTGTTCCACGGCCGAGGTGGAACAGTGGGACGAGGTGGTGGTCCAACTCACCATGCAATCATAGCTCAGCCCGTCGGCGCGTTTGATGGTCAGATCAAAATTACCGAGCAGGGCGAAGTGATGAACTGGAAATACTCGGATCCGGTTCTGGCGGAACGTAACCTGGAGCTTGTAATTGCAGCGTCATTGGAAGCCCTGTCTCGACCCGATGGTGCTTTTGAACTGGATGAAGCGAGCGAATCCGCGATCGAGGCGATGTCAAGCGATGCGTTCGAATACTATCGCGAGAAGATTGCCGAGAACGACGATGTACTCAGTTATTTTCTGGAGGCCACTCCGGTTAATGAACTTGAATTTGCTCGAATTGGTTCACGACCGGCAAAACGTAGCAACCGGCGCGGGCTGGACGATCTGAGGGCAATTCCCTGGGTCTTCGGCTGGATGCAAAGTCGACACGTTTTACCGGCGTGGTTTGGGGTGGGCTTTGCGCTCGAGCGGTTTGCTAAGAATGGACCTGATGAACGTCAACTGCTGCGGAATCTAATTGATCATTTTCCACTCTTCCACGATCTTGTCGATAACGTGGAGCTGGGTATGGCTAAAGCGGATTTGTCGATTGCGCGTCACTATGCGGGTCTGGTGGCAGACCAGGCGATGCGCGAACGCGTGGTCCAACTTATTTTCGAAGAGTTTGAAAGAACCAGACGAGTTGTGCTCGATCTCACCGGTCAGTCGACGCTGTTGGAAAAGAATCCGGTGCTGGCGCGTTCGATCAAGCTCAGAAATCCATATGTTGATCCGTTGAGTTTGATTCAGGTTGAGTTGCTGCGGCGAAAACGGGCTGGAGAAGATAGTGATGAGTTGAACTACGCGTTGGCGGCTACGATCAACGGTGTTGCCGCGGGCCTGAGGAATACGGGGTGAGGTTAATCACCGATTCCTCAGGTTGAATAGTGCCCGCGAGGTGAGAGTTGCCCAGTGAGAAATTAGTCCGGTGGGGCGGAACAACGATTCGCGCCGAAAACCTGGCGCTTATTTCAAACTGACTCCTTTTTCTATCCCTAACCTCCCCGGTGTTTCAATCGGACAGAGCAGGAGTCAGTGTTTCGAGGTGGAGGCTGCGTTCTTCCTAAACACGGAACCCTCCTAGTCCGTTATGACAATTTCCCGAAAACATTACACCTTGGATTTTTTCGTGTTAGTTCGTGTGAATACGTCGATCGGAGTGTCGTAAAACTAGAACCAGGACTCACGAAATCACGAACTGGGGCGAAGCGGTGTACATAGAAATCTTGCCAGGAAAAACAAGAAGTTGGCCATTTGTTACCGTAGAAGACCCCGAGAACCCAACTAAACCAGTATGTTGCCGCAAACAACTCTATGCACCTCAGCTAAACACAGTTAGAATATCGGCTAGTCCCGATTGTTGCGGTTACGGAAATGAATATCCTCCCAGGCACCCATCTCGGTCGTTATGAAGTTCTCTCGAAACTGGGTGCCGGTGCAATGGGTGATGTTTATCTCGCTCACGACTCCAATCTGAGTCGCACTGTTGCCTTAAAAGTACTTCCCAGAAACCTTGCTGCAGATGAGGGTCGCATGCTCCGCTTCAGCCAGGAAGCAAAAGCGATCTCCGCCCTAAATCATCCGAACATCATTACTATCCATGAAGTCGCCAATATCGATTCGACCCACTTTATTGCGGTCGAATACGTCAAGGGCCTGACGCTTAGAGAGAAATTGGGCGAAGAGGAAATTTCGGCGAAAGAAATGATTGAAATCGCCGAACAAGTCGCGCGCGCACTTTCTGCAGCTCACGAGGCGGGGATTGTTCACCGCGATCTCAAACCCGAAAACATCATGGTCCGTCACGATGGCTACGTGAAGGTCCTTGATTTCGGAATCGCTAAGCTCTCGGAACACCCGGAAATTCCGGTGGGTACTGCTGTTGTTCCCCAGGGTGTCGAAGGAACAAAGGCGGGTGCTCTCCTTGGTACGCCCAGCTATATGTCGCCCGAACAGTGTCGCGGCGCAAAGAATCTCGATGAAAGAAGCGACATTTGGAGCCTGGGAGTTGTGCTCTTCGAGATGGTCACGGGACGTCTCCCGTTCAGGTCCCGCGATTTTTCTCAACTGCTCGTCTTAATCGCTGGTCCAAAGGACGCTCCGCTCGAATACTTGAGAGGAAAAGCTCCGCAGGGTCTCGAGCGCATAATCGCAAAGGCCCTGCAGAAAAGAAGGAAGGATCGCTATCAAAAGATCCTCGATCTGGCCGATGATCTCCGAGATCTGAAATACGAGTTAGCGCTTGAAGAAAAAGTCAGAACCTCTCGTCGAAGCGAAGCAGGGATCTCCGCTCCGCTGACTTTCAGCAGCGTCCGGGCTAACGAATCACACGACACCGAACACCCGACGCTTCACATAAGCTCGCCCACAACTTCTCCTGAGGTACACCCGAATAATCTTTCGGTCCTCCTCAATCCGCTTATTGGGCGGGATAGCGAGGTAGCAGCCGTAAAGAAGTTGCTTTTAAGCCAGGAAGTTCGGCTCGTTACGCTGACGGGTCCTGGTGGTACCGGGAAGAGTAGTTTGTGCTTGCGTTTAGCACGCGAGCTTTTAGAAGAGTTTCAGCACGGCGTATTTTTCGTGGCCTTGACCTCGATCAACGATCCGGAGCTCGTAGCTCCCGCCTTAGCGAAAGTCCTGGGGATTAAAGAAGAGCGGGGCGTTTCGCTCATCGAGTCGATGAAGGAATTTTTTCGTGGCAAACATATTCTCATCGTGCTCGACAATTTTGAACAGGTAATCTCAGCCGCTCCTCTTATAACGGACCTCCTCGCAAGTTCGTTGACTTTGGAATTTCTTGTGACCAGCCGTGCGGCGCTTCATCTCCGAGGTGAACACGAGTTCCCTGTTCTGCCATTGGCGGTGCCGGATCCGAAGCGGCTCCATACGTGGGATCAACTTGCTCAGTATGCTTCGGTTGCACTCTTTATCAGTCGCGCTCAGGCACTTAAACCTGATTTTGCGTTGAGTGAAGATAACGCAACGGCAGTGGCAGAGATCTGCTCCCGGCTCGATGGCCTTCCGTTAGCAATTGAGCTGGCCGCCGCAAGAATCAAGTTGTTACCGCCGGCCGCAATGTTGAAGCGAATGGATAGCAGTCTTAAGGTGCTAACCGGCGGTGCTCGCGACCTGCCCGAACGCCAGCAAACAATGCGCGGGGCAATCGCCTGGAGTTACGACTTGCTGGAAAGTCAGGAGAAAACTTTATTCAACCGGCTGTCGGTATTTCTTGGCGGCTGCAGCCTGGAAGAAGCAGAAGCTGTTTGCAATTCGACTGGTGATCTGGAAATAGATTTTCTTGATGGAGTTACATCGCTCGTTGATAAGAGCTTGTTGCGTCAGAAAGAACAGGATGATGCTGAAGGCCGTTTTTCGATGCTCCAAACCATCAGAGAGTTTGGCCTTGAACAGTTGGCCCAAAGTGGCGAGCTGGAAACCATTCGTTCTGAACATCTGAAGTTTTACCTTGAGATGGGCGAAACAGCTGAGCCGGAACTAACGGGCCCCTCTCAAGCGTCGTGGTTTTCGCGCCTGGATAAAGAGCAAGACAATTTCCGCGCAGCCCTGATTTACAGTCGGGAAAGCGGCAAGCTTCATGATGGACTGAGATTGGCCGGAGCCTTGTGGAGGTTTTGGGAAGTGCGTGGACACATCGGGGAAGGTCGCGCAGTGTTGGACCAGTTACTTATGATGCCTGGCGCTAGTGACGTGTCTCCTAATGTGCGAGCTAAAGCGCTGAATGGAGCAGGAGTGCTCGCAGGTAACCAGGGTGATCACGCTCGGCAGACTGCGATTCTCCAGGAGAGTCTCAAGCTATACGAAGAGCTGGGTGACAAGTCCGGTATCGCTCAATCAATTAACAATCTCGGCAGCATTGCTTATTCGCAGGGCGATTATCCAAAGGCGCAGGAGTTCTACACACAGAGTCTCGAACTCCGGCGTTCTATTTCAGATTCGTGGGGAATTGCTAACTCATTGAACAACCTGGGCGGCGTGGCTTTTTTGCAAGGCGATTCTGAACGAGCGCTAACGCTTCATTCGGAAAGTTTAGGTTTGCGGCGAGCTCTCGGTGATAAGCGCGGTATCAGTATGTCGTTGAATAACATGGGAGAAATTGCACAGGAGCAGAAGGACTACGGAAGAGCGGCGTCGTTGTTTGCTGAGAGTCTCGCGATCAGACAAGAATTGGGTGATCGGTTCTTTATTGTGAGCTCGCTGCACAATCTCGCGGAAGTGGCGTGTAGTAGAAAAGATTATGAGCGTGGTGCGCGACTGTTCGGTGCGGCGGAGGTGTTGCGAGAGATGATTGGCGCGCCATTGCCTACGGAGAAACGACAAAACTTTGAGCGCTATTTAGAGGAGGCTCGGGATGCGTTGGGTCGAGCTGATTTGAAGAATGCACGCGCTGAAGGTCGTGTGATGTCGCTTGACGAGGCTATTAAGTACGCGCTGTCAGATGAAAGTAGTCTGAGTGATAGGTCCTTCAAAGCTGAAATGCCCCACCGCTCCGCTTTCTAGATTTTTCAGTAAGTACCTTCCAGAATATACAGTCGGGCAAAGTGCTCAATTACCAGAATCCCACAGTTGGGCAAAGTGCTCAATTACCAGAATCCCACAGTTGGGCAAAGTGCTCAATTACCAGAATCCCACAGTTGGGAAGGTGGGCAGAGCGGCAAGTATGCAGCACTCCAATGTCAGTAGCAGCGTCGCCCCCGCTCTTCCCTCTGCGGTCCTCTGCGGCACTCCGCGTCACTCTGCGATGCTTCTGTTATGACGAAAATGAGCCTTCACCAAATCAGATCAGAATTGACGCAGAGTGCCTCAGAGGACCGCAGAGAAACGCAGAGGGAAGAGCGGGGGCGTCGCTGTGTTAGACGATGGACATTGATCACACGGGCCGCTCTGCCCACCTTCCCAACGGTGGGATTCTGGTAATTGTGCACTTTGCCCAACTGTGGGA
>DASROI010000401.1:0-33222 GCA_035646955.1 Pyrinomonadaceae bacterium
TTCGAAATGGAGGAAACCGAGCGAGTGTCGCGCCGCTCGACTTCATCGATTACCGAAATCAGAACAAGACATTTGAAGAGTTCGCGGCAACATTTTCAATTCCGAACCCGATCAACTTAACCGGAAGTGGAGAACCGGAACGACTCGTTTCAGCGGCGGTCACCGGCAACTATTTCAAAGCTCTCGGGGTGGGACCGCTCTTGGGCCGAACGTTCGTCCTGGACGATGAGAAGACCGGCAATGGCCAGGTGGCCGTCTTGAGTTATGGGTTGTGGCAAAAGCGATTTGCTGGCGATCCCAACATCGTGAACCAGACAATAGTTCTCGATGGTCAAACGTCCGTGATTGTGGGAATCATGCCAGAAGGATTTGGCTTTCCACGGGATGCTGAGTTGTGGGTGCCGATGAACTTCGATCATCCTGGCATGAAACAACGAAAAGCACACTTTCTGAGACCGATTGGTCGACTGAAGCCAGGTGTCACGCTCGCGCAAGCTCAAGCTGATACAGATGTTGTCGCAAACCGCATGGCTGAGCAATATCCGGAAACCAACACTGGCTGGAATCTTCGCCTGGTTAATTTAAAGGAACAACTCGTCGGAAACACACGACCGACTCTGTTCATTCTGCTGGCTGCAGTCGGCTTTGTTTTGTTAATTGCGTGCGCCAACGTCGCCAATTTACTGTTGGTCAGAGCTGCATCACGACACAAAGAGATCGCCTTGCGGACCGCGCTGGGAGCAAGCCGGTCTCGTATCATTCGGCAAATGATCACAGAGAGCCTGCTCCTTGCAATCACGGGAGGAATTCTCGGGATAGTCCTCGCAAGATGGGGCATCGACCTCCTGGTCGCGTTGAGTGCCAACGCTTTGCCGCCAACGGCTAACGTTAAAATTGATGCAACCGTACTCGGGTTTACTCTCCTAATATCAATCGTAACTGGACTGCTCTTCGGTATCGCTCCCTCCTTACGAACTATGAAACTCAGCGTCACAGATTCCTTGAAGGAAGGTGGTCGTGGAGTCGGTGAGGGGGTTGGTCATAATCGTACGCGCGGCGCATTAGTAATCATTGAGAGCGCTGTAGCAGTCGTACTGTTGGTTGGCGCCGGGTTACTCGTTCGCAGCCTTATCAGATTGCAAAATGTTGGACCAGGATTCGAGGCCCAGAACGTATTGACAATGCGACTCGAGCTGCCTGAAAAGAAATACCCATCGTTAGAAAAGACAACCCAGTTCTTCACCACACTCGAGGACCGTGTCGAAGCTTTGCCTGGCGTTGAAAGTGTCGGGTTCATCAGTGAGTTGCCGATGACCGGACAGCCTAATGACATCCCTTACAGGGTAGATGGTCGTGTAACCCCGGAAACTTTCGCCTACGACGACGACTTCCGACGGGTTAACAATGGTTACTTTAGCGCTCTGCGAATCCCTCTGTTGCGTGGCCGTAACTTCACCGATCAAGAAGTACGAGACAGCGCAAACGTGATCATCGTCAGCGACCTACTTGTCAAACAGGTCTTTCCTAACGAAGAGCCACTTGGCAAAAGGCTTGTGTTGGCAATGAGCGATAAGAGTTTTGAGATCATCGGAGTCGTTGGTGACGTACGTCATCGTGCTCTTGAGATAGAACCGTCACCGGCCATGTACCTGCCCACCTTCGATGGCAATTGGATGAATCTCGTGATTCGCGCAAAGGGTGACCCTGCGAGTCTCGCCTCCGCGGTGCGACGCGACGTGCAAAATATTGATCCCGATCAACCTATTGCGGATGTCAAAGGTATGAACGAGTGGCTCAGGAGCTCGGTCGCTACACCTCGATATCGAACGATACTACTCGCGCTTTTCTCGCTGATTGCGCTGGTCCTGGCTTCGACCGGTATTTACGGGGTGATGTCATATTCTGTGACGCAGCGAACGCATGAGATCGGGGTGCGCATGGCCCTTGGTGCCCGGCGCTTCCACGTTCTGCAGTTGGTTGTGCGGCAGGGAATGGTCTTAGTAGCGATTGGAGTCGCGCTCGGATTGGTGCTGGCCTTTGCTCTTACTCGAGTCCTTGCCAGCGTGTTGTTCAACATAACTCCTAGTGACCCTTTAACCTTTTCGCTTGTTGCCGTGACGCTCCCCCTGGTCGCTTTGCTTGCCTGTTACATTCCGGCTCGAAGGGCAACAAGAGTCGATCCGTTAATCGCATTGCGTTACGAATGAGCAACCGTACGAGGATTTTATGAGCTTTCATACGGCATGGCAGGACTTACGTTACGCAGCTCGTGTGCTGCGTAATAGACCCGGTTTTACGCTTGTTGCAGTGCTGACGCTGAGTCTTGGCATTGGCGCTAACACTGCAATCTTCAGTGTCGTCAATGCTGTTGTGCTGAAACCCTTGCCGTTTCCAAATCCAGAACAGATCGTGCTGGTGCGAGATGATTTAAGCGGACGTCAACTTCAGGACATTGGCATGTCAGTTGACGAGTTGAGAGATTTTCAGGAACGGTCTGGAGTGTTCGATCAAATCTCTGCTGTCTGGCCGGTTGATGCAAATCTAACTGGTTCAGATCGTCCCGAACGGATTGAGTTGCTTGCCGTTAGCCCAAACTATTTCTCACTACTTGGAGCCAACGCACAACTCGGTCGAGTGTTTGGACCAGAAGATAAGGCAGAAGGTTTTGCCGAGGGCGTAGTTATTAGCGACGGGTTGTGGCACCGGCTGTTTGCCGCTGATCCAAATATTCTCGGTCGAAAGGTCTATGCCGACACTGACGCTTACAAGATCATTGGAGTGATGCCCGCGGGATTCCGTCACCCTGGTAAGACGTTGCGAAACGAGGTCGACATGTGGGGCACTGCGGGATTTTCTGCGAACCCTTTTCCTTCACCCACTGTTCGAGGGGCTCGATTCTTGCCGGGTGCGATTGCGAGGATAAAACCCGGCACCGATGTGAAGCAGGCGCAGGCGAAGCTGAATGCGTTTGTTGCGAACCTCACCTCCCAATATCCCAAGGACTATCCAGCTGAGATCGGGTGGAATGTAAAGCTTCTACCAGCTCAGGAAGCACTGGTAGGAAATGTACAGACCACGTTGCTGGTGTTGCTTGGCGCCGTCGGGCTGGTTCTTCTAATTGGCTGCGTAAACATTGCGAACCTTTCGTTGGCGAGAGCTTCTGGTCGGCGACGGGAGATGGCTATTCGACTGGCATTGGGCGCTGGTCGTCGCCGGCTCATTGCCCAGCTCCTGACGGAGAGCGTTCTGCTTTCGCTGATAGGCGGAGCCGTCGCGCTCGGCGTCGTGGCTTCAGTGATGCAATTACTGATTCGACTGCTTCCTCCTGAAATTCCAAGACTGAATGAGATACATATCGATTTAACAGTGCTCGGATTTGTGTTTGTGATTTCGACCATCACCGGTTTGATTTTCGGCCTCGTCCCAGCATTGCAGACTTCTAGACCTAATCTCGTAGTTAATTTGAAAGAGGGAACGCAAGCTGCCGGCTCAGGCGCTGCTCACCAACGTTTTCGAAGTGGCCTGGTTGTAGTTGAGTTTGCCCTTTCGCTGGTCTTAATGATTGCGGCGGGTTTGTTGTTGAAGAGTTTTGGACGGTTACTGAATGTAAATGGTGGTTTCGATCCGAACAACATCCTGATGGCCCGTATCTGGTTGCCGGTTCCGAACAATCCTGATTTGGATGTATATCGGGATCCAGTAACCCGGGCGGGATTCGTCAAAGAGATACTTCGCCGGACTGCGTCGCTACCCGGTGTCAGCTATGCGGCCATTGGTAGCGGAAACGGCGTACCATTAGTTGGACCACATAACTCCAACACCTTCATAATCGAGAATCGAGCAGATGCTGATGCCAGCCTGCCGACTACCCAGGTTTCTGCAGTCAGCGCTGACTACTTCCGTGTACTTGGCACTCCTCTCTTGAATGGTCGTCCGTTCAACGATGGCGACGATACGAAGACAACGCCGGTTGCCCTGGTCGACGACGCGTTTGCCAGGAAATATTTTCCAAATGAAAACCCCATCGGTCATCGCATCAGAAGAGGCGGCCGTAATTCAAATGCTCCGTGGGTAACTATTACGGGTATTGTCGGAAACATTAAGTCTGATGGCTTCGAAGCAGCCGATCAACCTCACCTGTATCTGCCAATTTTTCAAAATCCTGCGTACGCGATGGCGGTTTATCTAAAAACTGAATCGACGCCCACGAGCCTGATTAGATCGTTACGAGAGCAGGTCCAACAGGTTGATCCGAATCTGCCATTGTTTGGGGCGAGAACGATGGATGAAGTAGTCGCTGACTCGCTCGCACAGCGACGGTTTGCGGTTCAGGTGGTTGGTCTGTTTGGAGTGCTTGCGTTGCTCCTCGCGGGCATCGGCATCTACGGCGTGATGGCCTACTCGGTCAGCCAGCGCACACGGGAGATTGGAATTCGTGTGGCCCTCGGCGCGAGCAAGGGCAACATCATGAAGTGGGTGTTACGACAGGGAATGATCTTGATTTGTATAGGACTGGCAGCTGGCTTGATCGCAGCTTTTGCGGTGACGCGATTGTTGAGAACTCTTTTGTTTGGGGTCACCACAACTGACCTCATTACCTATGTAAGTCTGGCGGCGGTACTGGGCGTTGTAGCGCTCATTGCTTGTTACATCCCGGCGCGCCGAGCGACGCGGGTCGATCCACTTACTGCGCTTCGTTACGAGTAAGAGGTTTAGGAGACGAACATGGACAGCATGATCAAGGATATTCGATATGCAATAAGAGGTCTGTTGAAACGACCAGGGTTCACTGCAATTGCCGTTTTGACTCTGGGACTCGGCATTGGGGTGAATACGGCGATTTTCAGCGTCATCAACTCAGTCTTGTTGCGTCCCTTGCCCTATGAGGCTCCTTCCCGACTTGTGACGTTCCGGTCCAATCAGTCGGCTCCTGATCTTATAGATGTCGAAGCACAAACGAAGACGTTCAGCAGATTGGGCGGAATGGTAAGTCAACCACTGGCGTACACAGCTGGAGCAGAACCCGTCCAAATCGAAGTGGGCCAGGTCACAGGTGGTTATTTCGATACCCTTGGAGTTAAACCATCGCTGGGTCGCTATATCGGCAGTGATGACGACAAGAACGGTGCGCCGTATGTTGTTGTTCTCAGTCAGGCTGTGTGGGCCAGGGAGTTCAATTCGGATCCGCAGATCGTTGGGAAAACGATGTCGCTTAGCGGAAACGTTTACACGATTATCGGAGTAATGCCGGGTTCATTTGTTTCTCCTCGCGACAACACCGAGGCCTGGACGCCAGTTCACGTTTCGAATCCAGTAGCTGCAAATTTCCGCGGCGTTCACTTCCTCCGCACTTACGGCCGGCTTGCTCCTAACGTCGCCCTGGAACAGGCGCGCGCGGAGATGCGAATCATCGACCAGAATCTCGCCGCGCAAACACCAGCTGAAAATAAGAATCGAGTATCTGTGCTGATTCCTCTTCACGAACGAATCGTTGGTGAATCACGTCGCTCGCTTCTGATCTTGTTCGCGGCCGTTAGCTTCGTACTGCTTATTGCCTGCGCTAACTTTGCAAATCTTCTGTTGGCCCGTGCTGCCGAACGTGAACGAGAATTTGTGATTCGGGGAGCACTTGGCGCGGGTCGTTGGCGACTCATGCGTCAGCTGCTGACTGAAAGTGTCCTCGTTTCGTTAACAGGTGGCGCTCTCGCCGTTCTCCTGGCGATCTGGGGCGCCAAATTGCTGGTCTCATTCAAACCAGAGAATCTTCCCCGACTTGACGAGATTGGAGTCGATGCCCGCGTGCTGGGTTTCACTTTTGCAGTGTCGCTCATCACCGGATTGTTGTTTGGTCTTCTACCTGCATGGAATGCGTCCCGACGTAGCGTTAGCGAAGCACTCAAGGAAGGCGGCCGTAGCTCGACCGCAGGTGGCGCTCGTCAACGTTTACGAAATGCATTCGTTGTCGTGGAACTCGCTGTTGCCCTGGTTTTGTTGGTCGGCTCGGGTCTCCTCATCAAAACTTTCTGGAAGTTGCGGTCGGTCGAACCCGGATTCAATCCCGAACACTTAATCACCATGCGAGTGGAACTGCCAGAGACTCGTTACAAGACGGTTGAACCGCAGACTCGTTTCCGAACTCAAGTGCTAACTGGTGTTAACTCGCTTCCTGCAGTCCAGGGCGCGATGGTCAGTGAGCTACCACTCAGCGGCGACTCGCTGAACCATAACTTTGTAGTAGATGGCTGGTCTCCAATTACCCCGGGCGATGAACCGAGTCTCGAGACGCGCAGTGTGATGGGTGACTATTTCAAAGTTATGCAGATTCCTCTTCGTGCCGGTCGCGTGTTTGAATCGCAGGATTTTGTGGACAAGGCACCGTTGGTTGGAATTGCCAACCAGGCTTTAGTCAACGAGTACTTCAAGAACGAGGACGCTGTTGGTAAGCGAATTAGATGGGCCAGGAATCCCGAGATCGAGTGGATCACGATTGTTGGTGTGGTCGGCGACGTCAAACATTTCGGTCTCGATGTCCCTGAAGAGCCGGCGTTGTATTCGCCTTACACCCAGATCGCTCCATGGAAACGTTGGATGACAATCGTGGCTCGCACGCAGTCAGATCCCGCCTCGATGGCCCAGGCGATCAAGCACGAGATCTGGAAGGTAGATTCGCAACTGCCGGTAACAAAGGTCGAGACCATGAATGACGTTGCCGCAGGCTCTTTTGCCGCGCGGCGTTTCAATATGTCGTTGCTGACTGTTTTTGCGGGACTGGCGCTGGTGTTGGCAGCTATCGGGATTTACGGAGTCATGTCGTACGCCGTCACGCAGCGAACTGAGGAGATTGGAATACGAATGGCGCTGGGCGCGAGAACAGTCGACGTCTTGAAACTGATCCTTGTGAATGGAATGACGCTCGTGGGGATTGGGGTCGTTTTGGGATTAGCGGGAGCTGTTCTCCTGACAAGACTTATGGCCAGTCTTCTGTTTGATGTGGCTGCCACCGATAAGGCGACGTTCGCAATCGTGGCCGGGGTTCTGATCGTGGTCGGCATGATTGCCTGTTATTTGCCCGCGCGTAGAGCCACCAAAGTAGACCCATTGGAAGCACTTCGTTACGAGTAAGGAGCCAGTAGGAAAGATTAATGGAAAGAATACTCAAAGACATTCAGTATGCAGCGAGAAACTTGATCAAGCGGCCCGGCTTTACCGCGGTCGCTGTAATCGCCCTCGCCCTGGGCATTGGCGCAAACACAGCAATCTTCAGTGTTGTGAATGCAGTGTTGCTAAGGAAGCTGCCCTATAAAGACTCGGACCAGTTGGTAGTGATTTGGGAAAAACTAAAACAGGTGGACCAGGTCGAGCTTTCGCCAGACGACTATGCGGCCTATCAGGAACGAAGCCAATCGTTTGCTCAAATAGCTGCATCGGAACGCGCAAACTTCAACCTGACGGGTGTCCATGATCCAGTCAGGCTCGAAGGTCAACGAGCTACGGCTAATTTATTTGAAACGCTGCAAGTAGCGCCTCAAATCGGCCGAACGTTTACCTCAGAAGAAGATAATTCCGGCGCCAGGGTTGCCGTTCTCGGCTATCAACTATGGCAAAGTCGCTTCGCGGGTGATCCAAACGTGGTGGGCCAGGAGATTGCGCTCGATGGTAAGAACTTCAAAGTTATCGGGGTAATGCCGGCTGTCTTTCAATATCCCGCTCCAATCAATAACAACAAACCCGGAGAGATCTGGACCCCGCGCTCTCTGCTTACCGAAAAACAGCGAGGCTCACACAATCTATTAACGATTGGCCGGCTTAAACCGGGTATCAGCTGGCCTGGTGCGCGCGCTGAGTTCGACATCATCTCTAGGGTGCGTGCGCAAGAATCGTCAAAGGGCGAAAGCGCTCACCCGGTGAACCTGATTCCTTTGCCGGCTCAGGTTGGCAGACAACAACGAACTGCACTTTATGTCTTGCTTGGCTCCGTTGGTCTGGTCCTTTTGATTGCTTGTGCGAATGTTGCGAACCTATTACTCGCCCTTGCTGCTGGAAGAAAACGCGAAATTGCACTCCGGCTTGCATTGGGTGCTCGCAGGATCCATATCATCCGGCAATTGCTGACGGAGAGCCTTTTGTTGTCGCTTTCAGGCGGCACACTCGGATTGTTGCTCGCCGTTTGGTTGAGTACCGGGATCCAGAAACTCGCGGCCAATCAAATTCCGAGAGCGGAATCGATAGGGATCGATGGGTGGGTGCTCCTGTTCACCACCGTGGTATCAGTTGCTACAGGACTCGCATTTGGGCTTGTGCCGGCGCTTCAGGCTTCACGAGTTGATCTAAATACGGCGCTGAAAGAGAACACCCGCGGGACATCTGGTCTGGGCCAACAGCGATTACGTAACACGCTCGTCGTCTCTGAAGTGGCGCTTTCGTTGCTGTTGTTAGCCGGCGCTGGTCTGATGATCAAAAGCTTCTGGCAACTCCAACAAGTAAATCCGGGATTCGATCCTAATAACCTCCTGAGTGTCGAAGTCACCCTGCCCGAAACAAAGTATGAAGAAACGTCGCGCCGTTCAGACTTCTTCAATCAGGCGCTGGCGAAGATTTCTGCTTTGCCTGGAGTTAAGTCAGCCGAGCTGATTTCGAGTCCGCCGCTGTCAGGTCGCCGGAATGTCAACGTCTTTCCAATTGAAGGCAGACCTGAACCAAAGGGTATCAGCGATGCAGCGTTGGCGGATTTTCGAATCATCAGTCCTGAATACTTCAGAACGATGGGGATCGCCCTCGATCAGGGCCGTTTCTTTGAAGACTCTGATCAAGCCAATAGCCAGAAAGTGACCATTATCAGTAACTCATTTGTTAATCAATATGGTGCTGGCGAAAACCTTTTGGGCCGCCGCATCAACGTCGATGACGACTGGTTCACCGTTGTTGGGATCGTAAAAGATGTGCATCAATCCGGTCTGGACGAAGAGGCCGCACCTCATTTGTATGTTTCGTACAAACAACTCGTTCCACAGAGAACGGGGCTGGTCGTTCGCACGGCAGTAGATCCACTAAGCATTACAGGCGCAGTTCGCGCTCAGATTCGCTCGATCGATCCGGACCAACCCATCTACAACATCAATTCGATGACGGCATTAATGTCAGAGAAGGTTGCACCGCGCCGGTTGAATCTAGTGTTGCTTGGATCTTTTGCCGGGCTCGCTTTGTTGCTGGCGGCAATTGGTCTCTACGGCCTGATGTCGAACCTGGTGTTGCAGCGCACGGGCGAGATTGGTCTACGGATGGCGCTGGGTGCGCGGCGTGGAGATGTTCTCAGGTTGGTGGTGATGCGTGGGCTGAAGTTGGCGGTCATGGGCGCGGTGATCGGAATTGTTGCGTCGCTTGTTTTGCTGAGATTCATGTCAGGCCTATTGGTAGGAGTTACAGTGACTGATCCAATAACGCTGGTGCTGGTATCGATGTTGCTTTTGTTCGTAGCCGCTATCGCATGTTTGGTTCCGGCGAAGAGAGCAACAAAGGTCGACCCACTCGTGGCCTTGAAGTACGAGTGAGCGTTTTATCAACCATTCAGGAAACACGTCATGGAAAACTTGATCAAAGACATAAAGTTCGGGCTACGAGGATTGTTGAAGCAACCAGGTTTTAGCATGCTGGTCGTTGCAACGCTGGCTCTCGGTATCGGCGCAAGCACCGCAATCTTTAGCGTCGTCAACAGCGTGTTGTTGAACAAACTACCTTATCGAGAAGCAAGCCGTATCGTCGCAATTCAGGAGCTCGATCCAAAGGGATCGAGAGTGCAGGTAACTTCGGCGAACTTTCTCGACTGGAGAAAGCAGAACACCGTCTTTGAACATCTTGCGGCCATCAGATACGACGCGGTTAACCTCGCCCTCGCTGATCGCGCGCTCCGTTTGAACATGGCGGCGACCTCGGCAAACTTCTTCGACGTTTTCGGAGTTGGACCACAACTCGGCCGTCTCTTTGTCCCGGCAGATGAAGACGCCGGGCACGCTCCAGTCGTCGTTATTAGCTACAACCTCTGGCAAGGACAGTTTGGCGGTCAGGCTGATGTAGTGGGAAAAAACCTGGTGCTCGACGGAAGCACTTATTCGATCATTGGTGTTGCGCCGAAAGGTTTTCAGTACCCGGACAAGACTGAATTGTGGTTGCCGCCATTACGATTAGTTCCCGAACTTTTTCGTGGGCAGGATGTCACCCAAACCCGAGGTATGGGCTACCTCAGTGCGGTTGCTTTGTTGAAACCGGGCGTCTCGCTTCCACAAGCGGCCGCCGAAATGGAAACGATCACCGCACGCTTGCGACAACAATATCCCGACACCAATAACAAACGGTTCAATCGTGTCGTTTCACTGCAGGACCATCTGGTTGGCGATAACTCAAAACTGCTGTGGTTGTTGCTGGGTGCGGTCACGTTTGTGATGCTCATCGCGTGCGCAAATGTCGCCAATCTTTTACTAGCGACAGGATCTTCGCGGCAAAAAGAGATGGCGATACGTTCTGCATTGGGAGCTTCCCGATGGCGTATAGTCCGCCAACTGCTAACGGAAAGCACGTTGATGGCGCTCGTCGGCGGTATGTTTGGACTATTGCTCGCTGTCTGGGGCGTAGGTTTTATCACACGCCTTTTGCCGGCTGACTTTCCGCGGCTCCAGGAGATTCATATCGATCTGCGCGTGTTAGCCTTCACCTTTACTGCTTCCGTTCTGACAGGAATCCTTTTTGGACTGGCGCCTTCACTTCAATTCTTGCGTGGAGATGTTCAGGAATCGATGAAAGAAACTAGCCGCGGAGCTTCGACTGGTCCCGGTCGTAGCAGACTGCGTCAGGTCCTGATTGTTTCGGAGGTTGCTTTGTGTGTTGTCTTACTGGCCGGCGCCGGACTTCTGTTTCGCAGCTTCCTCCACTTACAAGCGGTCAATACTGGCTTTGCTGCTGAACACGTATTGACTGCGAAACTCGCGCCGTCAGGCATGAGCTACCCCGACGCATACTTCGCTTTTTATGACAAAGCCCTTGATCAGGTCAAAACAATTCCAGGAGTTGAAGCGGTAGGTAGCATCAACACGCTACCCCTGAGCAAAGGTCCAACGCTCGGATTCCGCGTCGACGGGCGCGAGGTTACTACTCCAGATAAGTGGCCGCCGGCGAATTACCGAAACGTTAGCCCCGACTATTTTACGGCGATGAGTATTCCGGTTCTCGAAGGCCGGCCATTCACTAAGAACGACAAAGCCGCTATGCCGTTAGTCGTGATGGTCAATCAGGCGTTGGCCCAGCGTGATTTTCCCGGAGAAAGCCCGGTCGGAAAGAGAATCACGTTTGGAAGGACTGATGAGAACCGCAAGCCTGTTTGGTTTGAGATCGTCGGCCTCGCCGGCAATGTCCGAAGTCTCGAGCTGAAAGACGAGCCCGTGCCGGAAGTGTACTTCTCCTCTTATCAGGATTCGTTTCCATCGATGTCGCTTGTAATCAGGACCAGCGTAGACCCTGAGAGCATTACGGGATCGCTCAGACAAGTAATTAACCAGATAGATAAATCGGTACCAGTTACCGACATCCGCGCGATGGATCTGGTTGTCAGCGAGTCGATAACTCAGCCTCGCTTTAACCTTTTCTTGTTGGGTTTGTTTGGCGGTCTCGCGTTGCTGTTATCGGCAGCCGGAATTTACGGCGTAACGGCATACACCGTTTCTCAAAGAACACACGAGTTAGGAATTCGACTCGCACTCGGAGCGCAGGTTGGAGACGTATTGAGAATGATTCTCCGGCAAGGTCTGACTGTAATTGTTATTGGATTGGTAGTTGGTCTGGCCGCGGCGTTTGCTTTGCTGAGATTGATGCGGTCACTTCTGTTCGGAGTCAGTGCGACTGACCCACTGACATTTGTCGCGATCACAATAGTGTTGCTGTTTGTTGCGCTGATTGCTTGTTACATCCCGGCACGACGAGCAACAAAAGTGGATCCGCTGGTGGCGCTTAGATATGAGTGAAAGGTCTTGGACCTTTGACCCGAGGACGTGAATCAAAGACCGAAGGCCAAAGACCTAAGACCAAAGGCCCAAACGCATGACACCCATCCTAAAAGACATCCGCTACGCATTGCGCGGCCTGCTGAAACGACCCGCCTTTACCGCTGTTGCTGTGTTCACAATCGCATTAGGAATCGGAGTGAACACAGCTGTCTTAAGTACAGTAAATGGAATCATTTTGCGGCCATTGCCGGTGACAAGAGCGGACGAACTGGTCGCAACATTCTGGGGCAGCGGTAAGAGTATTGATTCATGGGGAGGCTTCTCCTACGCCAATTATCTTGATTTGCGCAATCAGAATAAGAGTTTGACTGGTCTGATTGCGTGGCAAATGACTTCTGCCGGTATCAGTAATAGCAACGCTAAGGACGCAACTGTTGCCGGCCGCGCTGAAATTGCGTGGGGCGAAATAGTGAGCGGCAATTACTTTGACGTGCTCGAGGTTAAGCCAATTTTGGGCCGCGGCTTCCTGCCCGATGAAGATCGTGTGCAAAACACAAATCCAGTAGTGGTCCTTGGCAACCAACTTTGGCGTACCCGCTTTAACTCGGACCAGTCGATCGTCGGCAAAACTATTTACATGAATGGATCACCGTTTACGGTCGTTGGCGTCGGCCCGGAGAAGTTTGAAGGTGTGAAGTTTGCCATCCGCCAGGATTTCTGGGTTCCGCTGATGATGCAATCGAAATTCAACGGCGGTCTGACGGATTGGGAAAAAGAGCGGAGCTGGGCAAATCTCAATTTACTTGGCCGCCTCAAGCCCGGCACCAGCATGAGTCAGGCTCAATCGGATCTGAATTCAGTGGCTGCCAGCCTCGCAAACCTTTATCCAAAGTCGAACGCAGATACACACGTCCTGGTGACCACGGAAATGGACGGACGATTCCTGGAGATCGCCAGTCTATTCCGATTCATGTCGTTGATCGCGTTGGTAGTCTCTGGATTGGTCCTACTGGTTTCTTGTGCGAACGTGGCAAACCTGATGCTCGCACGAGCCACGGCACGAGTCAAAGAAATCGGCATTCGCGTTGCAATTGGTGCGGGACGTCTTCACATCATTCGCCAATTACTGACGGAGAGTATCCTTCTGGCCCTAATCGGCGGCGCCGTCGGATTGTTATTTGCCTTCTGGGGGTCAGCGCTCATCCAATCGGCTACTCCGCCCATGCCTTACCCGATAAAACTAGACTTCAGTCCAGATTTGAGTGTGTTGAAGTGGATGTTTGGAGTCACCTTATTGACCGGCCTAATCTTTGGACTCGCGCCCGCGTTACTCGCATCGCGACCGGATCTGGTGGCGGTACTTAAAGGCTCTGGGCCAACTCAATCGGGCGGCAGAAAAGGTTACTTCAACATTCGCGGAGTACTAGTGATTGCCCAGGTTGCGATCTCGATAGTTGTTCTGATTTGTGCCGGCCTGTTTATCAAGAGTTTTAAGCGAGCCACGGAAACTGATCCAGGGTTCAGCACTCAGAACCTGGTCTCAATGAAATTGGATCCTGGCGCACTTGGTTATGACGCCGATGCGGGTAAGCGTTTCTACGCGGAATTACTGCGACGAGTCGAAACACAACCCGGTGTGAGAGCCGCGTCGCTCACCGAATTCATGTTGCTTGGCGATAGTAATTCGGGAATTGGCCCGGTCATAAAAGAAGGAGATCCCGATCCACTGCCTAACCAGGGAATGACCGTCGGTCGGAGCGTCGTCGCGCCGAAATTTTTTGAGACAATGAAAATTACGTTGCTCATGGGCCGTGATTTTACCGAACGTGACAACTCAAATGCGCCGCAAGTGGTGATCGTTAACCAGGAGTTTGCGCGCCGAGTTTACGGTAGTGATGAAGCTGCGATGGGCAAGCGATTGCACTACTGGTGGTCCGGCTCACCGCTTGTCGAAATCATCGGGGTTGCGAAGGATGGTCTCTACCAAAGTTTATACGAAGACCCGCGGCCCTATCTGTTTGTCCCCGAGTACCAACAATACGTTTCCGGAATGACTCTTATTGTCAGCGCAAATACTGCTGACAACATGAAGTCAGTGGCTGATGCCATTCGTTCTGACGTCGCAAACGTCGAACCGCGCTTGCCAGTCTATGGATTGGAGCTCGCGGAGCAGAACCTGTCGTTCGCCTATTGGGGGCCACGTCTGGCTGCCGGCATGGCTACTACACTTGGGGGCCTGGCGTTGTTATTAGCGATGATGGGTTTGTATAGCGTGATGACGTATGCCGTCTCGCAGCGCACGCGCGAGATAGGTATTCGGATGGCGCTGGGCGCGCAGATTCAGGATGTTCTCAAGATGGTTTTAAAACAGGGATTGGTCCTGGTGTCAGTAGGAGTGGGCCTGGGGATCGGAGTTTCACTGTTGGTAACCCGAGTTCTTGCCAGTCTGTTGCTCGGAGTTCGCACCAGTGATCCATTTACGTTCGTTGTAGTTGGTATGGCGTTGTTACTGGTCGCCTTGCTTGCGTGTTACATACCGGCACGTAAAGCGACACGAGTGGATCCGTTGAAGGCGTTGAGATATGAGTGAAGGGCCGTTGGCCTTTGGTCTTTAATCTTTGGCCTTTGAGTCGACTCAGCGAAGTACCAGAGCAAAGATCAAAGACTAACGGCCCAAGACTAAAGTCCAAAGGCCAGAAAGGACACACATGCTCCGAGATCTCCAATACGCAGTTCGAATCTTATTAAAGAAACCCATCTTTACTGCCGTGGCCATCCTCACACTCGCGCTTGGTATTGGAGCGAACACCGCAATCTTCAGTGTCGTAAACGCTGTCCTCTTAAGACCCCTACCGTTCAAAGAGCCTGACCGCCTGGCGATTGTCTGGGAACGACGAGCCAATTCAGGTGACGCGAATTTGCCTGTTTCCGGGCATGAGTTCGCCGCATGGAGCGAGCGCGCAAAATCATTCGAAGCCATCACGATGTTCCAACCAGATGGTCTAAATCTCACCGGAAGAGGTGATGCTGCAAATCTCAGTGCAGCGCACGTCACTTCTCAATTTTTCAACGTGCTTGGTGTTCCTCCTCGACTCGGCCGCGGCTTTCTTCCGGGTGAGGACGAATCGAGTGCTAATGTAGTCGTAATCGGCGAGCAGGTTTGGAGGCAACGCTTCGGCAGTGACGTTAACGTTGTCAACCAAAACATCACGCTCAATGATCAAAGTTACACAGTGGTCGGTGTCATGCCCACGCTCGAACTGATGCCCGATCTTCTTTTGCCGATGGACATTCGGGGAGAGGTGCGAAAGGTTGGAAAACACAGCCATCAAGTCCTCGCGAGATTGAAGCCAGGCGTTTCATTTCAACAGGCTCAAGCTGACGTTGCTCAAATTTCACGGCAGCTTGAACAAGAGTTTGCGCAGGCTAACGCCGGCCATAGCGTTCAGGTGGTCCCACTTCACCAGGATATTACCGGCAGCGCTCAACTTGCTCTGTTTACTTTGCTCGGTGCGGTTGGTTTCGTCCTCTTAATTGCTTGCGCCAATGTCGCCAACCTGTTGCTTACTCGAGCGGCGTCGCGGCAGCGAGAGATGGCGATTCGCACGGCTCTCGGGGCAGGTCGTTGGCGATTAGTGCGACAAACGCTCATCGAGAGCTTGCTCCTGGCATTGTTGGGTGGCGGTCTCGGCTTGCTGACTACTTTTTGGTTGGTAGATGCGTTCAGCAAAATCACTTCGGTCAACCTGCCACGCCTGAACCAGGTAAATATCGATACTCGCGTGTTGCTGGCCACGATAGGTTTCTCTCTGGTTACTGGTCTATTGACCGGTATCGTGCCGGCGTGGAGAAACTCGGAGCCACGTCTTGCTCAATGGATTGGTGAAGGCACCCGTGGCTCGATAAGTGGTCGAGTGCGAAGGATTGGCAATTCACTGGTTGTGATTGAAGTTGCACTCGCCGTCGTTCTTTTGGTGAGCGGCGGTTTGATGTTGCGTAGCTTTGTGCAGCTGGTCCGAGTGAACCCGGGTTTTGATCCGCATCACGTGTTGCGTCTGGATTTGGGGCTGTCAGGTTTCCGATACAAAGAGCCGCAGCAACAACGAGCTTTTTATGAACAGTTGATCACTGAACTTCGTGGTTTGCCGGGTGTCGAAAGTGTAGGTGCGACAACTCAAACGCCGCTGAGTCCGGGTGACAACTGGTCAGCGTTTGCAATCGAAGGTCGGCCGGCACCACCACCGGGTCAACAACAACAAGCGGCAACTCGCGCTGTCAGCAATGACTATTTCGAGTCGTTACATATTCCTTTAAAGTCTGGAAGATTTTTTAGCGACAGCGATGCCCGAGTAGCGCTTCCGCTGATGCGCTGGTTTGACCAGCAACCCTTTCCAGCCCATTTCAACGACCCACAGCCGGCGCCCGCAGCGATCATCAACGAAACGATGGCCAAACTTTACTGGCCCAATGAGGAACCGCTTGGCAAGCGCCTGAAGATAATTTCAAGCCCATGGATAACGGTGGTTGGTGTAGTGGGTGACGTTCATCACACCGCGTTGAACTCGAAGCCGAATCCCGAAATTTACCTCTCCCATTTACAGGAGCCGCAGGGAGCGCTCGCCGTTATGGTGCGCACCAGCATCGATCCAACGCAGCTTACATCTGCTGCACGTCAACAAGTGAAACTGCTCGATAAAGATCAGCCGGTCACGATCACCACGATGGAGGAGATCTTTTCTCAGTCAGTAGCCAGTCAACGATTTAACACGCTACTGCTCGGTACATTCGCGTCGCTGGCTCTGATTCTGGCGATGGTGGGCAT
Organism: Pyrinomonadaceae bacterium; assembly: GCA_035646955.1. GTDB lineage: Bacteria > Acidobacteriota > Blastocatellia > Pyrinomonadales > Pyrinomonadaceae > PSRF01. The sequence continues at coordinate 16,813 of DASROI010000401.1, forward strand.
TTTTGGCGTCATCAACTATTCGGTCGCGCAACGTACCCATGAACTGGGAATTCGCATTGCGCTGGGAGCTCAAAGATCTGATGTCCTCAAGCTCGTGATTGGTGAGGGTCTATTACTGGCGATCCTTGGTGTCGCGTTGGGTTCGGTAGGAGCGTATGGAGTAACGCGATTGTTGAGAGGACTTCTCTTTGGCGTAAGCCCAACTGACGCACTAACGTTTGCACTTGTCTCTGCGTTAGTCATCGGAGTTGCTTTGTTTGCGTGTTACCTGCCCGGACGGCGCGCAATGAAAGTGGATCCTCTGGAAGCATTGAGATACGAGTAAGGCGAAAGATATGCAATCAGTTTTTAAAGATATACGTTTTAGCCTCCGCACATTGCGCAAGCGGCCTGGTTTTACGGCGGTCGTAATTATCACTCTCGCTCTGGGCATTGGGGCGAACGCCGCAATTTTCAGTGTTGTCAACGCAGTACTCTTGCGACCGTTGCCTTTTCCTCACGCCGAAGAACTCGTCACGTTATGGGAAAGAAATCCTGCCCGCGGATATGAGCAGAATGCTCCCGCAGCCGGAAACTATGTTGATTGGCGAAATCAGAACGACGTGTTTTCCCAGATGGCTATATATGCGCCAGCGCGCCGGTTCAACCTAAGCGTCGATGATCAGGCTGAGCGGATAAATGGTGCAGCAGTTTCGGCGTCTCTATTCAACGTACTACAAACAACACCAGTATTTGGCAGACCTTTCACAGCTGAAGAGGAAATCGAGGGGCAAAATCGGGTTGTGATCGTCAGTCATAACTTTAGCCAGCTGCATTTCGGCGATCGAAATCCGGTTGGTAATTCGCTGGCCATGGACGGGCAGAATTTCACGATCATCGGTGTGATGCCTCAGGGCTTTCAATTCCCGGGTGGAACCGGCACGGTCCTAAAGACCTACACAGCACCTGCTACCGATCTCTGGATTCCTCTGGTCCTGGACCAGGAAATGCTACGCCAACGGTCGAGCCATTCACTTAGTGTAATCGCACGTTTGAAGTCCGGCGTCTCAGTTTCGCAGGCAACTGAATCGATGAGTTCGATCCAACAGGGAATTGCGCAGCAGTACCCAACATTCTATGTTGGCTCACACGTCAAGGTGGTTTCTCTTATTGAACAAGTGGTTGGCGCAACACGCCGTCCTATCTATGTACTGTGGGCGGCAGTGGGATTTGTTTTGCTCATTTGTTGTGTGAACGTCGCCAATTTAATGCTTTCTTTCGCGACTTCCAGACGCCGCGAAATCGCAGTGCGTAGTGCACTGGGCGCGCAACGATGGAGAATCATTCGACAGTTGCTCACCGAGAGTCTTTTACTGGCGGCTGCTGGCGGAGCAATAGGAATGCTTGCCGCTTTTTGGGGTGTCAGGCTTCTGGCCCTGCTCGCCCCGGTCAATTTTCCCCGCCGCGAAGAGATTACTCTCAACCTCACAGTTCTGCTGTTTACTGTTTTGGTCACTGCACTGACTGGCATCTTCTTTGGTCTTACGCCTGCTGTTCAAGCCAGCAGGGTAAATCTCACAGAAGCTTTGAACTCCGCGCGAAACAGTATCGCAGTTGGTTGGGGTAGTAGATTTCGCCGCTTACTTGTTGTCACAGAACTAGCTCTTGCCCTCGTTCTGATGATTGGCGCGGCACTTTTGATTCAAAGTCTATTCCGCCTTCAGCGGGTTAATCCCGGTTTTAGCAGCGACAAGACTTTAACGATGGAGCTGTCACTTCCTGCGAATAATTACCCGCGAGTCCGGCGTCCAGGCTTCTACCAGGATCTTCTCCAGCGAATCGGGGCTCTTCCCGGAGTCGAATCCGTGGCTGCCGCCAGGCATCTACCGTTGAGTGGCGACAACATGAATTTCTCTTTTGATATTGAGGGTCGCCCGTTTCCGGAAGGAACGTCACCCGGCGCGGACTGCCGCTTTGTTACTTCTGATTACTTCAAGCTGCTGGGAGTGCAACTTTTAAAAGGCAGAGTGTTCGCAGAAGGTGATGGCCCAGACGCGCCTCCGGTTCTTCTCATCAACGAGACTCTGACCAAACAGTACTTTCTCAATGAAAACCCGATAGGCCAGCGTCTGGTACTTGGGATCAACAATTTTTCAGGCAGCATCGTAGGAGTTGTCCGAGATGTGAAGCATGTCGGTCTCGACGCGGAAACTAAGCCCGAAATATACGTCAACTATGTGCAGGGTCCATATTGGGCCGACATGAATTTACTGGTCCATACCAGCGGTGATCCAGTCGCGATTGCGCCTTCAGTGCGTGGCCAGATCAGCGCGATTGACCGGCAGGTGCCCGTTGCTCGCATTAGAACGATGGACTCAATTCTCAGTGAGTCAGTGGCTCAACAGCGTTTCCGAAGCACGTTACTGCTCGTATTCGGAGTGACAGCTTTGTTGCTTGCGGCAATTGGAATCTACGGAGTTATGTCCTACGCAGTAACCCAAAGGACAAAAGAGATTGGAATACGCCTGGCTCTTGGTGCGCAACTCAACAATGTTCGTAGTCTGGTGATTTGGAATGGAATGACTTTGACGATCATAGGCATCACGTTAGGACTGGCTGGAGCTTTTGCGTTGACGCGATTCCTGTCATCACTCGTGTTTGAGATTAGCGCAACTGACCCGCTGACTTTCACAGTGATCGCGGTGAGTCTTGCGTTGATTGCGTTGTTGGCCTGTTACATCCCGGCGAGACGAGCTACCCGGATTGATCCGCTAGTTGCTCTGAGAGATGAATGAGTTTTGGTCTTTGTCAGTTGTCCGTACCCCGTTGTTTGTTGAGGCCAACGACTCCGGGTACTGGCACTTTAGATCTAAGGAAAGACAAGCCCGAAGCACCCGGACAATCGGACTACAGACCACGGACCACGGACAACGGACAAGGGACAAGGGACTAGTATTTTATGGACACCTTATTTAACGATATTCGATACGGACTTCGGATGCTGCTGAAGACACCGGGCTTCACTGTGCTCGCAATAATTACTCTAGCTCTCGGAATCGGAGCTAACACTGCAATCTTTAGCGTGTTGAATGCTGTGGTCCTCAGACCTCTGCCATTTCCGGAAGCTGAGTCGTTGGTCCGAGTCGGGCAAGGCAGTCGAGGCGGACCAAATGCAGCCAGAGGCTCATTCTCGTTCCCTGACTTCAAAGATCTTCGCGAACAAACACAGACTTTCTCGGCGGTGGCCGCATTCCTCAATAGCGGTTCAATGTTGGACGCTGACGGTCAAGAGTCTGAGCGGGTTTTTGGTGCCGATGTTACGCCTGAATATTTCACGGTCATGGGTGTCAATCCGGTACTCGGTCGCTTTTTTACCGCTGAAGAAGATCATCCGAAAGCGGGAGTGGTCATCATCAGCTATTCGCTCTGGCAACGCCGATTTGGTGGCAGGCCTGATGTCGTTGGCCAGTTCCTCAGGATGGGATCCCAAAACATCAAGGTACTTGGGGTGATGCCACCGGATTTTGAATATCCGATTCGCAGCGAGCGTCAAGACTTCTGGGAACCTCTGAACGATCGTCCGCAACCCGGAAGCGACGAACGGGACAATCGCAGCTATCGAGTGGTTGCCCGCATGAAACCCGGCGTTTCACTCACATCGGCGCAAGCGGATCTCGACACGATCTCGAAAAGGCTGGAACAGCAATACCCGGACGCAAACACCGGCGTGGTGATGACTGCAGCCGGTCTAAAAGACGACTTAACGCGTGACTCGCGTCCCGCGCTCTTTATTCTTCTTGGTGCAGTTGGTTTCGTGCTGCTGATTGCATGTGCCAATGTTGCCAATCTGTTGTTAGCGCGGGCGACGTCACGTCAAAAAGAGATAGCAGTTCGAAACGCGCTCGGTGCAAGCCGGTGGCGAATAGTTCGCCAATTGATGGTAGAGAGCCTGTTTCTTTCTCTTACAGGAGCAACGCTGGGACTCATAGTGGCCGGCTGGGGAACGCGACTGCTTATTGCTCTTGGACCAGGGAACATTCCGCGTGTCGATAAAGTAAGCCTGGATATCAGTGTTCTTCTATTTACCCTGGCCCTCGCGCTCATCACCGGAGTCTTGTTTGGTTTGCTTCCCGCCCTTCACACTTCAAATACCAATCTTACTGGTTGGCTGAATGAGGGTGCGCGCGGTTCCAGTCTTGGACCAAGACACAGTTTTGTACGTAGCCTCCTGGTAGTTTCCGAGGTTGCGCTGTCGCTTGTCCTGTTGATCGGAGCCGGCTTGTTGCTAAAGAGTTTCGTAAACCTGTTGCGCACAGATCCCGGTTTTGACCCAGCAAAAGTCGTTGCACTCGATATTCCCCTCAGTCGAGATCGTTACAACTCTGAAGAGAAACAGGCGCTCTTTTTCAACCAATTGACTGACCGTGTGCAGGCAATACCCGGCGTTGAAGCTGCGGGCGTCGTTAACAACGTGTTGCTGAGTAACAATATTGACGTTCTCTCGTTCAACGTAGCAGGTCGACTTCCTTATCCGCCCGGAACCAACGCCCAGGCAAATTACACTGTTGTGAGTCCTGGATATTTTGGCGCGTTGAGAATACCACTGCGACGAGGTCGAGCGTTTACCGACCAGGATCGAACTGGAACTCCTCCAGTAATGCTCGTCAGTGAAGCTTTTGTAAGGACCTATTTCCCAAATGAAGACCCGATCGGCTTGCGGTTAATTCTCGATCCGGACTTACCGCCAATCGAGATTGTGGGAGTAGTGGGAGATGCACGTCGGATTGCGCTTGATACGGCTGCCGAACCAGAGTTTTACGTGCCTTTCGCACAAGCGCCAAACCGGCGAATGAACCTGGTGGTGCGCACGAGTACGGACAATTCGGCAGGGACAGTAGCGAGTTTGCGATCTGCAATTGCATCAATCGATCCAGCGCAGATGATCTGGCAAACGAGAACACTGGACCAGTTGGTCGATACTTCAATCGCCGGCAGACGCTTCAATATGGTGTTGCTTGCGGTATTTGCGTCAGTCGCGCTGGTCCTGGCCGTCCTCGGTATCTATGGAGTCATGACGTATACGGTGCGGCAACGCACTCACGAGATTGGAATTCGGATGGCACTTGGAGCGCAAGCTTCGGACGTTCTGAAGCTGGTTATGGGTCATGGAATGACTCTGGCCTTGATAGGTGTTGCGATTGGTCTTGTTGGAGCCTTTGCTCTAACACGATTGATGAGCGCGCTCCTGTTTGAAGTGCGGACTAGTGATCTTGCGACTTATGCATCGGTCGCGATTGGGCTGCAACTGGTTGCGCTAATCGCTTGTTACGTCCCGGCTCGACGGGCGACGAGAGTGGATCCTCTGGTTGCACTCAGATACGAGTGAAGTGTTTTGAAATAGCGTGTCGCGGTGTTTATCCGGCGAAAGGCCGTTTCAGAGGAGTTTCCGGTGAGGGGCTTCAGCTTAAAGCGACGTCTCATTCATACCAGGCTTCAGCCTGGTGAGCGGGAGCGGCTCTAGAGAAGAGACCGTTTCAACGGTTTCCGCGGTGCTCAAGCGTCGGTAATGCCTGAGGGGAAAACCCTTGAAACGGTTTCAGATCCAGCAGCAATGTTCGCGACCACCGGACTGAATGCCGGTGAGAATGAGAGGGATGCGGATCAAGCAGGTGAGCATAAGAGTTACGACGTTACGATGATCAGGAACATTATGGGTAGTCTGCGGAAAGATATTCGGTATGGGATGCGTGGAATGTTGAAGCATCCAGGTTTCACACTAATCGCGATACTGACTTTGGCTCTGGGCATTGGCGCAAACACCGCCATGTTCACAGTCGTCAACGCGGTGTTGCTCCGACCTCTCTCATTCCCAGAGTCGGACAAACTTGTGTGGCTCGAAGGAGTCAATCCGCAAAAAGGTATTACCTCGAGCAACATGTCAGTTCCCGATCTCGCCGACTGGCGCGCACAGAGCCACGTCTTCGAACAACTTGCCGGGTTCGTGAGCGGCAGCGTGTTCCTTACCAGCGGCGACGAAACAGAACGTGCGCGAGCTACGGGTGAGACCAGAGTCGACCCCCTCGTAGCGTTGAAATACGAATAAGATATGGACAACGTTATCAAAGATATTCGGTATGGAGTGAGGAGCCTGCTGCGACGTCCCGGCTTCTCGCTGATCGTCATTGTCGTGCTCGGTCTCGGCATAGGGTCAAGCTCCGCCATCTTTTCAATCGTTGATGCCTTGATACTTCGTTCAATGCCTTATCCGCAGAGCGAGCGCCTGGTCCTACTTCGAGAAGTCAGTGCCCAGGGTAATCAGGTTAGAGTTGCGGAACCTAACTTCGAGGACATGCGCGCGAGGAGTAAGAGCTTTGAGTCGCTCGGGATTGTTGCGGGAAGTTTCCCACTCGTCGTAACTGGTGCCGGCGAAGCCGCGAGAGTGAATATTTCGTACGGGTCGCCCGACTTTTTTAAAGCAATGGGTGCGCAGCCGATCGCGGGTCGCCTATTTACTCCTGAAGAGGAAGTATATCGCGGGCCAGTCGCCGCAATCTTGAGTTACGGCTACTGGCAGAAGTCACTCGGCGGCCGCAGTGATTTTGATTCCGTAAAGCTCAACATTGACGGTGTTGTCTGTAACGTTGTCGGAGTAATGCCTCCGAACTTCGACTATCCGGCTGACACTTCTATCTGGATGACTCGAAATAGCGAACCCCCTAACACGTCGCGAACCGCCCACAACTGGCCGGTCGTGGGCCGCCTGCGGGATAACATCACAATTGAACAAGCGACAGCTGAAGTAAGTCTTATCGGAAAACAATTGAAAGAGACTTACGGGCAAAAAATGGACGCGGTCGACTTCACCCTCGTTCCGCTTCAGTCGTTCCTTACTCGCAATGTGCGGCAGGGGTTGTGGCTTTTGCTCGGCGCTGTTGGTTTATTGCTGCTGGTTGCATGCGCCAACTACTCGAATCTGCTGCTGGCCCAACTAACTGGACGTGAAAGAGAGTTCGCGGTGCGGCGTGCGCTCGGCGCTTCGCGCTTACGACTAATCCGTCAGCTCTTAGTTGAGAACATTCTATTAACGATCCCCGCTGCAGCTCTCGGTGTTGTGCTCGCGATCCTCGGCATCCGGCTGTTGCTAATTCTCGATAAGGGCACCTTACCCAGAGTCAATACAATTGCTGTTGATGCGCGCGTATTGCTCTTCGCTTGCGCTCTCGCGATCATGATCGCAGTAGTTCTCAGTTTCCTGCCGGCTTTCCAAAACATTGGCCATGATTTGAATTCCGGGTTAAAGGCTGCAGGTCGTGGCCAGATCGGGGCGAGCCATCGACTTCGTCGTGCGATGGTTACGGGTCAGATAGGGATCACTATTGTCTTGTTATCCGGAGCCGGTTTGCTGGCCCGAAGTTTTCTAAATGTTTTGAAGGTGGATCCTGGCTTCGCACCTCATAGTGCTGTCGTCATGACTTTAAGTCTTCCGACGACAATCACACCGGAAGAGGATGAAAAGATTCGTCAATTTTATGTTGGCGTGTTGGACCAGGTGGGCCAGTTGCCAGGCGTAACCGCAGTGGGAGGCGCTAATTCTCTCCCACTTAGCAGTGCCTCTAACGGAACATTCCTGATCAACGACGATCCCAATCAACCTGGACAGGCTGAATACCGCATTGCCAGTGCCGGCTATTTTCCGGCAATGAGGATTCCGCTTCTTAAGGGTCGATTGTTCGGTGCCGAAGACGGGGTCAACTCTCAACACGTCGCAGTCATTAGCAATTCGTTGGCCCAGAGATATTGGCCCGCCGGAGATGCGATAGGGAAACGTATTCAGTTCGGCAACATGGATACTGACAAGCGTCTCTTACAGATTGTCGGCATTGTCGGTGACGTTCGTTCCTCGCTGGAGCGCGAGGCTCAACCCACTGTTTACGCTTATTCATTGCAACGGCCCCAATGGTGGCAGGTAGCCCGGCTGTCAATTGTAGTGCGAGCACAAGCAGCTCCAGAGACACTGATACCGGCCCTTCGTTCAATTGTTCGTGGTTTGCGAAGCGATGTCCCTACAAGCTTTGACACCATCGAAGAGGTTTTTTCCGCCGCATTCGATTCACGTCGCTTCACCCTGTCCTTATTCGGAGTATTTGGGGTCATTGCGCTACTTATCACGGTTATCGGCGTTTATGGAATGCTCTCATTTTCTATCGAGGAAAGGCGGCAAGAGATCGGAATCCGGATGGCTCTCGGCGCACAGCCCGGCAATGTCTTGCTGCTTGTTATTGGCCAGGGTCTGCGGCTCGCAATTATTGGAGTCGTGCTTGGCCTGGCCGGAGCTTGGGGCTTGACTCGCTTGATGAGCAATTTGTTATTCGGTGTCAGCCCGACTGATCCCATCACGTTTGCAGGCATCGGGGTTCTGCTGTTGCTGGTCGCGCTGCTAGCGTGTTGGCTTCCTGCGCGCCGTGCGACACGGATTGATCCGTTGGAAGCACTGCGCTGCGAGTAGGGCCTGGTTTTGATGGTAGCTGGGCGAGGGATAACGACCTGAAGACTCTAATCAATGACATGTGTTACGGCATGCGCCGGCTTTACAAGCAGCCGGGCTTTACCCTCATTGCCGGGATAACTCTGGCGATCGGAATAGGCGCAAACACAGCAATTTTTTCCATCGTTAACGGGGTTCTGCTTAAACCATTACCCTTTAAGGATCCTGGTCAACTGGTGATGGTTTGGAACCGCGGTGCAGCGGCTGCCGGTGGTGATTTCACTCCGCTCGCTTATTCCGACCTCCTCGATTGGAGGGCGCAAGCACATGTGTTTGACGGTATCGCCGGGTTCCAGTACGGAGTATTCACTTACGTCGGTCGTGACAGTGCTGAACAAGTACGCGACATCACGGTCAGTTCGAATTTCTTTTCAACACTCGGTGCGCCTGTTCAACTTGGTCGCGACTTCCAGCAGGCAGACGAGACGGTCGGAAGTGGACCATCCGTAATCCTGAGCGATGCCTTCTGGCGTAGTCACTTTGGCGCCGATCCTCAGGTCGTGGGTCGCAACATCAATATAAGCGGTACAAGTTCGACAATAGTTGGTGTGATGTCGAGCGCCATTCGGTTTCCTACCGAGGACGTCGCTTTGTGGCGGGTCAGCCAGCTTCGTTCACCGACGAGGCGCGGACCATATTTCCTGTCCGGATTAGCAAGGTTAAAACCCGGGGTTACCATCAAGCAGGCGATTGCCGATACCGGATTGGTCCAATCGAGCTTCGATAAGACGGCGTTGCTCCTGGGGGCGACGGCACTCGCTGCCGCTTATCTTCCGGCCCGAAGAGCGGCGAGAGTTGATCCGTTAATAGCACTCCGACACGAGTAGACGACGACCGAGACGGGATTGAGTAAACCAGGAGAATCGGAATGAAAAAACTGTTGCAGGACTTACGATACGCCGCTCGCACATTTGTGAAGAGACCTGGTTTCGTCATTGTTAACGTGTTGACACTGGCGTTGGGCATCGGAGCCTCGACTGCGATCTTCACGGTTGTTAACGCTGCACTGATCAAAGGACTGCCATACAAGTCGCCGGAAGCCCTCTACCACCTGTTTGAAACCACGCCGCAGCAACAGTTTGGCCAGCGAGAGTTTTCGTATCCTGATTATCAGGATTACCAGCAGAATCAAATTTGCGACATTGCTGCCTACACCGGCGGCGGCGCGATCCTAAGTGGCCGAGGCGACTCAGAACGGGTCTTTGCACCTTCAGCCTCAGCCAATTTCTTTTCGGTACTCGGTGTCGACCCCGTGCTTGGTAGAACGTTTCAGCCGGGAGAAGACAAACCTGGTGGTCCAAAAGTAACCGTCATTACTTACGCGACCTGGCAAAAGCGATTTGGTGGCGATCCGAATGTAGTGGGCCAATCGGTAAACCTGAACGGTGAGAACTACTCAATAATCGGAGTATTACCAGCCAGTTTTCAATTTGCGTTCAGGCCGGCGGACCTTTGGCGTAATTACCAGCCCACTGAAGCGCAGCTCAGCAGACGTTTCTTGCATGGCACGAATCTTATTGCGCGCCTCAAGCCTGGTGTGACTATGGCCCAGGCTCAAAGCGAGCTGGGGTTGATCGCTAATCGCATCCAGCAACAGTACGGCGACTCACACGCCGGAACGAATCTCAAGGTTGTTCCACTCCAGGAACAGGTTGTCGGCGGAGTTAAGCCGGTCCTGTTTGTGTTGCTGGCTGCGGTAGGTTTTGTCTTGTTGATAGCGTGCGCCAACGTAGCAGGTTTGTTGCTGACCAGATCTCTCGCCAGGCAAAAGGAAGTTGCTATTCGTGCAGCACTGGGTGCTAGTCGCTGGCGTATTGTCCGGCAGCTTTTGACCGAATCAGTTCTGCTCTCTCTTGGCGGAGGATTGCTTGGATTGTTGTTGGCTTACTGGGGAATTGGTGCGCTTGTCTCACTTGTGCCTGATGGCCAGATCAATACGTTGCCTTTTCTTAAGACTCTTAAGATCGATACCGGCATTCTAGTCTTCTCCTTTGTATTGTCACTGATAACCGGTCTGGTCTTTGGTCTTGCGCCGGCAATCCAGTCATCACGACTGGCACTCAATGAAGTTCTGAAAGAAGGCGGCCGCAACTCGGCAGGCGGCGCCGGCACACGGCTTCGTAGTGCCTTCGTCGTGACAGAAATTGCGCTTGCTGTTGTTCTGCTCGTAGGCGCCGGTCTGATGATGAAGAGTCTTTTACGTCTGTTGCAGACGAGTCCGGGGTTCAATCCTGAAAACGTCCTGACTATGACAGTTGTTCTGCCTGCCACGAAGTACACAGAAGACAGCCGGCAAATTCTTTTCATAGACCAACTCAAAGAGCGCATTCAATCGATTCCGGGAGTGAGTGCCGTCGGGATGGTCAATATTCTGCCTTTGCAAGGTGGAAATACAACCCGGGTAAATGTAGAAGGTGATCCCATTCCACCTCCAGGCCAGGAGATCGAAGCAAACATTCGAGACGTTAACGAAACCTACTTTCAAACTCTCGGTGTGCCCATCATTGCAGGCCGCATGTTTGACGAACGCGACAAGAATGGTGGTCCAGGTGTCGTCATTATTGGGAAGACAATGGCTGACAAGATCTTCGCCGGCCGAAATCCGATTGGCAGGCGTTTGGTGTATACCGGAATCAATGCGCCCTCGGACGAGATTGTCGGAGTTGTCGGGGACTTGCGAATCACCGGGTTGGATGAGGCGTTGAAACCCGTAATCTACTATCCGTTTCGTCAGGATCCAGCGCCTGCGACCAGCCTCGTAGTCCGTACCACCGCAGATCCCAACTCGATGGCCGGTACGATTCGCGATGAAACTCGCGCGCTCGAACCTGAAGTCGCGGTGTTCAATGTGCGCGCAATGGAGAAACTTATCTCTGATTCACCGGCCGCGGCTATGCGACGTTTTCCGGCCATTCTGACAAGCGTTTTCGGGGCGCTCGCACTTTTGTTAGCGTCGATCGGCATCTACGGTGTCGTTTCCTATTCGGTGAGTCAACAAACTCGACATATTGGGGTGCGAATGGCGCTTGGTGCTCAAGCTTCTGACATTCTAAAAATGGTTCTGAAACAAGGAGTCTTGCTGGCGTTTATAGGAGTGACTGCTGGAGGAATTGCAGCCCTGGGTCTAATGCGGTTGCTTCGTAGTCTGTTGTTTGAAGTCCAGACGTATGACGTTGCGACATTTCTGCTTGCAGGAGGGGTTTTATTCGCAGTTGCATTGCTGGCTTGCTATCTGCCGGCCCGTCGCGCAACCAAAGTCGACCCTCTCGAAGCACTGAGGTATGAGTGAAAGGTCTTTGGGGCTTGGGTCATTGGCCTTTGAACTTTGATCTTTGATCGGATCAAGGAGATCAAACGTATAAGGTCAAGATCGAAACGCAAGGTAAAAAGATCAAAGGCCCAAAAGCCTAACCGCAAAGGAGTTCTGATGCTGGAAAAATTCTTTCAAGACGTGAAATTCGCGCTACGCATGCTGGGAAAGAATCCCGGCTTCACCGTCGTCTCAATAATGACGCTTGCCCTCGGTATTGGCGCGAACACCGCCATTTTCAGCGTTGTGAACGGCGTGCTCTTGCGTCCACTTCCGTTTCGCGAGCCCGATCGTTTAGTGCGCATCTACAGCGAATTTCCAACTATGCAGTTGAGCAAATTCTGGTTGTCGGCGCCTGAACTCCTCGATATTCAAAACGAAGCCAAGTCGTGGGAAGCTATTGGCGCATGGGCACCGGGCGGACAAAATATTGGTACCGATAGCGAGCCGCTGCGTGTGACTGCAGCAGGGATAACTCGCGGGCTGATCGATACCCTCGGAGTACAACCGGCGATGGGTCGCAACTTCACTCCTGAAGAAGACCGCAACGGTGGACCAAACGTGGCGTTGATCTCCTATGGTCTCTGGCAACGAGCCTTCGGTGGGACCAGCGACATAATCGGTAAGCAAATACTTGTGAACTCCGTATCTTCAACAGTTGTTGGAGTGATGCCCAAAGATTTTGCATTTCCTCCGGGCAGCAACGACCAGGTTGAAGTCCTTCTTCCTTTTCAATTTGATCCCGCAAATCCCGGCAATCGTGGCGGTCACTTTCTATCAGTGATAGGGCGATTAAAGCCTGGAGTCAGCCAGGAGCAGGCGAAAAGCGAGTTGATCAGCCTGATGGCGGGTTGGAAGAGTGAGAGTCGAGCGCAGCATTTATTGAACCCCGAAAAGCATCCGATCGTGATGGTCGGTCTACATGAAGATGTAGTCGGATCAGCACGCAAGGCAGTTCTGCTGCTGATGGGAGCTGTCGGGTTTGTTTTGTTAATTGCGTGCGTAAACGTGGCCAATTTGTTACTCGCACGTTCCGAGGTTCGTCACAGAGAGTTTGCCGTTCGCCTGGCATTGGGTGCCGGCCTGCGACGGATGGTCCAGCAATTTATTGCTGAAGGATTTGTGCTCGTTCTCTTCGCATCCGCCCTGGGCGCCTTGCTCGCATTTTTTGGCTTAAAGCTCTTATTGCTTTTTGCGCCGGATAGTGTGCCACGTACAGGAGAGATTCGAGTTGATCGTCTCGTCCTGGCCTTCACGTTTGGATTGTCCATCGTCGCCGTTTTTCTGTTTGCATTGGCGCCGTTGGCCCAGGTCAGTGAACGCAACCTTGCTAATTGGATTCGCGGCGCAGGGCAACGCGCGATTCGAGGTGGGGGGCAAGCGCTCCGCAAAGGCCTGGTTGTTACCGAGATCGCGCTCGCCGTAATTCTAGTGATCGGATCTGGCTTAATGATTCGCGCCTTCTGGAAATTACAACAGGTCAAGACGGGCTTTGAACCCAACGGCGTGATGAGTTTCAGCGTCAACCTTCCCGGCACCAAGTATCAGAATCCAGATCGCTGGCGCTTTGCGAACACGCTTCAGGAAAAACTCGCAAACATTCCAGGAGTTACATCCGCGTCATTAGCGGGGGGAATTCCTCCACTCCGCCGCATCAACGCAAACGACACCGAAATCGAAGGTTACCAGCAAACGCCTGATAGTCCTGCACAGAATGTCGACTACTGGAATGTTGTTGGAAACGACTACTTCAAGACCATGAAGATTAAATTGATTGAGGGTCGAACGTTCGAACCACAGGACGATAACGACAGCGCTCAGCGCGTCGTAATGGTCAACCAGGCCCTGGCGAAACGGTTCTGGCAAGGCAGTCCGATTGGCCGCCGGGTGAATCCTGGTTTCGCAAATCCCAAGGTCTGGGCCACGATTGTCGGCGTTGTGGAAGATACAAAAAATGCAGGCATGGATAAGCCTGCGGCACCCGAATTGTATTTGCCGGCTAAGCAGGTCTCACAGTTCGGTCTCAGTACCAACATGAATTTTGTTGTCCGGACAACTGGCAATCCCGAATCAATTGCCGGCGGAATTCGATCGGCAGTTAGAGAAGTGGATTCAAGTCTTCCAGTTTACAACCTGCGTTCCATGTCGGAGGTTGTCGCTCTCTCGATGGTCCAACCACGCTTCCTGTCGCTGTTGCTGGCAGTGTTTTCCGGTATCGCACTCTTCCTTGCAGCAATCGGTATCTACGGCGTGATGGCCTATTCCGTTGCTCAGAGGACCCAGGAAATTGGGGTGAGAATGGCCCTTGGTGCGCAGCGTCTGCACGTTTTGAAGCTGGTTTTTGGCCAGGGATTAATGATGCTCGGACTGGGCACCATCATCGGCGTAGTAGGAGCATTCGCTTTGACGCGGCTGATGAATACGTTGCTATTTGAAGTGACGGCCACTGACCCGCTCACCTACGTTGCGGTAGTGGGCCTGTTGACGCTGGTAGCGTTGCTTGCTTGTTACATTCCCGCGCGACGGGCCACGAAGGTCGACCCTTTAACGGCACTCAGGTACGAATAGTTGCATGAGGTGAAGATCGTGGATTCATTATTGAAAGACATCCGTTATGGCATTCGAGGGCTGGCGAAGAGACCAGGCTTCACAATCGTTATCGTCCTGACACTCGCGTTGGGAATCGGGGCGAATACGGCGATTTTTACTCTGGTAAACGCAGTCTTGCTCAAGAACCTGCCGGTGAGTAAACCAGAGGAGCTGGTCCTATTCGGGGATGCGACGGGTGAAGGAACCTCACGTGGAGATCCGCCAACAGGCGAGTGGGAGCTCTATTCATATGACGCGTACAAGTATATGCGCGCTCATAACGATGCTTTTCAGGACATCTGCGCCTTTCGTAGCGGCGAGAGCAGGTTGAGCGTAAGTCCGGCGGGTTCGCCAAATGTTCATCGCGCCCAGGGCCACCTGGTAACTGGAAATTACTTCAGTCTTCTTGGTGTCCAGACAATACTTGGTCGCACACTAACCCCCGAAGACGATCAACTCAATGCTCCACCTGCTGCAGTCATAAGTTATCGCTACTGGAAGGAACAGTTGGGCCGCGATCAGTCCGTCGTGGGCAAAGCAATGACTATCAACGGAGTGAGCTTCACGGTTGTGGGAGTCGCGCCTGAAGAATTCTTTGGTGAGCGTGTTCGTAAGTCTCCTGATTTTTGGGTGCCACTGTCATTCCAACCTCAAATCGAAATGAGGAAATCCTCACTCGACGATAAGGAAACTTTTTGGTTGACGCTCATGGGTCGTCTCAAACCCGGGGTTTCGATCCAGCAGGCACAAACCTCCAGCACCCTTGCACTCAAACAATTTCTAACAGAACAAGGCGGTGGTCAGCCGAACGATGATCTCAAGCGCTCAATTCAAGGCTCGACGGCGCAACTCATACCGGGCGGCCAGGGAATCTCAAACTTGAGAGTCTATTACTCACGACCGCTCCAAACGCTGATGGCGATTGTTGCGATGGTGCTGCTTATTGCATGCGCTAACGTGGGAAGTTTGTTTCTTTCCAGGGCCGCTGGAAGAAAAGCAGAAATGTCTCTGCGACTGGCGTTGGGAGCAAGTCGTTTTCGAATCGTCAGACAATTGCTGGTTGAAAGCTTAATACTCGCTGTTGCAGGCGGTATCGCTGGCGTAGTCCTGGCCCAATGGGGAGTGAAATTGATCGTTGGGATGGTGACCAAAGAGACACCACTCGAGACCCAACCTGATCTACTGGTGCTTGGTTTTACTGGTGCCGTGGCGATTTTGTCAGGCCTCATCTTTGGCCTGTTGCCGGCAATTCGTGCAAGTCGAACAGACCTGGCTGGCGCGATGAAGGAGAAGAGTCGTTCGGGCTTTGGACGTTGGCATCTTGGGTTGTCGTCGCTACTAGTCGTTACCCAGGTTTGTCTCTCGATGGTTTTATTGACCGGGGCGGGATTATTCGCTCGCAGCCTTTTAAAACTGCAACAAGAGAATGTTGGTTTCAGTCACACCCGAGTTTTAGTTGCGGATGTGGATCCACGTTTAGCCGGCTACAAACCGGCCGAACTTTCTCCTTTATATGAACGACTCCTGGCCCGATTAAAGGCTGTGCCGGGCGTCGAGGCTGCCAGCGTGTCGAGCTACTCGCCGATGAGTGGCACCAGAAGTAGTAGCAACATTACGGCCCAGGGTTATGAAGCTCAGCCGAACGAGTCTCTCATTGTGAGCTGGGTATTGATTGGACCAGATTTCAATCGCACGTTAGGCGTGCCCTTGCTCCAGGGGAGAGAAGTAAACGAGCGTGATAATGCGAGCGGTCGAAAAGTCGCGGTTGTAAACCAGGCGTTTGTCGATCACTACTATAAAAATCAGAACCCAGTCGGACGGCTCTTTTGGTTTGGCGATGAAAGAAATCCGAAAGATACGCTCGAGATTGTCGGTGTGATCGGCAACATAAAGTCAGCGGATGCTCGTACCGCTCCAATGGAAACTGCCTACCTGCCGATCTATCAGGATGATGAGCCGTATTCGGCAAGTTTTGAAGTTCGAAGTA
>DASROI010000402.1:0-6222 GCA_035646955.1 Pyrinomonadaceae bacterium
CACGCCAATAAGATCTTCCGCTCTCGCGATACGTAAAACAACAACCTTTCCTTGAGCTGACGAAATTGACACTTTGACGGATCCCGCTCGCACCAGATAAACGCCACGAACAGTTTGGCCTTCTGAGAATAGGACGGTCCCTCGCTTATAGGTACTACTCAAACTGGCATCGTCGAGGCCTGGGAAATCAGTGATCTTCGCTTCCCACTCTCGCTCAAATTGTTGAGTTGGTTTTAGTTCCCAATTCGCGGTGCTTGGCATCGTTCTCCTCCGTTTGTGACGTAACACACGGCAAAACCTGATGAGGCAAAGCGCAAAGGGCATGCCAGCGCCGAACGCAATTAAATGGCCCGCTATCTCACCCTGGCGACTCAATTCTTTCTCACTTAAGCGGAATTATCCGCAGGCGAAGAACCTGCTGTGCGAGATTCCACACCTTGGTCCATTGAGTCTTGTTTGATTTCGAAGCGATTCCAAAAGTGCTATGGCTCGGAGTTTGCACTGAATCGGCGGAAGGAACTTCGTGGCAGAAGAAAAAAAGGAGTTTCCGGCCCAGCAATCTATCTAAATATTCAGGCCCTCGTTCTCATTCCTTACGGGAGGTCTAGCCTGCGGGTTTAGAGAAGCGAAACCTATATCAATACTTATTGAAGGTGAAGTAATGAAAACTGCCAACGTTGAAAATGATCACCTCTTAATGTCGGCTTCGCTATCGGAAATAATTGCCCATGTTGTCGATGTGCACCACGCTTTCGTCCGCGATCAAACACAGTCTATCGATCAACACATCAGGGAATTAATGAACTCCAACGTTGGCAATACAAGAATTGCCGAGCTCCACCAGTTGAACCAAACACTGGCATCCGAAATTGCGGTTCATATTCGCAAAGAAGAAGATGTCCTGTTCCCGGCAATCATCAGTCTTGAAAAAGCATCGGAGCTGAAGGCCGCAAATGCCAACCTGCTGCCTTTCAAAATGTCCAGTCGTATTCGGCTTTTGATGTTAGAAGATCAAGGAACCAAATACCTCCTAAGCCATTTCATCAAGGGGGTTGCAGCCTTCCACCCCTCTCCCCATACTGAGCCAGCCTATAAGAAACTTCTCGCAGCTATTGAGATTTTCGAGTCAGACTTAAAACGACACATCCACGTCGAAAACAGCATCTTGTTTCCAAAGGCAATCAGGGTCGAAGAGCAACTCTTAAAGACTACCAATTAAGCAGTTCGCCCTCGGCTGAGGGCTTTTGCTTTTCCGCTCTCAGTCAAGTGTTGAATGAAGAGCGACGCTGAAGCTTCCAGGAAGTCGAACGAGGTTACAATCCCAACCAGTTGGTTTTCATCAGTCACGAGGAGACACCCAATCTTTTTAGCTCGCATTATCTCCATCGCTTCGAGCGATGAAGTGGATGGCGAAACTGCTACCGGGTCTTTTAGCATTACATCGCGGACCGTAACGTGCTCACCTACTTTCTTCCCGTCGGTGAGAAGTCTTATCAATTGACGGTGAGTGATAAGTCCGATCAAATTTCCTGCATCATCCTCGACCGGCACATGACGGATGTGTCTCCAATCCATAACGCTGGCAGCAAGATCTATCAAATCGTCAGGCTGTACCGTGAATAGATCGGTAGTCATAAATTGACCAACCGTACGATAGGATTGCTCCCAATCCTCGGCACCGGGCGCCGAAATCCTGGGCCACGCGTGAACCGGCAGCCCCACTTTTTGGTTTAAGTGCATTGCCGAAGACAGGAGTCTGTGCCGCGTAGCTTTTGATGTGGTTGTCCCCAAATCACCGAGAGCCTGCATGGCCCATTGCGCACCAGTTTGCCGGCTCTTAACTCTCGTTTCAATGATCCCGAGATACTTGTCAATATCCGCTTCGTTCACTTGCGACTGTCTGAGACCAGCGCGGGCCAGGGGAAGCAAATGTTCAAGCAGCAGAGTCGACGCACTGTAATTCGTACCATCGATCCAATAGAAATGAGCATCGAGTCCGTGACGCGCTGCCGCAAAGAAATTAACTTTGGCATCTTCAAAACGAAGTCGTTGATCGATCTTCCCAATTTCTTCCGGTAACCCAACCATTAACCCGGTAAAGAACGCTGCGTTCGCCACCTCATCAACCACTGTTGGACCTGACGGAAGGGCCCGGTTTTCGATTCGTAAATGAGGAATGCCGTTTGTGACGCCATAACACGCGCGGTTCCATCGCCAAACAGTGCTGTTGTGCAAACGCAAAGCAGAGAGAAGCGGCGCTTCGCCACGCGCAATTTGCGCAAACGGATCGCTATCCGGCTCATTGACCATGATTGGACGAAACCGGCAGATTTGCTCATGAAAAAGCTCGACGATCGAGTGTTGCAGCCATTGTTCGCCGAAGTTTACTCGGGTTGGTTGACTACGAGCCATTCGCAAACGCGAGCGCTCGTCAGTGGAATGTTGAAAAAGTGCGACCCGAGTTTCCTGCCACAAACGATGACCGAAAAGAATTGGTGAGTTAACGGCGGCGCTCAGAACCGGACCAGTGATTGCTTGCGCAGTGTTGTAGTGATTTACAAATTCTGACGGACTGCTCTGGAAGTGAACCTGGAAACTCGTGTTGCACGACTCCATCATTATGTTTTCGTGAACGAGACTTATTTCATCCAATCCTTTTATATGAATCGAGAATGGACCACCCCGGAGCCCAATCACGCCGTTGTTCAAAGCATGATAGCGTGGCGCTGGAGTCAAATTGTCTAAGCTGAGATCCGACTGGGTCAGTGTCGGTAAAATACCCGAAAGGAGGATGTCCGCTCTTGAGTGTGTGGCACTATTGCGTGCAATTTGAAGAAGTTCCGAAAGTTCACGCTCCAGCTGTCTGAAGCAGTCCGTTTTTAGTTCGAGCGGGCTTAGGTTTGCTTCCAGGTTGAACTTTGCAATTTCAGTTGTAAATCTCGCATCCTTTACCCGCTTAAGCACTTCGAGAGCAACCGGGGCAGGCCGGAATTCGCGATCAACGAGGAACATCTCCTGCTCAGCTCCAATTCTCCTGACGCCGCTTTCAACCTGGCCGGTTTCTAACATGAAAGCGAGTGCGCGCAAGTCCTCGAGCAGCGATTTCATAAATCTGCGCAGCGTCTCTGAATCAATTTCTGAATGTACTTCGTGGTTTCCCATGATTCTGAGGCCACGACGAGCAAGTTAGGGGCCGGAGTAAAAAAGACCTAGTACTGCCTTTATTCTTTTAGATTAATGCGGAATCTTACGAGCACTCAATTCCGTCTTGCGGAATTCTCCACAACCGTTTATAGAAACGTTGATATCGTAAGTTGGGGCTGATTTCTTTAAACCAGCGGTAAGTGCATATAATGCGGAGGAGATGTTTCAGGCCCGGCCCACATTTCAAGGAGTGATTCAACGCTGAAAACTACCAGAGAAAAAATACTGATCGTTGATGATGACGAAGCGATTCGGTGGACCTTGAGCGAAGCTTTGCGAAGTTGGGGTTTCACGGCACTCGAGGGCGGATCTGTCGCCGAAGGCCTTTCGCAATTCACAGAGGAAGCACCGGCCGTGGTGCTGCTCGATATTGATCTTCCTGATGGTTCTGGTCTCGACTTGCTCAAGAAGATCAAACTCGAAAATCCTGAAACTGTTGCCGTGATGATCACTGGCAATGTGCAAGTTGACAACACCATCGCTGCGCTCCGTGGCGGTGCTTACGACTTCATTGGCAAGCCGATAAGCCTCGAAGAGCTCCGCGTCACTATTAGGAACGGAATTGAGGCGCGGTACCTCCGGCGTGAGGTCGAACAAGTGCGAAGTCAACGCGCGCGCGAGTTCAACTTTCGGCAAATTGTCGGCGAATCTCCGGCAATGAAAAAGACGTTAGCGCTCGCGGCCAAGGTTGCTGAAAGTGAGGTTTCCTCGGTCTTGTTACAGGGCGAATCTGGAACCGGAAAGGATCTTGTTGCAAAAGCGATTCACTACGGTTCGCAGCGGGCGGGTAATCCATTCATCGCCATCAACTGTGCCGCATTGCCCGCTACACTGATCGAGTCGGAATTGTTCGGGTACGAAAAGGGCGCGTTTACCGATGCAAAGGCTCGTAAGCAAGGGCTGTTTGAACAAGCCGAGGGTGGAACGCTCTTATTGGATGAAATCGGTGAGTTGGAGCTCTCTTTACAGGCAAAACTGCTAAGGGTGCTCGAAGAGGGCGCGTTCAGAAGAGTCGGAGGCCTCAAGGATATTCCGCTCGACGTAAGAGTCATCGCGGCTTCGAATCGCGATTTGAAACAGGAAAGTGAGCAGGGCCGTTTTCGTCTCGATCTCTATTACCGGCTCTCTGTTATTCAGATAGATATCCCTGCGCTTCGTGAGCGGGGCGATGACGTTTTGCTGTTGAGCACGCATTACATCGAAACAATTAGCTCAAAGATTCGGCGCCGACAGAAAATTAATGGCCTGTCTGCCGACGTTGCCGCATTGTTTCGCCGGTATTCGTGGCCTGGAAATGTTAGGGAGCTGCGCAACGTCATCGAGCGCGCATTGATCCTTGAGGACAGCGAAGAGATCACGACTGAATATCTGCCGGCCGGAATGATCGGACACACGTCTACTCACGCGTCTAACCTCAAAACAGCGCCAGTTGGACCTTCGTTCGTCCTTCCAGATGGTGGAATCTCCCTGGACGAGGCTGAACTATCATTCGTCAAGCAAGCTATTGAACGCAGCGGGGGCAATCAAACTAAGGCCGCAAAACTCCTGGGAATCTCAAGAGATCAGCTCAGATACCGTTTACAAAAACTTGGTGACAATGTGGAAGACGCCGCCACGTCGGAAACTACCGCTTAGATTTCAGTTATGTCGATCGATACTTCAACAGTGGACAAGTTTCAGCTGGCAGATGACGTGCTACAGCGTTCTCTGAAGGAACTGGCTGACATCAAGTTTGCCCTGGACGAAGCTGCGATTGTCGCCATAACCGATCAACGCGGAATCATCAACTACGTCAACGACAAGTTCTGCGAGATTTCAAAGTACTCACGAAAAGAGTTACTGGGCCAAGATCACCGGATCATCAACTCTGCCTACCACTCCAAAGAATTCATTCGTAATCTGTGGGCCACAATTGCAAGCGGTAAAGTATGGCACGGCGAGATCAAAAACCGGGCGAAAGATGGTGGTTACTACTGGGTCGATACAACCATAGTTCCCTTCCTAAACGCTGAAGGGAAACCCTATCAGTACGTCGCGATTCGCAACGACATCACTGAGCGAAAGGCTGGTGAGGAGCAAATTCGGGAACAGGCGGCGCTCCTAGACCAGGCTCAGGACGCAATTCTTGTCCGCGATCTTGAACAGAGAATTCTATTCTGGAATCAGGGCGCAGAACGAATTTACGGTTGGCTGGCCCACGAAGCAGTCGGCAAGAACGCAAATGAGCTCTTATCTAACAGTCCGGTTTCTCGATTCGAGGAAGCAAAGAAGGCCGTAATCGAGAAAGGCGAATGGCACGGAGAGTTTACTCAGGTCCGTCGGGATGGCACCGAGATCATCATCGAGAGTCGCTGGACTCTCGTGCGAGACGAACACGGAGCTCCAAAGTCGATCCTGGTTATCAATACAGATGTAACTGAACGACGGAGAATAGAGTCCCAATTTCTGCGCGCTCAACGCATGGAGTCAATCGGAACGCTGGCAGGCGGGATCGCCCACGATTTGAATAATGTACTGTCGCCTATTCTCATGGCAATCGACATGTTGCAGTTAAAAGCCACTGACGAATCTACGGAGAAATGGCTTCGGGTATTGCGTTCAAATGCAGAACGCGGCGCTGATATGGTTCGGCAGGTCTTGTCGTTTGCCCGCGGGGTGGAAGGCGAACGCGTAGCCGTTCAGCCCAAGCATCTCGTGAAGGAGATCCTCAAAATACTGAGTGAAACACTTCCAAAGTCGATTGAGATAAATCACAAAATACCTAATGACCTCTGGCTGGTTTCAGCCGATGCTACTCAGATCCATCAAGTCTTAATGAATCTTTGTGTGAATGCGCGCGACGCAATGCCCGAAGGCGGCTCGATATTAATTAGAGCTGAGAATCAGCTAATCGATGAGAATTACGCAAAGATGCATGTTGAAGCGTTTCCCGGTCGATTCGTACTAATAAGTGTCAGCGACACTGGTCCAGGTATCCCCCAGCAGATTCAGAGTCGAATTTTTGAACCCTTCTTCACT
>DASROI010000403.1:0-2997 GCA_035646955.1 Pyrinomonadaceae bacterium
GCTTATTAGGACGTAGGCGTAAGTTGAGTGTGGCATCCGGTCGCTGCGCTCGCGGTACTGTACTTATTGCTCGTCACGCTAAGGTTTGCATTTATACAAGCTACGGCGGGTTTATAGCAAAAGACCTCGGTCTACGAAGAGATCAAAGGGCTTTGGTTTGCGGAACCTTCTTATCGGAACTTGCGACGGAAAAATGTGGCGATCTTCCAGGCGTCGATAGCCTTCCAGGGAAACTCTCCAGTTGTGTAGTGTCCGCAAGGCAACCAAACCAACTCGAGTGGTAACCGGTGACGTCTAGCTTCCGCGATAGCGTCGTGAGTTAAATCAATTGGAAACGTCAAATCGTACTTGGCAACAATGAACAGCATTGGACGCTGGCCCATCGTAGCCATTCGCGGCATGAAGGGAAGTGGACTAATCGGAGTCCAGAAATCTCTCAATTCGGTTAGCGAAAGCCGGTGTCCGAAGCCTTCTCGAACATGTGCAGTTGAGAGTCCGTTCCATGCCACATCGGCGACGTAACCGGAGACGTGATTGAAAGAGCCTGCATCAAGATCCGGTTCGTGCGCAAATGCAAGAAATGCGATGCACGAGCCAACACTCGTTCCAAGAATTCCTACCTTCTCGTAACCCTCGTTTTTTAACCAACGGACTGCGGCCCTCGTGTCGAGGACTGCCTGTCGCATCGACTGGATCGTGCGGCCAATGTTGGTGCTAACAAGATGATCAGCGCGTTCAAGCTCAGGCGGTTTTCTTTGTTGGTGATAAGGAAGTGTTAAGCGCAGTGCAGACATCCCGATCATGTTAAAGATCCGGCAAGCCTCGACATGACTCTCAGGCTGCGCATTCCACTGCGGCAGAACCACAATGGCGTTACGAGGTGAACGTCCCTTTTTGGCTTTAGCGGGAAAGAAGCGAGCTCGAGCGATGTTGTTTTCGGCCGAAGGGGTTTGGATTGCGCTGGTCCAGGTTAGCTGATCACCAGCAAGCTGAAAATCATGGATTTCGGGGAGAGCATAAAAGTCATCACTGCTACGCATAACGCGCGCCGAATGATCTCTCAAAGCATTGCGCGGATTGTCACCATTGACGTGGTCAAGAACAAATTCCAGTCCCCATTCCATGGGGCGTACCAGGCGATTATTGTCCCTTTGGTGATACCAGCGTTCCCGCCGGTGCATGTAACGCTTCCACAATTCCATCTGAAATTCTTAAGGCCTCCAGGCAAAGCGGAAATGCTAGGCTAGTCGAGAGAAAAAGTATAGCGAGGAAGCCCGATCTCTACTTTCTTCTTTCAAACAGGCGACGAAGCATCGTTGGTAGCAGTGGTACCGCAGCCAGTAGGGACCCAGTCGTAAACCGTCGTGCCAGTCCGTGAAACAGCTCGCCGGCGCCGGCCGTGTATCTGAACCACCAAAGGTCAGCTATTGCGGGAACGGCGTTGACGTGAATATGTTGCGGAGTCACCATTTCGAGAAGTCCTAACTTCCCGTGCGTTCTGCCGTAACCGCTCTGCTTCACTCCACCCCATGGTGTTTGGGCGAGGGCATGAGTGTAGACGACCTCGTTGATCATCACGGTGCCCGCTTCGAGTTCTTTCGCTATGCGGCGCCCGCGTGCCAGGTTAGCCGTAAAGACAGAAGCCGTTAGTCCATAGATTGAATCGTTCGCGAGTTTGATCGCCTCCTCGTCAGTCTTAAAAGTCATTATCGGAAGAATTGGACCAAACGTTTCGTCTCGCATTAGCTTCATCGAATGGTCGACCTTATTGATTACGGTCGGCTGATAAAACCATCCTGCCTCTTTTTGGTTCCGTTCTCCACCAATGAGAATTTTAGCGCCCTGCGCCACGGCTTCATCCACGTGTTGTTCGACTAACTCCAATTGTTCTTTACTTGTCATCGCGCCCACGTCGATGTCACTCTTGTTTGTGGGCCCCTGCTTTAATGCACGCGTTTCTTCTACTACCAGGTCAGTAAACTCTTGGACCACTGTTTCATGAACATAACAGCGTTCAATCGAGGCGCAGGCTTGTCCGGAATTGCAGAATGCTCCCCAGACGGCAGCGCGAGCCGCGACATTAAGCTTGGCGTCGTCGAGGACTATCATCGGATCCTTGCCGCCAAGCTCGAGCACAACTGGTATTAGGTGTCTTGCCGCTGCTTCCGCGACTTTCTTACCGGTCTCGACACTCCCCGTAAACATGATCTTGTTCACCCTGGCCTCTACAAGTGCGGCGCCGGTTGAGCCGTCGCCTGTAACGATCTTGAGCAGGCCTTCTGGTAATTTTGCTTCTGCAAAGACTTCCGCAATTTTCAACGCAGTCAACGGAGACAATTCGCTGGGCTTAACAATCACAGAGTTGCCGGCCATCAGGCCCATTACGACTTCCGCGAATGGCGTGGCCCAGGGAAAATTCCATGGAGAGATGATGCCTATAACTCCCAGCGGCTTATGAACGATCGATGAGGAGCGACCCAGTGGTCCAAATTGTGCGAGATTTATCGACTCCTCCTTAAGCAGCCTTTCCGAATTTTTCGCAAAGTAGAACATCAAATCGAGTGTTGGAACCACCTCCATAGAAATAGCTTCGAGTGCCGGTTTTCCCGTCTCGCTGGAGATTAGCTGTGCAATCTCATCGATCTTTGAAAGGACCACTTCTCGAGTTCTAAGGATGATGTGTCCGCGTTCTTGAAAAGTTAATGAGCCCCATGAAGATTGCGCAGCGCGAGCCCGTTCGACAGCTCTCGAGACTTCATCGGGGCCGAGGATTGGAACTCTCCCAATTTCCCTGCCACTGGAGGGATCCCTTGAAACTATCTCTTCAGACTGCGTTGCTGGTAGGACTTGAGTAATCATTGTTTCAGCCGATAATTATCCATCAATGGCGACTGGATTAGCACGTCGCCACGCCGGCAAAACTGAAGCAATCAGATCGGGAGCGGACTTGCTGTCGAGATGGAAAATGAAAAATGGCCAATGACCACTGATAAATCT
>DASROI010000404.1:0-5911 GCA_035646955.1 Pyrinomonadaceae bacterium
GGGAAGAGGCTGAGCGGGCACTCAAAATTCCAGAATCATGCAAGTTGGGAAGGTGGGCAGAGCGGCAAGACCCGATACTCTCTCGACTCGAACCTAGCGCCGCCCCCGCTCTTAATTCTGCGTATCTCTGTGGTATTGCAGTGACTAACAATATGAGTAAATCAGCTTTGACTAAACGCAGTGTGACAAAGAGAAGAGCGGGGGCGGCGCTGTAACTGACGATGGAAGTTGAACGTGATGGCCGCTCTGCCCACCTTCCCAACTGCATGATTCTGGGAAGTTGATAACCGGCCGCTCTGCCCACCTTCCCAACTGCATGATTCTGGGAAGTTGATAACCGTGCCGCTCTGCCCACCTTCCCGACTGCATGATTCTGGGAAGTTGATAACAGTGCCGCTCTGCCCACCTTCCCAACTGCCTGATTCTGGGAAGTTGATGACCTTTCCCCTCTGCCCAGCTTCCCAACTTGCATGATTCTGGAATAAGAGCAAAGTGGCACAATGTGCATCGTTCGGCGTAAGATAATCATCGTAGTGATTCGGGCCGAAGGGGCCCGTTAGATTGGAAAAGAAGACGAATGGCTTTATTGGAA
This sequence comes from Pyrinomonadaceae bacterium, assembly GCA_035646955.1. Taxonomy (GTDB): domain Bacteria; phylum Acidobacteriota; class Blastocatellia; order Pyrinomonadales; family Pyrinomonadaceae; genus PSRF01. The sequence continues at coordinate 593 of DASROI010000404.1, forward strand.
ATTGTGAGATGGCCGGCTCCCGTGCTCGATAATCCCGCGGATCCGGTTACCGAGTTTGACGCCGACCTGGCGAAACTCGTAAGCAACATGTTTGAGACGATGTATGCCGCGCCAGGCGTCGGACTCGCCGCAGTCCAGGTTGGTGTGCCGAAGCGACTGTTTGTAATGGATTGCTCCGGCGGCAAAGATCCCAAACAACGAGTGGTCCTAATTAATCCCGAAGTGATGCGCGTTGAAGGTACGCAGAACGGCGAAGAGGGATGCTTATCATTCCCTGGAATCTTCACACCTGTCGAACGCAACCTGCGCGCTGTAGTCCGAGCTCAAGATGTCAAAGGCGAATGGTTCGAGCTTGATGGGATGGAGTTGACAGCTCGTTGCATGCTGCACGAAACCGATCATTGCGACGGGATCGTGTTTATCGACAAGATGAGCGCTCTCAAACGAGAGCTCGTAAAACGAAAAATCAAGAAACTGCAAAAAGCAGGGAAGTGGGATTAACCCTAACACCCGCAGATCTAGCAATTCCTAACTCTTTTCTCTTTTCTCCCTACTAGCTCAGCCAAGATTCTGGAGTTTTCGGGGCGTCTTCCTCTGTGCGACGTCGGTGTCCTCGGTGCCTACTCTGTTTGTTTCACCGCGCGGCTTAGGCCTCCACCAAATGATAAAGTTGCGAGCCCCGGTCAGTACCGAAACGCGGTAGCGTCGGGTGCGCCTCGTCATGTATCCGCTTGACGTTAACTAAAGGCACACCCAAACCGCGAATCGGTACTGACCGGGGCAATGCTCTCCGCAGATGCCCCCGCGTAAAACATCGTCAGGAAAACCAGAGGTTGTTGGTTTGTATTACAGAGAGAGGAGCAGCGGAGTAATCATCACATTTGGTTCAGGCTTTGCTGCGCAGCGAACGCTCGCTTGCTCGTTGCAAATTCGCAGGATAGTATCTGAGAAAATCATAATTGGAGTTGAAATATGCCGCCTCAATTTCGGAATGAGCCGTTTACTGACTTCAGCAAGGAAGAAAACGTACGCGCAATGCGCGAAGCGCTTGAATTAGTAAAAGGAAAATTAGGACAAGAGTACCCGCTTGTAATCGGTGGAGAGCGAATCACCACTGAAGGCAAGCTCGAAAGTATCAACCCCGCAAATCGAACACAGGTTGTCGGGCGATTCAACAAAGCCACCAAAGAGCTCGCAAAGGTGGCAGTTGAGAATGCTTACAACGCATTCAAAACCTGGAGCATGAAACCAGCTACAGAAAGAGCCGAGTGGCTTTTTCGCGTGGCCAGCATCCTCCGCGAACGCAAACATGAAATGTCGGCATGGATGATCTACGAGGTGGCGAAGCCCTGGAACGAAGCCGATGCCGATACCGCTGAAGCGATCGACTTCTGTGAATTCTATGCCCGGGAGATGTTGCGCTATGCAGGCGAACAGCCTCTGACCCAAATTCCCGGCGAAGAAAGCGAACTTGATTACGTGCCGTTAGGGGTGGGTGCAGTAATTCCACCATGGAATTTTCCACTTGCGATTATGGCCGGGATGACAGTCGCGTCGGTTGTGACCGGCAACACGGTTGTACTCAAACCTTCATCCGACTCGCCAACCATTGCGTTTAAGTTTTTCGAGATCATGGAAGAAGCCGGACTGCCTGCCGGAGTTGTCAACTTCATGACTGGCTCAGGCGCCGAAGTCGGAGACGTCGTGGTCGATCATCCGAAGACCAGGTACGTCGCGTTCACGGGTTCGAAAGAGATCGGCCTTAGAGTTAACGAACGTGCCGCGAAAGTAAATGAAGGCCAGATCTGGATTAAACGCGTGGTCGCTGAAATGGGTGGTAAGGATGCGATTATCGTGGCCGATGACGCTGATCTGGAAGCTGCGGCGACGGGCGTGGTCCAATCGGCCTTTGGCTTCCAGGGTCAGAAATGTTCGGCCTGTTCGCGAGCCATTATCGACGCGAAAGTCTACGATCAGATGCTTGAAAAGATTGTCGAAAAGACAGCGAAGATCAAACTGGCTGATCCGAGCGACTCCGCTACGACGATGAGTGCGGTGATCAACGAAAAGGCGTTCAAGACGATCAACGGTTACATAGAAAAGGGTAAGAGCGAAGGTGGCAGGGTGTTGATAGGCGGTGGTTCGGATGGCGAGCAAGGTTTCTTTATTGAGCCAACGGTGATCGCTGATGTTAAGCCCGGAGCGACGATAGAACAGGAAGAGATTTTTGGACCAGTATTAGCAGTTATCAAGGCAAATGACTACGACGATGCTCTTGAGATTGCCAACGACACACAGTTTGGATTAACCGGCGCCGTTTATAGCGCTGATGAAGAAAAATTGAAGCGTGCGCGCCGCGAGTTCCACGTCGGAAATCTCTATCTCAATCGCAAGTGCACTGGTGCGCTAGTGGGGGTTCATCCGTTTGGTGGATTCAACATGTCTGGGACCGACTCGAAGGCTGGAGGTCGAGACTATCTACTACTATTCATGCAGGCCAAGGTCTCCGCTGAAAAACTCGGCGCCACCAAGCCTCGCAGAGCCGAGGCCAGCACATAATCAACGGTCATTGGCGGTGTTAAAAATAATCTGCCGTCGATTGGCCTGTCTCTGCGTCCCTTTGCGGTCCTCGGCGTCTGTCTGCGTCGTTTCCGAGTTAAATTTGAGAACTCAGCTTGGTTGTTACAGGCGCATCGCAGAGTGACGCGGAGTACTGCAGAGTGACGCAGAGCTCAATCGCTGACTGCTTCTATAAGTTATGCGTTTAGTTTTCATGGGGACGCCGCACGCGGCTGTACCGACGCTGCGCCGGCTAATCAGCGACGGCCATGACGTCGTCGCTGTTTGGACCCAACCCGATAGACCATCGGGGCGCGGACACAAGACTACTTATTCCCCGGTTAAAGAATACGCAGTCGAACAGAACCTCAGCATCCATCAACCTGCACGACTGAAACCCGACGACGTCAAGTCTCTTTTTGCTTCGCACCAAGCCGATGCCGCAATAGTTGTGGCCTATGGAAGAATTCTTCCAGAAGATTACCTTCGAGCACCGAAGCATGGCTGTATAAACGTTCACTTTTCATTACTGCCGCACTATCGCGGTGCTGCCCCGGTAAACTGGGCCATCGTTAACGGCGAGTCGGAATCGGGTGTCACAACCATGTTTATGGAGCCCAGTCTGGATACGGGGCCAATCCTACTTCAGGAGAAAACTCCGATAGGTTCTCATGAGACAGCTCCCGAGTTGATGTCGCGTTTGTCGGAGTCGGGCGCAGCTCTCTTGAGTGAAACGTTGCGAAGCTTGCCGACCTTGACGCCACGTCCACAACATCACTCCCAGGCTACCTTTGCCCCAATCCTGACGAAGGAAGACGGAATTCTCAATTGGCATAAAACAGCTTTGGAGATTGACTGCGCAGTTCGTGGATTTCAACCATGGCCCAACGCGCAGACAACTTTCCACTCGCGGGGACTAACGCTTTGGCAGACTGTAGTTTCACCGATGCAAATTCCCGGGCCTCATCCCGGAGAAGTCATTGCCGCGCACGGCGGAGATTTGATCGTGCAGTGCGGCGGCGAGACCGCTATCCGTATTCTCGAATTACAACCGGAAGCAAAGCGTCGCATGTCCGCGAGAGACTTCATGAACGGCACTCACATAAAGGCTGGCGATCGTTTTGGCCACTAATAAGGTTTCACCTGCGCGCAAGGCGGCCTTCGACATACTTCTAAAGGTTGCGGGCGGTAGCTTCTCATCAACCGCATTGGCCAGCGAAGAACCACACGTCTCATCTTTGGATCGGGCCCTCTGTCACGAACTTGTTCTCGGCGTACTGCGATGGCAATTGAATCTGGATCGAGTGATTGAGCACTTTGCCAACCGCAAAGTGGAAACGCTCGACGAAGGAGTTCGGGTTGCTCTGCGACTTGGTCTCTATCAGCTGCGATTTCTGTCGCGCATCCCTGCTTCAGCGGCAGTGAATGAGTCAGTCAATCTCGTACACCTTGCGCGCTTGTCTTCAGCTCGACCATTTGTCAACGCAGTGCTGCGTCGAGCGAGTCGTGAGCCACAGTACGACCCGTTGGACCAGGCGACCAATTCAATCGATAGAATGGCGATTGAAACCTCACATCCCTCGTGGTTAATCGAGCGATGGACCAATCATTTTGGTCCTGATGAGACCGCCTCATTTGCACGTTCAAACAACGACACGCCTCCAACGAGTTTTAGAGTGGTAACTGGCCGAGCCAATAGCCAGGACGTTTTAACTCGACTGACATCCTCCGGTGCGACGCTTGAATCTTCAACGCTGGTACCCGACGCATGGAGAGTTTCGGGCGCGACGAATGTGCTAAGAGAATTAGTCGAGTTGGGCGAGGTCTACTTGCAAGACGAAGCGTCACAATTGGTGGCCCATCTGGTCGATGCCAAACCCGGACACTACATCCTGGATTTATGTGCCGCGCCTGGAGGAAAGACAACGTTGATGGCCACTCGCGCTCAGGACAGTGCTCGAATAATCGCTACTGACGTTTCGGCTCAACGACTGGGGACGCTGAGACGCACCTTAGCCCAACAACATCTAACGAGCGTCACTCCGATGGTTTTGGATGGTACGAGTCCTTTGCCCTTTTCAGCTGTCTTTGACCGAGTTCTGGTGGACGCTCCTTGTTCTGGAACTGGAACCCTGCGCCATAATCCCGAAATTCGGTGGAGAATAATGGAAGCGGACATTCCTAATCTTGCAGCGCAACAGAAAGAGCTTCTTTGGAATGCGGCACGAGTCGTTAAGCCAGGCGGCCGATTGATCTATTCGACGTGTTCGGTTGAACCGGAGGAAAACGAGCAGGTGGTTGAGGACTTTTTGCAGAATAGTCAGGAGTTTCGGGTCATTCCACAGCAGAGGTTTAGCACTCAGTCCGGAGCTATTCGCACCTGGCCACACCTCCACCGCACCGACGGTTTCTTCGCAACCGTCTTTGAGAACCTTGGAGTGCGCCGGCCCGGCGGCGCTTTTTAAGCCCCTTCCTTCCCGCGGTCTCGATTTTAAAATGAGCTTAAGGTTCTTACAGTTCTCGGGAAACCAGTTCTCGGGAAACCAGTTCTCGGGAAACTTTATTAATAAGTGATTCGCCGAGCCCGTTCATATAAATGGTAATGCAATCCAGGGAGTACGCCTGGAAAGCGCTGCCGGGCCCTCGCACTCCAAAGTTGCCACTCGGTGGGGTGGGTGTTAGACTTCGCAACTTGGTGTTCACCCTGTAGTTTTCCCCGATGATAGACATTAAGCATTGAGCGCAGCTTCAAGCATCCTA
>DASROI010000405.1:0-5158 GCA_035646955.1 Pyrinomonadaceae bacterium
GGGTACGGTAGCTGGAGACTTCCGCGCTGTGTCATATGCTTCGATCCACTGGCCAGGATCGCGAAGGGATGTAACGCCGTGGGAAAGGTACAACGCGGGTAACGGGTCGTCTCCGTCAATGTGGAAGTGTGCGTCGATCAGTCCGGGCAAGAGCGTCAGACCTTTTGCGTCAACAATTTCAGCGCCCTGCGGGATCTTTACGGTTGCTCGGTTGCCGACCGCCGCAATGCGATCATCGCGAATAACCACTACCGAATCAGAGAGTGGCTGTCCACCACGTCCGTCGATCAAGGTGGCGCCAACGATGGCAATCAATGAACTTGCTGGCGGTTTCGCAACCTGGTTGACCTCGCGTACAGATGATTTGCGCAACGGCTGTTTCGTTTGCGCAGTTACCAGAAGACAGGCTGTCAGTAATAATAAGACGCTATTAATTTTCATTTGCATACCTTGGTTTCTCTATGCCTTTACCGGAAAACTTTCTACCGCAGAGATGCTTGAGACCGGATAGATATTTCGAATCTTTAGGACGGCAGTTCATACAACAATGTGTCGGCGCGTACCGGCGACCAGGGTGCCGGAAGATCCAAATCGGCCAAAATAACTTGCGCACAGTTGTAGCCCGGCAAGCCCGTTATGTTGCCTCCGGGATGAGAACTTGAACCGCATAAATAGAGGCCATGCAAATGACCTCGATAATGACCAGCACCTGCGAATGGCCTGTTATATCCAATCTGACCATGCCTAAATGCACCTACCAAAAGATCACCGTATCTCATGTTGTGCAGGGTTCTCTCTGTGTCGAGTGGACTTCTGGTAAACCAATCAATCAGACTGGACTCGAGGTTGGGCGCATACCCCTGCCATTCTGACAACATCCTGCGCCCGTGCGTTTCCTTATAACGATCCCAATTCGCCGCGTCCCCATTTAAACGAAACGGCAGCTTTTCCCACATGAATGCTGTGTGTTTACCACTTGGCGCTTGAGAAGAATCAAAGACTGTTGGACAGCTTCCCCACATGACTGTCGGAGGAATGGTTCCAGACGAATGATGCTCCAGGATTTTCAGAAACTGATCCGGATGTTCGAGGCCCAGAATCACCATCAGCGCATTTTTTAGACGGGGGTTTTTCTCAAAGTCCCGGTACTGGGGCGGCTCGGATAAGGTCAGGTACAAGGCGAACAAAGGCGCTAAAACGTTGTACTTGAAACTTTCTGCTTTTAGCCGCCAATCGTCGGGAACCACGCGACTGTCGAGTAACTCCAAAAACGTCTGCTGTGGATTCAAACTTGAGACCACAAAGGATCGGGCCCCGATAAACTCTCCATCATCGACAACGACGCCGGAGGTTCTTTCACCTTCTACGACAATCTCTCGGACACGTACTTGTAGGCGAACATCTCCACCGGTCGCGTTTACAGCGGATGTCAGAGCATGGGCTAACGACGCAGATCCGCCCAGACACATCTGAGCTTTGCCTGATGCAGCTAGCAGAGACGGAATGTGATGACCAAAACCTTCGCAACAGGGATCAACCTCGCGAAGTCCATTGAAGAAAAGTAAGCCTGCTTGAATAACCGGATGCTCGAACTCGCGCAAAACAAATTGGAGCGGCGACAGCGCCGAGGTCTCCAGTAAGAGTCTGCCCTCAGCAGTCTTGTCAAGTAATGCCCGACGGCGTGCGGCAGGCATAGGAGGAGAACGACTCTCAGGAACCAGGATCTTATCGACTACAGGAATGAAACGGTCTCGCCACGTTCGGAGTACCTGAGCGTCGCGTCGACTAAAATTACTGAAGGAGTCGAACGTCTTCTCAAAATCCGTCCACCATTCAAGCGTCTCACCATTCTTACGCAGCAGGACGACATTGGGATCCGGCTGTAGGTACCTGGCTCCGTGTTGGTCCAATTCAAGATCTCGATACCAGGGCATCTGTGTGATGGCCCGATGATAGAACGAATGGGTGTTGTGCAAAACGCCGGGGTGACGTGGATCTTCTTCTGTAGCCAATCCCCCTCCAGCCACATGTCGGCGCTCCAGAGAGACGGTCTTCAGTCCCGCCATACCCAAATACGCCTGCAAGATCAGAGCGTTATGGCCTGCCCCGAGAATTATTCCGTCGTACTGACGAGGATCACTATCGTTCATCGCATCAGCCGTTTAATTGGTTGCGAGTAGGCGCAGCCTGAGCCGGCCATCCTTTTGACCGCCAAACGAAACTCGCAGAACGCCGGAACCATTTGCGGCTGCGATATAATTAGCGCCCGGCACACCATTAAACAGGCCGCCTCGCCAGTTCGCTCGTCCACCGGTCATCTGCAACTCGTACTTCGCATGTGGTCTTAGACCAGTGACAATCAGCGCACTTGTCGTTACATCGGGAATTGTGACTTCGCCATCAACAACTGGTCCGTCGATAGTTGAGAAAAGAACCACTGTTCCGCCCTCTATCAACGCTCCGATAAGATTTGATCCGTCGACTAGCTCAACGCGAGGCTTACGTGAGTCACTTCGATCGCCAATCTCTAACACGTTTAGAAAGAAGTCTTCTTTCGCGGGCTTCGCGGGAGAAACCTCAACACGCCAGGCCGCTGGAACTACTGCTCGAGTGTTTGAGGGTAGCAACTTATTGAAATCGTCTCCCCAAAAAGTCTTCCACATCTTGTTGAGGTACGGATCTGTCGGCAGTGGACCACCGGCGGCAGGGTCTAATGGCCAATTCTTCCCCGACCCCCAGTTTCCGCCAAACTCATCACCGGGAGTCCAGAATTCCCAATTTGGTCCGCCTCGAACAATCACATGTCGTTCGCGCGGGAGCAGCGAATGAACGCGTAGTCTTCCCAATCCATCTAAGTAGGTGAAAGTTGAGGCATCCGCGTAATCCTTGCCGCCATTTCCGATATCTTGAGCCTTCTGAGCCGATTCAACGGATGGCTCTCCCACCCCATGCAGCAACCAAACCTTTCGGTAATCAGGGTTGGTAGTACGAACCCGGTCAAAAACTACCAACACATTATTGTCGGGTGTGTAAGCTACTTCTCGCGTGAAACGCTCCATCTTCGAAGGCTGGTAGGCGTGAGTTGCATTTCCTTTTGCGTAATTGTAGACACCCGGTTGATAGTCTCTAACCTCCATATTACCGGTGGCCCAAAGATCCCTGGTGCGTTCAAAGTCTTCGCGGCTCCGCACTGTATTCCAATAACGCGACGAATCCATCCGCTGGCCGCCATCGTTTGCTGCGGGCCAGAGATTCTCGGCCCAGAAAAATTTTTCGCCTGGTTGGTAGACCAGCATCGAGTTATGAGCAATGGTGCGGCGGTAATAGTTTAGATAGTGAGGGCTTTCGGTGTCGGTGTAGTCGGCGCCACTCTCAGTCGCAAGGTAGCCCTTGTGATAAATCACAAAGTGATTTTGATCGAGGTGGTCGTGTTTCGCTAGATATGGACCAGAGTTGAATTGAATCCAGGTCGAGTCTGGTCCAAACCCGTCACGCATAATCAGATGACCAATGCCCCGAAAGAAGTGGCTACGCGGGATCTCCGCGTCGGTCGAGTCAGCCGGATTACGCGGGCTCACATCAGGGTCATCCCAGAGAAACTGCGTGATTGGTACACGCCAATTTTTCTGGGCCGGCCAACCGCTTTTGCGCAGCAGCCACGCCGCATACGGGTCCTTGAAGCGATTGACTGCATAGCCGAAACAAATATTGTCTTCCCACTGCAAATAAGGGAATTCATTGTCGTCGTCTCTTGCAGTCGTACCATCGGGGAGAACTTTGTAAAGATAAGTATCGGTGTAATGGCTAAAGACGGTATAGCGCAGAGCCGGGTCGCTATTCGCTGTGGTTCGCAATAGCTCGGCAATCATCGCCATCGGCGCATACGTTATGCGCTGATAGTCCATTGACTCGTGATACCCACCATCCGGAGTAATAAAGTCGGTTAAGTCCAGGATGTGATCGATCACGTTCCGTGCATGTTTTCTCAAAGGCGCTGCACGGGTCTCGACAGATTGATGACCTTCTATCGCAGTGAGACAGAAAAATGCGAGAGTCAGATAACGTACCGGGTAGTTCTGATACATCGCGAGCTGTACTTCTTTAAGTGATTGATCCGCCATCATCTTTTCGGCGGCATTCAGTAGCTCACCTGCGATGCGATCCTTTAATGGACCATCGAAATCCTTGTGGTTGTACATCCAGTCGAAAGCAAGCGACCACTTTACATATTCAGGGTACGTTCGTGAACTCACGAGTTCTGGTGGATGAGTCGTTCTCATCCGCTCTATCGCTCGTTTTGCAAAGCTCTCGTCCCTGGTTAAGAGGTAAGACAACGCCCAGCCGTCTATATCGTCGACAGGTCGCGCGCCCGCTGCATATCTCGCTCGCAAGATGTTGAGTCCGGTCAGTGGATCGCGTTCGCCAATCAACATACGGGGCCTTGTTAGTTGTGCCTGGGCCTGCGAATCGAAGGAGACAGCAAAAATAGTCAGCACGAGCGCGACCGTCGTGATAGTTGTCGATGTTGTTCTTAGAGAATTTAGCTTGTTCAAACGAGTCTCCTTCATCACTGCTTAGCAAGCGAAGCGCTTCTCGCACCGGCCAGGTATTTAAGCCACTCTTTTGCCATTAGCCGGTGGTAAGGCTCAGTCATATGAATTCCGTCGAGGCAAATGAAGCGGGGGCGATCCGGAGATGATGCAAGGATGGAACCAACTTCCACGACCTCGATGTTTGCGTCTTCAGCCGTCTTGCGTGCGCGCTCAACTGTACCTGGAGTAACGTCGGCTGGATCGTGGACGTCGTCGAACATGTAAGCTTTGATCCCTGCTTGCCGGAATCCATCACCCATCTTTTTGAGAGCTACGTAGTCTTCATCCGCTCGGGTCATCACGACAAACATTACCTTGTCGGGCTTCCAGGCGAGTACATCCTGATAGAACCGTTTCTGAGCGCGTGAAGCAGTTAGACCACCTGCCGCGAATTGTTTGAATTGCACCCCGGGGTTTTCACGACGAAAGACATCGATTACGACCGGAACAAAACTGGACGGAGACGACCAGTGCAAACCCATCGTAAACGAATGACCGATGACGGCAATTTTTTGCGGGGGCAACGCCTTTAATGCGGGAACGAGCGATCGCACATCTGGCTCTTG
>DASROI010000406.1:0-11203 GCA_035646955.1 Pyrinomonadaceae bacterium
TCCTAAGCGTGTGCCGCTATTGAATAGATGGGTCCATGGTCCATAAATCAACCACTGGTTTTTATTGCCCAGGGCTCGCATCTTGGCCCAGTTCATTTTCGTGCCGATGCCGTCGCCGTCCCACCAGCCACTAATGTGCAACGCCGGAATCTTGACCTTGTTCATGTCCGCCATGAAGCTCGCACTCTTAAATGCTGAGGGAGTCTCATTCGCCAGCCACGCATCGTAAAAAGGTATGTCGCGGCCAAGCGTTTCGTCATCAACCTTTGATAAGGGCAGGGTCCTTAGTTTTTCCAGATCCTTAGGCGTCTCAGGCACAGCTGGCACCTTCTTGTCCTTTACAAAGTTGGACCACCAAAGTGCGCCAAAGAGCATCGGCACGCCGTGATCAATGGGAAAGTTAAAAAAGAGGTCGGGAGGCGAAACCTGCGGCACGATGCACTTCAACGCCGGGTGTGCCTCAACCGCAGCTGCCCATTGAACCCAACCAACGTAGCTGCCCCCGATCATCCCGACATTCCCGTCAGACCAACTTTGTTTGGCGACCCAATCGATAGTGTCGTAACCATCCTTGCGCTCGTTAACAAACGGAATCCAATCACCCGCGCTGTCGTTGCGTCCGCGTACGTCCTGGACTATGTGCACGTAACCGCGCTTGGCCCACCAGTCGCCCTCAAGTTGCGACAGGATTTCTCTGCCGTAAGGTGTCCGCTCAATGATGACAGGGTGTTTCTCGTCGTCGGCTGGTCTGACAATATCAGCGACGAGTTCCACGCCGTCGCGCATTTTCACTCGGACAGCTTTTTCACTCTTTGTCGTCATCGTGGGCTGGCTCAGCTCCGGATAGAGTGTGCTGGGATCTACCAGGAAGGACTCGTAACCTGACATGATGGTTTGCAGCTTCTGCGAAGGCACATCCCACGCTGCGAAGTTGGCGTCTGAGAGGTACACATCAATTTCTACGTTCCCCAGACGTGCCAGATAAACATCACCCACTTGCTTCTTGCCGTCTGTCTCTGCAATGCGCGTCTTCTTTTTTGAGACTTCCACTGGGAGCGTTACAGCTGCGTCGAGTATGAAAACATCGATTTTCTGGGTGCCGTCTTTTGTTGGATCGAGAACTTTGGACCATGTAGCAGTGAGAATGGGGTGGAGATTGGCAAACAGCACCTTTGAGGGTTTGTAGGTTACCTCTCTGGTTGCTTCACCTGCCTTGAGTCGTGCCTTGCCGTCTTTTGCAGAAACCTGGACTTCGGCGCCAGCCTGTTGATTGACAAGCTCGTACTCCGTGATTGCCCCGTCGACAAGTTTGCCGGTGAGCCGACTCTTAATCGTCATACCCGCAATGTTTAGGTCAGTGGATGATTCAAAGGTTCCGTCAGCGTGGGTCGTGTAAGTGCTGGATCCCGCATCGTTGCCCCCAAACTTCCACTTCATGGTTTGCACATTTTGAGTGCTTTGTTGGCGGTCTGGTTGGGCCTGACCCCTGGCCCAGAGTGGTGGGTGAAATGCGAGGAACATTACCAACAGAACAAACAAGGTCAATCGCTTACTTGTCGTCTTCATAGGCGGTTCCTTTGTCGTGAATATTTACTTCGTGAGACTTTCGCGGCTCACGGATTGTACTTCAACGATTCAGCCGGTACTACGTAGTTTGGTGGCCGAAGGTTTGCACATCAGTTTCTTGTTCCTGTTATTGGTGTGATTTCGTGTGCTTTCGTGGATCGGCTTTATGCTCGCAGAAAAAGCGATCCACGAAGTAACACGAAATAGCACCAATGAAATTCCCAGGCAAATTTGATACTTGCCCCAGTCTCTACCGCGAGGCAGTACTGACCTTGTAACCACAACGCACCGAAAACCTTATCAAGCACGGAAGAGTTATGCGAGTGTGACGATAAAGACGCGAAGACTCGTTTAATCCCACCCGGTAATGTACGATTTCCCCGTCACACCGAAAGACAAATGCTCACAACCTTAGCCATCTCAAACTACCGATCGCTGCGTAACCTCATAGTTCCGCTGAATCGGCTCAATCTCATCACCGGGCCAAACGGCAGCGGCAAGTCGAGTGTCTATCGTGCGCTTCGTCTACTCGCAGAAACTGCGCAAGGTGGCGTCATAACTTCACTCGCGCGCGAGGGCGGATTGCAATCGACACTTTGGGCGGGTCCGGAAAACCTCGGACGCGCGGTAAAGCGTGGTGCGCATCCAGTTCAAGGAACAGTGCGCAAAGAACCGATAAATTTGCGGCTGGGTTTTGCCGGAGATACGTTCGGCTATGCGATCGATCTGGGACTGCCAACGCCGCGACACTCGGCGTTCAGCCGTGACCCTGAGATCAAGCGAGAGTGCATCTGGAACGGTCCAATCTTGCGACCCGCTGCCCTGCTCGTCGATCGGCATGAGAGCGTTGTTCGAACCAAGGGCGAAGATGGAGAGTGGATCGTTATCTCATATCAATTGTCGAGCTTCGACAGCATGATGGCCCAGTTTGCCGATCCGCGAAACGCTCCCGAGATGCTCTCCTTGCGAGAACAAATTCGTTCATGGCGCTTTTACGACCATTTTCGTACTGACGTTGATGCCCCAGCCCGTTTGCCCCAAATTGGAACTCACACTCCGATATTGAGCAACGATGGCTCCGATCTCGCTGCAGCTCTACAGACGATCCGTGAAATCGGAGATCCTTTGGCTCTGGATTCGGCGATTACGGATGCGTTTCCAGGGGCGACGGTTTCAGTTGAAAACATCGAAGCCCGCTTTGAGGTGGTGATGAATCAGCACGGCTTGCTGCGGCCATTGAAGGCTGCAGAACTCTCCGATGGGACCATTCGGTATCTGTTATGGGTAGCAGCTCTGTTGACTCCGAGACCTCCCGAGCTACTTGTGCTAAACGAGCCTGAAACCAGTCTGCATCCAGATCTGCTACCGCCATTAGGTCGTCTCATAGCAAGCGCAGCCGAACGGTCTCAAGTGTTCGTGGTTACGCACGCACCAAAACTCATAACGACGCTCGATGAACGCAAGGACTGTAACCTGATCAGATTAGAGAAAGAATTTGGCGAAACTAGAATTGTGGATGCTGACGAACTCGATGTGCCAACGTGGCGATGGCCCACACGCTGAAGTCGTAGTATTAACAGCTCGAACCCGATAACGAAAGTCGTACTTATAAAGGATTCGGTGGATTTTCGACGGCGCGGTTGAGGTCGCGCTGAAGGTCAGCAATGGAATCGAGAATCGGCAAAAAATTCTGACCAAACTCCGTTAGATGATATTCCACACGCGGAGGAATCTCCGGGTAGACCACCCGGTCCAATATGCCCAGTTCCACCATTCGCCGAAAATAGTAATTCTGGACCTTCGGAGTAAGACCTTCGAGCGCACGCTCAATCGCACCCGGTCTGTTCACACCTTGTCGAATCAACCCCAAAATGCGTAAGGACCACTTGCAACCAAAGACCGCTTCCACGGTCGCTGCTACATCATGGGGGGCGTCTGAATTTTTTTCTGCGAGATTCCCTATTTCTTTCACAAAAGTAACCCCACTAACAAAAAAGTGCTCTCTTGTATGACTCTTCAGCCAGTCGCATTATTCCCTTTGCGCCCTAACAAATCAATTTTTGACAGGGCCTCTGGCCCGAAGAACTGAAAGGGAAAGATGGAGACATGAGCTTAAGAGACAAGGTAGTTATTATCACCGGTGGCGGCACCGGCATTGGTGCAGACGCCGCACGTGGTTTCAATCAAGCGGGAGCCAAAGTAGTGCTCAACGGTCGGCGCGAGGATGTGCTTGCAAAAAAGGCGCTGAGTATAGATCCAACCGGCAAAAACGTCCTTTACGTAGCGGGTGACATCGGCAGTACAGAGACAATTCAACGCGTCGTCGGAACTGCTGTTTCACGATTCGGAGGCATAGACGTGTTGTTCAACAACGCCGGCGTGTTCAAGTCCACTTCGTTTCTTGATGTAACCCACAAAGAACTCGACGATTACTTCAATCTGATGCGCGGTTACTTCGCCCTGACTCAAAGCGTGGTTCCGGAAATGCGGAAGCGTGAGAAGGGTGCGATCGTCAGTGTTGGATCCATTTGGGCTTTGCAGGGGATCGGAGCCACACCTTCCACCGCACCTTCAATGGCCAAAGGTGGCATTCACTCGTTTACTCGTGCGCTTGCGATTGAATTGGCAGCCGAAAACATTCGTGTGAATGCTATCGCACCGGCTGTGGTGGAAACGCCGATATTTGATCCGCTGCTGTCCGCCGAACAACTCGCGTCTTTCAACTCATTTCACCCAATTGGACGGAATGGAATGCCGCACGACATTACATCATCAGTGTTGTTTCTGGCAGATGACGCACTCTCCGGTTGGATCACGGGAGTTGTATTGCCGGTAGATGGTGGCGTGACCGCAGGACGAAATTGAAACACGATCTCTGTGTGATGAGGTCAGTACCGAAACGCGGTAGCGTCGGGTGAGTTCCACAGAGGTGCGACTTGATGACAACCGAGACTCACCCGACTACCGCGATTCGGTACTGACCTGTCCTGCTACCCGATGAGTTAAGAGGAGCGCTCATTCAAATCCACAGATTACACCGATGACACAGATTTCAAATGCCACTTAACGTACTCTCGTCTTCCTCTGAGCGTCTCTGCGTTCTCGGTGTCTCTGCGTTAAGGAGATTCGCTCTCAACCGGAGGCTCGTCATCAATCGGAGATTCGCTAACAGGTAAAGACTTTCGTCGTGCGGCTCGACTCTCCACCCACTGATAGACCATTGGCAGGATCACGATCTTGATTGGTCGCGTCACAAGTCCACCGACGACGACGATAGCTAGCGGCTTCTCGATTTCGGCACCCGTCCCAGACGAAATGATGAAAGGCACCAGGCTGATGCTTCCGATTAGTGCGCTTAACAACTCCGCGCGCAGGCGCACGCTGGCGCCTTTGATAACGGCCTCATCCAACCCCATGCCGAGACTGCGCAGCTTGTTGATGTAAGACACCATCACCATTCCGTTTTGCACTGCTACACCGAATACAGCGATGAAGCCTACGATCGCCGGCACACTTAATGGGAATCCCGAGATCAAGAGAAACATAGTGCTGCCTACCATGGCGATAGGGATATTGAAAATGATCGTCAGGGTGTTGCGCAGTGAGTTGAAGCAGGAATAGATCAGGAAGAAAACGAGCAGCAGCGAGATCGGAATCGCAATTAGAAGTCTCCGCACAGCCTTCTGCTGATTTTCAAACTGTCCACCCCAGGTTATGAAATACCCCGTTGGCATCTTGACCTTTGCCGCCACGGCGTTTTGTGCGTCGTGAACAAAGCTTCCGATATCGCGTCCATTAACGTTGCACATCACCACCACACGCCGCAGGGAATTCTCGCGACTAACAACCGCATCGCCACTCGAAAGGTGAAACTTAGCGATCTGGCCCAGGGGAATGCGTCCACCGACGGGTGCAGCAATCAGAATGTCGCTTAGTTTTTCGACTTCCTTACGATAGTCCTCTTTCAGACGAACAAAGATTGCAAACCTTCGTTGACCTTCCAAAACGTCAGTGGCTTCATCACCACCGATTGCAATCTTCGCTACCTCCAGCACGTCGGAAATGTTCAGACCGTATCGAGCAATCTGATCCCGGTCGAGTTCAATTTCCAGATGTTCTTCACCGGCTACCTGCTCAACAGCCAGGTCTTTTACCCCACGAACGTTCGACATTGCGTCGCGCACCTGATCGGCAACTTGTCGCAGCGTGTCCTGTTCCTCACCGAAGATCTTG
This sequence comes from Pyrinomonadaceae bacterium, assembly GCA_035646955.1. Classification (GTDB taxonomy): domain Bacteria; phylum Acidobacteriota; class Blastocatellia; order Pyrinomonadales; family Pyrinomonadaceae; genus PSRF01. Next base: position 5,800 of record DASROI010000406.1, read on the forward strand.
ACTGCTATCTGCGCGTTGATTCCGGAGATCAACTCGTCGTTACGGGTTTCAATTACTTGAGAAAAGTTGAACTCAACCCCGGGGAAGCCTTCAACTCGTCGTCGCATTGCATCGACTAAAGCATCCTTTGTCTTGGCGGTGGTCCATTGCGATTTAGGCTTTAGCCGTACGTAGATCTCATCGTTACTGACGCTCTCAGGATCACCTCCAAGTTCCGCGCGTCCAATCTTGGCGACAACTGTTTCCACTTCCGGGAACTCTTTCAGCGTCTTTTCGATCTGAGTTGAAATTTCGATCGCGCGTGGGAGCGAAATGCTAGCGGGCATCGTCGCGCGCACCAACATGTTTCCTTCATCAATGGTCGGCAAAAATTCGCTACCGAGAATGTAGACATCGGCGACACTCCAGACGATGAGTCCGGCCGCAATTGTGAGCGCGATGTAACGATGAGCAATTGCCCATTTGAGTACCGGTATATATATCCTTTTAAAGAATCCGATAATGGGATTTGAACGTACCTTACCTTTCTTGAGACGCAGCCACAGCGCGCAAAGCATGGGCGCAATACACAACGCCATGAGCATCGAGCCAATCATGGAGAAAACGACAGCATAGGCCAGGGGCTTGAACAATTTCCCTTCAATACCTTGCAGTGTGAAGACCGGAAGGAAAACTGCAATGACAATCAGAATTGCGAAGAACATGGGCCGGCCGATTTCCTGCGCCGCCACCAGAATCGCTGCCTGCATCGAGTGTTCGCGATGTTCTTCAAGGTGACGATAGATATTTTCGACCATCACTACAGTCGCATCGACCATCATCCCAATACTTATTGCAAGGCCTCCAAGAGAAGTGAGGTTTGCGGAAACTCCTGCGTACCACATCAGGATGAAGGCGACGAGCATGCAGAAGGGAATCGCAGCAGCAGTAATCAAGGAACTGCGAAAGTCGCCCAACAATAGAACCAGGATTACAAGGACCAGCAGCTCTCCTTCGATCAACGACTCAACTACTGTGTGAACACTGTTATCGACCAACTCCGCCTGATCGTAGAAGTCAACGATTGTGACGCCCGGCGGTAAGGTCTTATTGATCTCAGTGACCTTTTCCTTTATTCGCTCAATGACCTGCTTGGTGTTTTCGTTAATTCGCTTCAGAACAATTCCGGTTACGACTTCTCCCTGACCATCTTTCGTCACCGCGCCTTGTCGAATCTCATTTCCAACCTGGACAGTCGCGACGTCGCTAACACGTATGGGTGTGCCGTTACGCGAATCAAGAACGATGTTATTGATATCTGCAATATCTTTGACCAGGCCCAGTCCGCGTACCACGTATTGCTGGTCGCCGTGTTCGATAAAGTTCGCGCCAGTGTTTTGATTGTTCGCTTGAATTGCCTCGAACAGAGCTTTCAACGTTATGTTGTAATTAACTAACGCCTGTTGATCGACAATCACCTGGTACTGTTTGACATCACCTCCAAAACTGAGCACGTCAGCAACGCCGGTTACTGTCCGCAACTGGAGCTTCACAACCCAATCCTGGATCGTTCGCAGCTCCTGGTTACTCAACCCCTTGCCGACAATTTGGTAGAGATAGATCTGTCCCGTTCCCGTTGTAATCGGGCCCATTTCTGGTTCAAAGCCCTCAGGAATGTGTTCTTTGGCTGAGGAGAGACGTTCGAAAACTTGTTGGCGTGCGAAATAGATGTCTGTGTCGTCACTGAAGAAGCAGGTGACGACTGATAAGCCAAACTTCGACTCCGACTCAACTCGGACCACTCCCGAAATTCCGTTCATTTCATTTTCGATCGGGAAAGTGATGAGTTGTTCCACTTCCTGCGGCGCCATGCCTTGCGCCTCAGTGTCGATTTCAACCTGCACTGGTGTGACGTCAGGAAAAGCATCGACGTTTAGCCGCTCGAGCGCCAGGATTCCGCCAGCAATAATCAGCATCGTCACCACGGTGACTATCAAGCGCTCGCGATAGAAGAAGGCAATGAAGTTGTCAGTCATGGTCTGTTACTCAGCTTTTACTCGCTTGTTGCTGCAGCAAGTAGTTTCCTTTGACCACCACCTTGTCACCTGCAGATAATCCATCGAGAATCTCCACGCGATCGGTGGCCTTAATCCCTGGCGTAACGATCCGCTTCGTATAACCATTTCCTTCCGCGACAAAGACAACGCTCTTACCTCCTTCATCGAGCACCGCCGATTGCGGTACCGAGATCGCGTTGCGATTTAGATCAGTGACAATCTCGACATTGGCAAACATGTCTGGCTTTAGTCGGTCGTCGATGTTGATCACTTCAGTCCGCACCTTTATTGTGCGAGAGTTTGGATCCACGACACTCGACACATAAATGACTCGGCCCGAAAACTTGGAGTTGGGAAACGCGGGAACCGTCAATCTCACTTCCTGTCCGTTTCGGATTCGCTCGAAATCTTTTTCAAAGACGTTCGCATCAACCCAAACGCGCGAGATGTCGATGATCTTGAAAAGGGAGGCGTCAGTGTTTACAGACGCGCCGATGGTGGCGTTACGTTCAACCACAATTCCATCGATTGGAGAGTTAAGCGAGAAAACTGCAGAGAGGTCGGACTTGGTGTTCAGCGAATTGATCGTTGCGTCACTCAAACCAAGAACCAGGAGTTTGCGACGAGCTGCCTGCAATGCGGCCCTGGTCGCAGCGATAGAACTTTCTGCGGTCGCTTTCGCGACTTCAAGATCGTGTTCGGCCGACTGAAGATTCTTGCCGGGCACAATCGTCTTTTCATAGAGAGTCTTTGTTCGATCGTATGTTTCCTGGGCCAACTTGATCTCGGCTGCCGCTGTTCGTTTCGCATTCTCAGCATCGGCAAGGGCTTTAAGGTAGTCAGACTGAGCCTGGTCGATGTCTGCAGACTCCAGGTCAGCGAGCTTTTGCCCTTTTCTCACTCTTGTTCCTTGCCCCGCGTAAAGCCGAACAATTCTTCCGGGATTTACTGGTCCAATGATGGCGGTACGGTCTTCAGGGACAAGAATCTTTCCGGTAGCGTTGATCGATCCGGTGATGGACTGCGGACTCACAATTTCGGTCTCGATCGTCTGGCTGGGAGCAGTTTGGTTAGAGGTTTGGTTCGATTGAGCTGTTGAGGAATTCGCTGGAGGATTTGTCGATCGATGACACGCTCCACATAACAACCCCATCCCAATCATGCCCATCAGGCAAAGCGCTCGTCGCTGAAACATGTCTAATAGTCCTTTCGCCTACTTCTGTAGTGGTGTGGCCGTTGCAAGTTCGAGATCGAGCAAGGACATCTGGTAGTCAAACAGTGTCTGGTAATAACTTGCCAGCGTGTCGCGTCGCGTTCGGATCGCATCGAGCAACTCGAGTGTTGAGCTTTCTCCCGCCTTCAAAGCAACCTCTGTTAAGTTTTGAATGTCCTGGACCTTCGTAAGCACACCGGTTCGGTACAACTCAACTCGACGCTTCTGCATGTCGAATGCAACTAGTGCTTTATCGACATCACTGAGCACCTGGTTGGTCAGCAGTTGTTGCTGGTTCTGAGCTTTTTGTTTTTCGATGAGAGCTTTTGCACGCTCACCCTGGTTTCGATCGTGAATTGGTATCGCGATTCCTACGCCGAAGAAGAAGCTGTTCGTACCTTCCGGAACCTGTTCGATGCCTGCGCCGAGATTGAGATCGGGAATCTTCTGTGCGTTTTGCAGACGGATAGAAGCGTCCGCTGCGTGTTCACTAAGTTGAGCTGCTTTCAAGTCCGGTCTTGCGGCCAGAGACTTTTCGCGCAGATCAGTAAAAGTAAAGCTGTATGGTTGGTAATCGAGGCTGCCGGTAACTGCGATGTCCATCGCTCGATAGTCACCACCCAGAGCGAATCGCAAATCGCGCAGCGCAACCTCGTAGTCTCGTTCAGAATTAGCAAGGTCTGTATCAAACTTCAGCTTTTCAACTTCAAGTCGTTTGAGATCCAGACCGGCAATCTCACCGGCCCGCACAAGTTCACTTGAGAATGTCAACGTCTCGTCGAAAGTCTTCTGGTTTTCCTTCGCAAGGTTTAGTAATGATTCGTTTAGCAGGACCGTGTAGTACTTTCTCTTCAGGTCATTGGTCAGTTGCCACACCACTTGTTGAAATTGACCTCGTGCCAGATCCGCATTCGCATTCGCCGCGTCAATACGTTTGCGTCGTTTCCCACCTAACTCGAACGTTTGCGTAATGCCGTAATCGTAGGTTTGCTCCTGGACCAGGTTGCCACTGAAATTCGTGGGCAAGTCAGAAGAGCTGATTTGAATTTCCGGGTTGGGCCTGAGTCGCGCGGTGAGCTTTTCAGCTTCGGCCGTATCGATGTCATAGCGGGCGGCGACAAGTTGAAGATTCTGCTGCATGAAGATCTGCACGGCCTCTTGCAGCGTCAACAACCGTTTTGAAGGTGGAGGATTTCCTTGTCCAGAACTGACAGGAGTTTGCTTCATTGAAATCTCTTGGGCCGCGACTGGCAGTGAAGCGAGTGTCAACAAGAGGATGGTCGCAAGAGAACGAACTAACTGTGCGTGGTTTGAATATTTCTGATCATCAATAGAGTGCTGGCGCATTAGCCACCTCGCATCGAATTCGGGTAGGCCGCACAAATAAAGTTGCGCGTCAATGTCGAGCAATCAAGCAAGGCAGGCAATGCAGGTAATGAAGATCGCCTGTCGCACAAATCCCCGCTTGATCGACGTAATTAGAATTCTGGTGAGCCCGACCAGGGAATGGCTCAGGCGGTTGGAGGGCCGCGTCCGGAACGCGATGTAGCCAGGGTAGAAATATAGAGAACTCTTGGTGAGGACTCAAAAACAAACTCAGCGACGGGCGAGGCCGTAAACGGTGTCGAGTTAACGTAGCCGCCAAACAGCTGTCGTTGAAACTGACACGTAGGGCATTCTTGTTGATCGGAGTAATTCTGAGTGGAAGCCGAGCCGTCTCCAGCACCGGAGAAGGCCGCTACATTTGAATCGCTTCGCTGGACTCGAGCGTGACTGTGCACGATCTCGACAAGCGCACTGTACCCAACGACCGCCAGCAACAGCCAGGCAAGCGTTGGCCTGTATTTCCAACGTGACGATAGAGGAGATGATTTGAGGTCGTAGTCCACGGCAGCAATCAAATGTTTGCGACATAGTAGTAAAAAGACGGGTCCAACGCTACCGCTGATGGAAAGCAGAGCGCCAAGGCTTAAGAGACTGTGTGAAAAGTCGGGTGTTAGCAAAGGTCAGTACCGATTCGCTGTAGCGTCGGGTGAGTCTCGAGATGGTCAAGACTTGAGCCGGTCAGTACCGATTCGCGGTAGCGTCGGGTGAGCCTCGAGAGACTCAAGATTTGATTTTGATCGAAACTGAACCCGACGCTACCTTACCGCTT
>DASROI010000407.1:0-4038 GCA_035646955.1 Pyrinomonadaceae bacterium
GACTTGTAAATGACTCCAATATTATTCTGCAGGTTTGCAATCCCTGACTGGTCACCAATCTCTTCAAGTATTGCAAGGCTGCGTCGTGAATAGGACAAAGCCTGATCAAGATCGCCTTGATGACGATAGACCAGGCCAATGTTCTGCAGCTTATATGAATAACTGCGCCGGTCGGCGGCGCCACCCATTTCGTCCATCACCTTCAGGCTCTTGAGCAAGGAATCCAGCGCTTCAGCATAACGACCCTGGGAAATGTAATGGGTGGCGATGTTGTTTAGACTAAGATTGAGCGTAGACTTATCGCCCACCTGTTCGCTCAACACTCGAGCTTTCTGGTAGAGCTCGAGACCGAGTTGATAGCGCCCCAACGCCGTCTGGTCCAGGCCAAGACTGTTGAGACAGAGTGCGGCCAGATTTTTGTCCCCAATCTCTTCACTCAGAGCCAGACTCTTACTATGAACTTCAACTGCCAGATCGTACCGACGTTGTAGGCCGTAGGCGAATCCGATCGAGTGTAAGGCGCGGGCCTTTTCCTGCTTGTTTCCTAACTCTTCAAAAATCGCCAGGCTTTTTTGAAGACTGTCGAGCGCATCGGTAGGACGGTTTTGTCTACTGTATACATTTCCTACCTCTGACAGTGCGACTCCCAAAGCGACCTTGTCGCCCAGTCGTTCAGCCATCTTTAGCTCGAGCTGGGCAATTCGCATCGCCTCAGGATAATCGCCCTTGAGAGTGGCGGCGTTAACGAGCTCTTTAAGGGAGTTCAATGCCGACAACGAAACCAGCTCTTTGCTTTCGGCCAGCATTCGTTCCTGCTCATCGGGTGATTTTGCGCGAACCAACGCAACAAGCTCAGCGGAGCCAGAATTCAGAACTGTTTGTGATTTGGCTACGTCGGGATGGAAAAAGCTCAACGTCAGTATGCACAGAACTAAACGAACCGTGAACGACATGGGCAAAACTCCCTTTGCGCTTGTTGTGTCAAAGCGGGTTGGCCGGCAACTGAGGCCAAACGTAAACGGAAAATCGACCTTAATAACTACGCGCAATCGCTCGGCAAAAAGGACCAGTCGATCTCAGGCTCGGTGTCCCAGGGGCCTTCTCTGTGGCTCCTCTGTGATCTTTGTGACTCTGCGGTGGAAGTTAACTTGTGAACACGCACACCACCGAGACACCGAGAACACAAAGGTTGCACGGGGAAATGTGCAAAACTCTAAGGCCATTCGTTGAGTCAAATAGTGCGGCTTAAGTCTTATAAGAAAGGGGTGACCCTTTATCGGTCTGGAATGCGCGTTATAGTTTGAGGTGTTCCGGGGGGCGCACTTTAACCTTCTCTGTCACGATCGTTACGACCGGTCGAATTGCACCGAGATTTGAAATCGCGGGATTGCCACGACCTTTTACGAGGTACCTATTGCATGAGGTCCTCATTAAAACGATACGATTGGAGTTGGTGCGAAAATAAAATACCCGACCAGTAATATCCGCAAAACTTCAGCAACTTTCTCCTTCGTGTCAATCACTTCCAGAGACTTACAACTGTAAAACGTCACTGGTTTCGTTTTGGAATCGAAAGGAGTCGTTCATGGTCAACAGAGTTGCGAGTTTTATATACGGTGTCTTTTGTTATCTGATCTTTTTTGGAACCTTCCTATATGCCGCTGGATTCATCGGCAACATCTTCGTTCCAAAATCTATTGATTCCGGTCGTACCGGGTCACTTAGTGAAGCGTTAATAATCAACACTCTTTTGCTGGCTCTCTTTGCCATTCAGCACAGCCTGATGGCTCGTCCATGGTTTAAGGACGCCTGGACTCAAATTGTTCCCAAACAACTTGAGAGAAGCACTTACGTATTGCTCTCTTCCCTCGCGTTGATTTTCCTTTTTTGGCAATGGCGTCCGATGGGTGGAGTAGTCTGGAATGTTGAAACGCCCGCTTTGCGTTATGTGCTTTATGCGATCTGTGCTACCGGTTGGCTAACTGTTTTAGTGAGCACGTTTCTTATCAATCACTTTGATCTCTTCGGCCTGCGACAGGTCTACTTATTCCTGCTTGGCAAGGAATACACACAGCTGAAGTTTGGAACTCCCGTGCTTTATCGACACGTTCGGCATCCGCTGTATCTTGGATGGTTAATGGCATTCTGGGCCACCCCTACGATGACGATCGCTCACCTGGTGTTCGCGCTTATAACTACGGCATACATCTTCGTAGCCATCCAGTTGGAAGAGCGAGACTTGATTGCGGCTCATGGTGAGGACTATCGGAGTTACAAGCGACAGGTTCCGATGATTCTGCCCGTTCGCATCGGTAAGAGTGAGGCTCCGCTTGCTAATGCAAAGGCAAAGTCAGTTTAAGGAAGAGATGCAGGCGTTTGGGAGGGGGGCAAAGCTGCCCACACTCAAAATTTCCAGAATCATGCAGGTGGGAAGGGTGGCAGAGCGACGGATGTGAGCAAGTCACTAGAATCCCGCAGTTAGGAAGGGTGGCAGAGCGGCGGATGTGAGCAAGTCACCAGAATCCCCCAGTTAGGAAGGGTGGCAGAGCGGCGGATGTGAGCAACTCACCAGAATCCCGCAGTTAGGAAGGGTGGCGGAGTTGATCAAGTCACTAGCATCCCGCAGTTAGGAAGGGTGGCGGAGCTTGATCCAGTCACTAGAATCCCGCAGTTGGGAAGGGTGGCAGAGCGGTACATACACTCGGCTCCCATAGTCGAATCTAGCGCCGCCCCCGCTCTTCTCAATTGTCAACTCACCAGAAATCTTGCAGTTGGAAATTGGACCAGTTTAGATTTTACAGGTTGTAAGTTGAGTGTGTGTTTAAGAGAGGAAGAGCGGGGGCGTCGCTAGGTTCGAGCAAAAAGAATCTCGATATTGGCCGCTCTGCCACCCTTCCCAACTGCGGGATTCTGGTGAGTTGCTCACATCAGTAGCTCTGCCACCCTTCCTAACTGCGGGATTCTGGTGAGTTGCGCACCACAGAAATATTTTTCTTCCATGGTAATAAAGACATTCCTTTAGCAACTTTCTCTCTCGGCGGTCGAAGTAGACAGCCAGGAAAAAGGTTGAGGCAGATCCGAAGTCTTAGTTAATACGGCTCATCTCTTCCTTATCGGAATTACAAACAACTGCTTTGTAGCATTGAGGAGAAAGTAATGTACCGCGTAAACACAAAACACATAGTTCGGGTTTTTGTTCTGCTCTCAATCATCGGTCTCTCGCTGCAGCCCACTTTCGCAACTGTCGATAATGACAATGGTCCCGAGTTACCAGACCAATGTTCAAGCATCGCCGCGCCATACGGGACTAAGCTTGCTTATCACGTATATGCGAATGGCGTTCAGATCTACCGTTGGAATGGGGCCAGCTGGGATTTTGTCGCGCCCAGAGCCACTCTGTACGCTGAACCAAACTTCTTTGGCGAAGTTGGTACTCACTATGCTGGTCCAACCTGGGAGAGTAAGAGTGGAAGCAAATTCAAGGGCACGCGAGTCCTCGGAACAGGCTGCACGCCTGATCCAACCGCGATTGCCTGGATATTATTGGAACGGGTTGTGAGCAGTGGCCCGGGACTGTTCGAAGCGGTGACCCATATTCAGCGCGTCAACACTACCGGAGGAATTGCACCCACATATGCGGGCTCGAGCGTGGGAACTGTAGTGGAGATTCCGTACACCGCTGAGTATTACTTCTATCGCGCCGACAAATCCGCAAACTAGCGCCGGATGTGAGCAACTCACTAGAATCCCGCAGTTGGGAAGGGTGGCAGAGCGCCGGATGTGAGCAACTCACTAGAATCTCGCAGTTGGGAAGGGTGGCAGAGCGGTACATACACTCGGCTCCCATACTCGAATCTAGCGCCGCCCCCGCTCTTCTCAATAATCAACTCACCACAAATCTTGGACCAGTCGAGATTTTACAGGTTGTAAGTTGAGTGTGTGTTTAAGAGAGGAAGAGCGGGGGCGTCGCTAGGTTCGAGCAAAAAGAATCTCGATATTGGCCGCTCTGCCACCCTTCCTAACTGCGGGATTCTAGTG
>DASROI010000408.1:0-8837 GCA_035646955.1 Pyrinomonadaceae bacterium
CCGACTTCTTTCTAAGTTTGACCAACTTTCACCACTAAGCTCGACCACAGTTGAAGACTGGCATTCATTTCGCCTTCCATGAACTTTGCGACGCGCGCCGTTTGGGAATTGCAGGAGACAACACTGCTGGCCGCCCGAGCATTTCGCGGTATATTTAAGCGCCCTCGGTATATACCCGAAACGATAGCCCAGATGGACGCCATCGGCGTCGGATCACTAACCATCATCATTCTAACGGGCTTTTTTACGGGTGGCGTGTTGACCGTTCAGACATTCCCGACCCTAAAAGCCTATGGAGCTCAATCGCAAACTGGTTACCTGGTTGCTATCTCACTGGTGCGCGAACTAGGCCCGGTGCTCTGCGCCCTGATGGTCACGGGACGTGTCGGCTCAGCTATTTCTGCAGAGCTGGGGTCGATGGTTGTTTCCCAACAGATAGACGCGATGCGCGCGCTCGGTACGGATCCGATCAGAAAGCTGGTCGCGCCAAGGTTGTTTGCACTCCTTGTCAGTTTACCCCTCCTTACAGTTCTCGCAGACGTGATGGGAATTTTTGGAGGTTGGGTTACAGCGGTTTCTCTTTACTCGGTTTCTTCAAGCGTCTTTGTTGCGGCCGTTCGGGACGGAATTACGACTGACGATTTAATAGGCGGGGTAGTTAAGCCGATCGCCTTTTCGCTGATCATTGCAGCCATCGCGTGCCGGCAGGGTCTGGGGACGGAAGGTGGCACCGTTGGGGTGGGTCGGTCGACAACGCGAGCAGTGGTGATGGCTTCAATAGTTGTAATTATTGCCGACTTCTTTCTCGCGAAGGCGCTTCAGGTTATTCTAGGGACGTCGTAAATGCTCAACGATCCAATGTCTAACGAGTCGATCCACATCTCTTCTCCATCGGTAAGCGAGAACGCCGCCGAGTCGACGTTCCACGAAGTCGATGATCGCGAACGGGCGATCCCAGCGATCGAATTCCGCAATGTCTTGCTGGCATTCGATGAGCGCGTAATTCTGGATAACTTAAGTTTTAAAGTGATGAAGGGCGAGACAAAGATCATTCTCGGAGGTTCAGGCGGCGGCAAGTCTACAATCATCAAGCTCGTGCTTGGGTTGTTGAAACCCGACAGTGGTCGGGTCCTTGTGGACGGTGAAGATATAACCGATTACTCGGAAGATCAGATGATGAAAGTCCGTAAGAAAATCGGGATGGTCTTCCAGGAAGGCGCCCTTTTCGATTCATTATCGGTTTACGAGAACGTTGCCTATCGGCTTCACGAGCAAAACGTCCCCGAAGAAGAGGTCGAGCCTGAAGTCAGACGAATGCTTCGCTTCGTCAACCTTGAAGACGCCATCGACAAGATGCCAATTGAGCTGTCGGGTGGTATGCGTCGTCGCGTGGGAATCGCTCGAGCACTGATTGGCGATCCTAAGATCGTCCTTTTTGATGAGCCAACTGCCGGCCTTGATCCGCCGACGGCCAGAACAATCTGTGAATTGGCGATGAAGCTAAGAGACCTGGAAGACGTTTCATCGATTTTCGTGACCCACGAAATGAATAACCTGCAATATATTTGTTCGGAGTATGCGGTGGTTGATGACGAAGGTAACGTGGTGTTTGAACGAGAGGGCGAGCGACTCTGTTTAATTAACAGCAAAGTTATGATGATGAAACAGGGAAAAGTTATTTTCAGCGGAACAGACGAATCATTGCGCAAGGCCGAAGATCCCTACATCCAGAAGTTCCTGCGCGGACATTGAGAAAGGACTGGGGACGAAATTTAAGTTCATTCCGACCGTCCCCGACTGCACGCCATGCCTGCATCAAAACGAAGTGTTACATTCAGCCAATTGCGTGTTGGTATTTTCGTACTGCTGGCGATTGGAATTCTCGTCTTTTTAGTCCTCAACGCCTCAGGCGATATCAACCCATTCAGCAGAAAGTTGCACTTGAAAGCGCGTTTTGCAGACGCCAACGGGCTGCGTGAAGGTTCAGAAGTGCGATTAGCCGGCGTCAGGGTAGGTAAGGTCGAGACTATTCGCTTGCTCGCACCGTCTGACGTTCCCAATGCACCCCGGGTCGAAGCGACCATGACCATTGACTCAACGATTGATGGGCAACCTGCCAATGTAAGGATTCGATCAGACTCAACCGCACAACAAGGCTCACCTAGCCTTCTGGGAAATGAGATGTTGATCAACATCACTCCTGGAACGGCAGTTGGTCAACCAGTAACTGAGAACGCGATCCTGCCATCCTCAAGTTCGAACACAGTGAACGACTTTGCAACTTCCGGCACTGATCTGGCCCAACGTCTCAGCAAGCTATCGGATGAAATTAGTGGAATCGTTCGGGATGTTAAGGACGGAAAAGGTACCGTTGGAAGGCTCTTCAATGACGAGGCGCTCTACAACAACCTTAATGCTACTATCCGTGAGACGGAAGATGTAATGCGCCAGGTAAGATCGGGTAATGGATCGGCGGGACGCTTTATCAATGACCCGGCCCTTTACGAAAATGCCAATCAGATCGCCATCCAACTTAGAACGATCGCTGATGATTTACACGCTGGACGAGGTTCTGCCGGAAAGTTTCTCACCGACGACGAGTTTTATAACCGCATCAACCGTACTGCCGATCGAATCGATAAGTCGGTTGAACAACTCAATTTGATAGTGGCGGACGTCAATGCCGGCCATGGCACGCTTGGCAAACTAATTCGGGACGAGCAGTTGTATAATGACACTCGAGCCGCGGTGGCCAGATTCAACACCACTGCGGAACGCGTGGATAACCTTGTTGCCGCTGCTCAGCGTGGTGAAGGAACCGTCGGCAAACTTCTGACGGATGACACGCTCTTTACAAACGTAAACCAGCTTTCGTCGGAAGGCGTAAAGCTCATTTACGACTTTCGCCAGAATCCAAAGAAGTATCTGACTATCAAGTTCGAACTCTTTTAGCCTGAACAACAGCTACAGCAGTTACATCGCCTCATCGGCTGATGGTCCATAGATTGACGGCACAGGTATGTCGTTTAGCCTGAGATATACGCCGAGTTGTGCGCGGTGATGGATATTGTGGTTCAGAACGAAGTTCCGCAAGACTGCAATTCGGGGCATCGATAAGACGTTTTGACCGCTGTTTTTAAGAGACCACATACCGAAAAGTTTCTCATCACTTACGCCTGCCAGGGCCGACCTGGCTTTTTTTACGTTCTCATCAAAAGTAGCTAATAATTCCTGCTGGTTATGACATACGGGAGTGGTCATCTTGTTACCACCTGGCGCCATGTCAAACTCATCCATCTCAATGCTAACGTTGGCCCATGATGGAAGGTTTGAAAGATGGGAAGCGAGACTTCCCATCGAAAAGGATTTGTCGTGGGGCTTCCAGTCAAATTTGTCGTCTGGCACCCGCTCAAGAGTCTTGCGGGTGTTTGCCATCTCGTGATCGAATTCCGGCAACATTGAATCTGCTATGGACATAGTGTCTTCTCCGTTTCCATATTGGTATTGGTCCTATAGGTCAAATAAACCTAATTTTCCTTCTTCACTTCGGCGACGTTGTCCTCTGGGTTCCAAGATCCTTCAACAACTCACGCACCGCCACATCGAGCTGCGAATCACGATCCGTCAACGTCTCACCAATAGGCCTACTCACTTCCAGGTCTACGGGACGAGGATTGCGCTCCATCACCGTGCCATCATGCGCGGTTATCTTCATTCTCGGCAAACGGAAACTGGTCCCATCGATCAGCGACTGGTTCCACGTGTAGATGATCCATCCTGCGGTCGGTTCGCCGACAACTTTTCCAAGTCGCAGCGTTCGGTAGCCCTCCGTGAAGTCCTCGGCATCCGATAGTGAATGTTGATTCGTCACCAGTATCGTAGGACGATCGAGAGCTCGTTGGCCCAGGACCGTTCGTGCCGGAGTACCGGATAATCCCCGCAAAGTCATGGTGAGATAACCACGTCGCGCAAGCACATCGATGGCGTATACATTTACAAAGCCGCCGCTGTTGTTCCGAATATCGATCACAACACCATCCCGAGCATGATTTTCAGCGTCAAGATCAAGATACAACTGTGAAAGAGAGTTGGCGCTCATATCATACATGTGAACGTAGCCAAGCCTCCCATTGCTGATTCGCGCAACATACGCTCGGTTTCTATCAACCCATTGGCGATACAACAGGCCGCGTTCCGTCACACCGTTCACTGGCCGTACTACAACTTCTCGCTTCCCTGTCCCGGTGCGGTCATCAGCAATTGTCAAGCTAACCCGTTTACCTGTTTTGTAATTCAGCATCTCGTCAAGGTTGGTCCTCTCGTCGATTGTTTGTCCATCAACTCCGAGAAGATAGTTACCAACCTTAATCGTGCCCGGAAGAGCCGCAGGACTAAGCGTAATCACCTCCGTAATTCTCAGGCGACCATTAATCTCATATTCACGTCGATCAAAACGAAGTCCCAGCCGGCCCGTGGACGCTTGTGTAGCGCTCGCGGGAGCTCCGGCACCGAGGTGCGAGGCATTCAATTCGCCCACCATCAACTGCAAAAGACGTCGCACCTCGTCAGAAGTTCGCGCTCCCGCAACCAGGGGTTCATATTCGGCACGAACCTTTTGCCAGTTAGCCCCATGATAATTAGGGTCATAGAAGAAATCGCGCAAATAGGACCAGCCCTGTCGAAATACCTCCATCTTCTCCTTAGAGAAGTCGACATCCATCTCTGCAGTAACAGCGAGTGATCGGGTTCGCCCCTCGAGGTTGACCACACCTATGCGTCCGTTCTCGATGTAAAAGATCTCTTTGCTGTCAGGTGAAAATTGAGCTGCCGACTTCAAACCCGCAGTTGAGGTTAACTGTTTTGCTATTGCCGGTTCCCGGGACAGTTCATCAAGCGAGTAGACATAGAGGTTGGCCTGGTTTGCTGCATTAGCAATCAGCGCGACCCATTTTCCATCCGGACTGATCGTTTGGTAGTTAACGTCCACACCAACAGGAAGAAGACTCAAGCGACGTCTAATATCATCGAATGCAATTTGTACTGGCTTTGAGCTCGGCTTTTTTTCATCAGGGCTCGCAGTCGCCGTTGGAGCTGGTGATGGACTCGCTACCGGTGTTTCTGTTGGTGGTCGAGGCTCCGTTCGTGGCGTCGTTAAGCTGCGCGGTGCTTCCTCACGAAATAGATCGCGAAATTGGTCCTCTCGGAAATGTGGAGTTCGCGGTGTTAGATCGAGTCGGGCCAGTTGTGTAGATTCCATCCGTTGACCGGTATCCAACAACATGTAAGTCCCATCAGGACTCCAGGAAACTGTGTTGCTGAAAACATTCGAAAGGAAAGTTGCTGGTTTGCTTGTGCCGTTCTCGACCGCAACGATATTGACGTTTTTGAATTGATTATCTGCGACAGGGACGTATGCGAGCCAACGGCCGTCAGGAGACCAAACGTAAGGACGATCGGAAATCAGTGGCGGCCGCTCGAAGAAGGCACTGACAACGACTCTTTCTTTTTTGTCGGCCAGATTCAAGATCGTTAAGTCTTTAGCGCCCCGGATAAATGCAACCAATTTGCCGTCTGGTGAAAACCGGGGAGTGGAATCATCAGCAGGCGTATTAGTTAACTGAATTTCAGAATTAGTACTGAAGTCATATTGAAATAGGTGTGGGACCTGGTCGCGATCCGAAACATAAACCAGGCGACGGCTGTCTGGAGACCATGTAACCTGGTACTCCTCGGCGGCCGTATTAGATACACGTGCAGCATCTCCGCCATCACTCGCGGAAGCAGCAAAGATCTCGCCACGTATGATGAATGCGACCTTCTTGCCATCGGGCGATAGCTGCATCTCCCCGATCTGATCACTTAACCGAAGATGTTCCATTGCCGGACCGGCAGAAGCTCCGCGACGTAGGATCGGAACCTCTGAAGTCTTACCTGAATCCGTTTGCAACCGCCAAATTTTGAAGTCATGTTCGAAGACTATCTCTTTTCCGTCGTACGAAATGTTGGGCCATAAAACACGCCCTGACGTGAATGGTGAGATACGCCGGGCACCCGGTTTGCCGGGAGTGATGGACCAAATGTTCTGTGCTCCATCTCTATTTCCCGCGTCGGCCCGGTCTGATACGTAAAAGAGCACACGACCGTCAGCATTCCACATCGGCCACAACTCTTTCGCGTCTCCGGGTTCGGTTACACGTTCGTAAGAAGCTGACGGACCATCAAAACCCTTTAGCAGCCAGATCTCGGATTCATCGATGTGGCTATGGCCTTTGCGCCACCATTGACCGGACGATATCCCTCTCGCGCTAAAAGCGATACTGGAACCATCAGGAGCGGGCGCCCCAAAAGCTTCGTTGGTGTAACGATCGGCGCTAACTGGAAGCGGGGTACCACCCGAACTGTTCACTCGATACAAGTCATTCAAATTACCGACATCGCGACTCGTAGATGAGAAATAAATCCAATGGCCGTCCCTGGACCATCCATCGAGCTGGTCAAGACCATCGTCGAACGTGATACGTCTCGTATCGCCCGTTGCGAAGGTCAAGATGTAAATATCGCCGTTACCGGTTCGCGTCGAAATGAATGCCAATTGCCCGCCGTCCGGCGAGTAGATTGGCCGCGATTCGTTAGCCGGATTTGAGACGAGTAACGAAGCAGATCCGCCTTCAGACTGAACCGTCCAGATGTCGCCGCCCGAGACAAAGGCAATCTCCTTACGATCAGGAGATATCGAAGGCTCAGTAAAGTAAGGTTGCGCGGAAACAGTGCTCGTCACTTCCTGAGCATGACTGACGCCAAGTCGTGGGAAGGTGTTGAATAGCAAACCGAGATAGAGAAAAAATACCAACGACAGTCCTAGATTAGTACGTTTCTGCATGACCAGCTCCGGAGTTCAGGATCTTAATCGATGGACTCTGCTACAAGGCCGAACGCTCTCACCGGGAAGGTGCCAAAGTTTCGCACCTTAACCGGCACTGCGAAAAACTTAAAGTCGGTATCTGGCAATTCATTCAAACCGCAAAGATGTTCGACTATTGGAATCTGGTGGGCCAACAGTATTGAATGGACCGGTCGAGTGCCTCCGGCAGTTGAATCAATGTTGAAAGAGTCGATCCCGACCAGGGTCGCTTTACTTTCAGCCAGGCGTTGCGCAGTCGCTTCACTCAAAAACGGGTGTTTGCCATTTGCGTACGTGTCCGAACGCCAGTACTGGTCCCAGCCCGTATGAAACAAGACTGCTCTACCTTCAATATCGAGATCATCTAAAACCTCTGGCCCGATTTTCGATTGAGCGCCCTGTTTACACCGGATCACCAGGCCCTCGAGATTAGCAAGTGAATAAAGATCGAGCTTTGAAAGGTCCGGTCCATCCGGGTACCTGTGAAATGGGCTATCAAGATAGGTACCGGTGTTTGCGACCATCTCAATCCTACCGATGTGAAACTCAGTGCCAGGCGCATAGAACTGCTTTGACGCTTCACGACTGAGGTGATCGCTGATTGTTGGACCAGGCAATCCCTTATATGTGATCATTCCGTCTTCAATAGTGTGACAAACATCGATCAGTTTAAATCCGGGTTTCATAGTTAGACTCTTTTCTGAACCATCACCTGAAAATGTGACGCCATCCCTCCGGGGAGAATCATTTCGCGGGCCTGGGTAGTCGTCCGTAACCTCTCAGACTCGCTGGTCGAAGCATCCAAACGTCGCTGTAATTCTTCCAGTAATCCTTCTTGCAAGAGAAACTGATCGAGCCTTGTCAGGCTCGTACAAGTCAAACCCAGTCGCTCACCGACCATCCTAATTTGGGTCCAGTTAACACTCGCCGTAATATCATTTTGTCCCGGTTGGGCCAGAACATTGCCGACAAATTGGTGCTGATGAAACGCACGCAACGTTCCTTTAAACCTCTCCGGCGCACCATAGAGTTCTTCTTGCTCGAATCCGTAATCAACAGTGATTACGAAACCGGTCGCCAGCTTTTCGGCTACGGAAGATAACCAATCAGATACGTGCAAATTAACTTCTACAATCTGGCCCTCTTTCAGGTCAACGGCGTGCTGGACTAAAAACTCGGTAAGCTTTGACGTAGAAACAGGTCGGGTGACGAATTTAAAACCATCTTCGTGTAAATCCACAAAGAGTTCACGCACCGCGCCATCTTCAAGTGTCAACAGGTGTACGGGAAATGCGTCGACGAGTTCATTCGAAAAAAAGAGTCCCAGATCTATCTTTCCAATCTGCTCTAACCCGGAGTACTCGACCTTGTCGGCAAAAGTTACCAGATTCTCGCGCGATAACCGACGTGCGTCTTCGCTCACGTCATTGATTATGTAACGTGTGGCTTTGTAAACCTCCGGATAGACCTGTTGGAATTTACTGAGAACTACGGAGGCAAACTGTCCGTTACCTGCTCCGGACTCAACGATGGTCCAATGCGAGGGCTCTCCGAGTTGGCGATATATCGCAGCAAAATGGCCGGCAAATGTCGCAGCAAACAGCTCGCTCGTCTCAGGGCTGGTGCGATAGTCGCCGGCCCTTCCCCAGCGAATCAAATCTGGTCGATTGTAATAGCCGACGAGTGGATCGTAGAGAGCAGTTTGCATCCAATCACGAAAGGTGATTGGACCGTCTCGTTTGATTCGAGCGCTGAGACTTTCCAAGTGCTAACGGTCGGTCCTGTCTTCTTTATCGAGGAGTCGTGTTGTGTTCTCGGTGACACTCGGTGGTCCAGCCAACTCAGCAGTCACAGGGTGAGATCGCCATGCAGTGACTGGTCGTGGACTCTGTGCGGGCGGTAATGCTGTTTGTCCTTGCTGGGCAAATTGCTTCGG
>DASROI010000409.1:0-6690 GCA_035646955.1 Pyrinomonadaceae bacterium
CTATTAAAAATAGCTAGTTAAAGATCACGCATAGTTGTGCTACGAGCGCCTCGGGAACAAAGCGTTGCCGGGCGGGCGCACTCCATGGTTAGTGCCGGCCGTAGCTGATCATGTTCGCAAACATACGATAGCCGCCGGGGATTGCGGCACGTAACTGGCGATACCAAACGAAGCTCGTAAAGATGTAGTGCCCCTTACCGTAGTCTGCGACCAACAGTCCACCAGTTAATGGCTTCTCACCTTTGTCGTTTGTCGATAAGAGCGCTGCATAATGTGGATCCCACTCTTTTGGAAAATATAGGCCGCGCTCCTGAACCCAGTTAGCGAAATCCTTTTGCGTGATCGCGTTCGGAAAGGTAAGTAGACGGTGTCTCGGCTCCAGGAATCGAACAGGCGCATCTTCCTCTGTCACACGCTCATCATCAAGGATGATTGGATAAGGCGCCAGCTGCGGTCGAGCGCGGCGCTCATCTGGATTCCATTCATTCGTCTTATGATAGAAGACGAGCAGTGTTCCTCCATCTTCGACGAACTTCAGCAAGCGGTCGTTTGACTTGATTAGTTCCGGATGAATCTCATAGCCCCGATTGTCGATGATTATCGTATTGAAGCGCGAGAGATCAGCTTTCGCAATCGTCTCGCCCGTAAGTTCTTCCTTCTCGACGCCCAGGGCCGTCAACGAGTTCTTTAAAGTTGGATCAGTGCTCGGTACGTAGCCGACTCGAGTGCCTGCTGTTACAACCGCTGGAATGTAAACGATCGGAATTTTGAGTAACGAAATTTCACTCTTATCCGCTCCATTGACTGCAGCCGCTATCGCTCCCCCTGATCGGTTCTTTTGATATCGTTGCCGGTTAGGCAATGTCGCGTTGATTGGTCCATTGATTACCGTCTGTGTCTCTCCCGGTCCGAGCGACAGTGGTTTTTCCGCAGTCACCTCGTGACCCAGATCATTTTCCTTGAGTACCAGCGATCCGCTAAATGCGGTATCGAGATTGTTCTTGAGTGTCAACGATGTGCTTTCGCACGCCATGATAGTCGCAGGTGTCTCGACGCACGGCGTTGGATTGTTGTTGGAAACTGCCACGGCCGGTGCAACATCTACCAACGTTTTTGCGCTAACAGAAAATTGAGCACCATCAACTTCAACGTCCGCATCTACTTCAAACGGATCCCCAAATAGCCGACCATCATAAAGATGTTCCGCAGCCGGTACGCTAGATTTTGCTGTCTTAGGAGTCAGAGCCAGCAGTTGTTGGGAAGTCTCAGTTCCTGGCAATAACTTCTCAGCCGGATCCAGCTGTTTCTCAACAGCCAAACCCTTCGACTTCATGTCTTTTATAAACACTTCTTGCTCGCCTGAGTTAGTCAGGGTCACCTCGAATGGAGTTCGATGGTCCGGAACCAGGACTCGCTCACCCGAGCTAACTGTGAGTGAAACGTTCGCGGCCGTTGCCAGTGCAGTGTCGAGCCTATCGGCCATCAGTTGAAATCTTTGAGGATCGGTATCGCCAATCTCCTTCGACACCGTGAAAGCGCCGGCCTTTCGTGCATTCACAAGAGCGGCAAGAACGACAGAACGCTTGTCGACAAAATCCGTGAGTGGCTTTCCTTCGATGGTTGGAGCGACGAGTCGAGTGGCTTCGGATTCCGGTAGCCGCAAACCGTCAAGCGGAGTTTTGGCATTAGCGGGCAACGGAGCCGCAGTTGCAGTTTGCTTCACAAGGTTATAACGAATGATACGGCCTCCGTTTGGGCCAATTGACTTGGGCCATGGACCCTGGGTCGCATGTTGTTGCAGTGCGGCAAGAGCTTGTTGGGCGTAAGTGGTGCCTCGAATTGGATCCATTTCGTTAGGATCGATTGTTACACCCTGATTGTTCGAGTCAGTGGGAGAAGTAGCAGCAGGTGCACCTCGAAAGCCTCGCACAAAGAGGCGTTGCGGTTGCCAGATAGTTACCTCGCTCAGTTGCTCTGGAAATTGTTTAGGATCGGCCGCCGCGTCAAAGGCCTGGAGAATCAAACGTCCGGTCGCCTGGTGATGACCGTGACCGCTGACTGTGTCGTGATTCGTAATAATTACGTCAGGTCGCAAACGTCTGATCTGCAACACCATTCTTCGCAGTGCTTCTTTTTCTCCCCACGCGCGAAACGCTTCTTCAGCTGATTTTGAAAAACCAAAGTCGCGCAGACCAAGGAAGTGTGGCTCTGACCCCTGCACCTTCGCCGCGGCCATCGTCTCCCGCGCACGAATGACCCCCAATTCCTCATAGAGTTCTGGTCCTACCGCATTTTGTCCGCCTTCACCAAAAGTGGAAAACAGAGTCACCGTATGAGCACCATATTTGCGACGGAGAATAGTCAGGGTACTTCCATCTTCATCATCAGGATGAGCCGCGACACACATGACCGTCCACGGATTGGTCAAATCAAGCAAAGCCTGATGAAGCTCGGCGCGACCTGCTCCGTCATTAACGTCACCCTGGGCGACTACCTTAGAAAGCGGGAGCTGTAAACTGGAGAGCAATACGAATAGAAGCGCGATAGATAGGGTGCTTCTCCGTAAGCCAATCGATGCCATTAACGTTTGTCCTTTTCCCTTAAATATAAAACTCTTAAAGCTCAGCTGCGCCAACGCTCGAGTCTCGCAGCAATAAACATGCTGATCGTAATGATGCCAATTAACACTACTCCGTACGCGGCTGCGGCGCCGAGATTGAAGTCTCTTAGTTCCGACGCAATTGCAATAGAGATTGGTCTATTCGCCGGAACGAATACCAACACCGATGCTACATATTCGCCCAACGCAATTACGAATGCCAGCAGAGTTCCGGCGATGGCTCCCGGCCAGACCAGTGGCAGGGTGACTTTGACGAAACGACGGAACGCATTGGCGCCAAGCGACCCCGCCGCTTCGTCGAGCGAACTATCGACTTGCTCTGAGCTCGCTTGAACTGCCCGAACGACCAGCGGCATAAATCTGAGAAAATAGATGACTGGTAAAATCCAGAATGTACCTACAAGTACAAACGAACCAAGCAAGGCGCTCGGTTGCCCATAGGCTTCAGCCACTGCGACGGCAACAACCGTTCCGGGCAGAGCCCACGGAATCAGAATGATCAATGACAGTAGCCGTCGCCAGGTTTCTCCGAAGCTGCCGCGGGCGGTCCTTTTAATGAGGAGTGAGACAACACAAAAGCTCCACACTAAAGCGGCTGCCGCTGCCAGGGCCGACATTGATAGACTATTGATGAACACTTCCGCCGACTGCGGTTCCGTCGCAATCCGCTGGTAGTTAGCGAGCGTGTAAACCGACGGCAGAGTCTGGGTGGTCCATGATCCCTCTTTTGCGAAACTTACCACGACTAGAGTTAGAACCGGCAACACTAACAGTATTGAGAATGTTATCCCGGCGATTGTGGCCAGGGTTCTGGATTTGCCGCTGGCGATTGGTTCGCGTCTGCGCGCAGTCCCTTTTAATCCCGCCGCGACAAACCGCCTTGTGCCTTCATATTTCTGAAAGACAACAAGTGCGGCAAGCGAGATTATTGCCAGGATCACCGTCTCAGTGCCGGCCGTTTGGAGATCGCCACGTTGCCGAGCAGTAAAAATTTCCAGAGTTAGGACCCGAACATTTCCTCCAAATAATAACGGCGCACTGAAAGACGCCATGGACGTCATGAACGTAAGCAGAGCGGCTGCAATCAGCGATGGTCTAAGTTGTGGCAGCAATACGCGACGGAGAACGATGACTCTCGAGGCTCCAAGACTTCGAGCAGCTTCAGGCAGGCTCGCATTGATCCGGCGCAGGCCCGCTCCCGTCAGAACATAAAAAAATGGATACATCGTGTAGGTATGAAACAGCAGTAGGGCCACCCAGCCTCTAAGTGTCCATGGTGAGTTTTGAGTCGCAAATATGTGCTGCCACAATCGTGCAAGAATGCCCGATTCGCCGCAAAGAAAGATGAACGCCACAGTTCCGACTAAGGGTGGCAGGACAAGCGGAAGAGCTGCGAGCGCTGCGAATATACGCCGACCTGGGAAAGAATATCTCTCGAACAAAAACGCCAACGGGACAGCAACGAGTGCACAAAGCAGCACCGTGGCGACTGATAGAACGATACTGTTGACAGTAGCTTCGAGAACGAAGCGTTGCGACAGGACTTCGCGATAGTTTGCCAGCGACCACGAACCATCCCGCATAAGTGACTCTGTAACCACGGCCAGATTCGGGTACAGGATTCCGTAAATGATCACGATCAGAGTGATGAAGAGAAGTAGAAGCCGGGCGGAAAAAACTTTTGAGCGTGAAGTTGGCAAGTTTGATAGGCCGGTGGTGCTATTGATCCTTTAGTAACATCAGGTGGTCCATCGAGAGAACAACGTTGCACTGATCTCCTACCTTGAGGCCGTTGGGTTCAAGTACGAGAGCTTCCAGGGTCAAACCATTTGCCTCGACGCGAAGTGATGACGTTGCTCCGGCAAAGACAATCTCTTTGACCTTGGCCGGTAATTGATTCTCATTTGGTTCACTGTGTCTGACCAGCCTGACATGCTCCGGGCGAATTGCGAGCACGACCGGTTGATTTAGTGGTGCCAGTTCCTCGTGTTTAACCGGCATTCTTAGAGTGTGGCCGCCCTCAAGCGTCTTAAATTCTCCCTGGCTTTCTTTACTTGAACTCAATCTCATTGCGCGAATCAAATTGTTCCTGCCAAGAAAACGAGCCACGGCGATGTTCGACGGTTCCTCATACAGCTCTCTGGGTTTACCCGTCTGCATCAGTTGGCCGCCAACCATCACGCTGATTCGATCGCAAAGAGCAAAGGCTTCTTCCTGGTCATGAGTAACATAAACGGCTGTCAGACCCAGTCTTGTTACGAGCTCACGTAACTCACCACGCGTTTCTTCTCGTAGTGATACGTCGAGGTTTGAAAGAGGCTCGTCAAAGAGAAGCAAGTCAGGCTCGATTGCGATCGCTCGGGCTATCGCAACACGTTGTTGTTGTCCGCCGGAGAGTTCATCGACCCGGCGTTTTTCATAACCGGGTAATTGGACCAGGTCTAATGCGCTGGACACCTGCTCGCTTATTTTATTCTTGGGTTGGTGACGCGCGCGCAGTCCAAAAGCCACGTTCTCGAACACATTCAGGTGAGGGAAGAGTGCATAGTTTTGAAAGACCATGCCGAATCCGCGCTTCTCAGGTGGTAGATTGGTGATGTCGTCTGACTGAAAGTGGATTGAGCCTGAGTCTGGAGTTTCAAGTCCGGCAATCATCCGCAGAGTTGTAGTCTTGCCGCATCCGGATGGACCCAACAAGCCAAAGAACTCGCCACGTTCGACGTTCAGAGAGACACCCCTTACAGCTCTTGTCTCTCCGTAACTTTTAGAAATATTTTGTATTGAAAGTAGTGGCACGCAATAATTTTCAATTAAGAATGGATCAATGACGTGATCTGCCCTTGATCTCGGTGTCCCAGTATCTTAACCAATCGCCACCCTGCTGTCGCAACAGGTCCCAGTCGAGGGGCAGGCTATTAAACGGCTCGTTCATCCAGGCCGGCAACTGGGAGCGATCAAGATCAGTACGAATCGGGATGCGGTAGTACTTATGTGCCGCGTAAACCAGACTCTCCGGTGTTGTTACAAACTCGTAAAATCGTTTTGCTTCTTCCTCGTTTGAACCACCGCGCACGACGGCGATACCGTCAATAATTACAGGAGTGCCGCTCGCGGGAACAACGTAGGCGACGGGCAAGTTCTTCTGGTCTTGAGAAAGACGCACATCAGGCATGTCCCATAGTGTGAGTGAACCTTCACGTCGAGCAAGTTTCTGCATCAGGAGCGTCCCGTCAGCGGTGTATTCATGGACATTCGCATCGAGCTTTCGCAGCCACTCGTAGCCCTTTTCAGTCGAACCAGTGTCTTTGTAGAAACGCCAGATCATCGCTCCGAAGATTGCCCGCATCGTGTCAGAAGGATTTGGATTTCGAATCAAAATTTTGTCGCGCCACTTTGGATCGAGCACGTCGTCCCAGTCACGTGGAGCCTCGCTCGCCGAGACGACATCGCGGTTGTAAGCGATGACCTGAGGTGTTTCATATGTGCCGTACCAACGATCCTTTGGGTCGCGAGAAGATACGGGAACCTTGTCGGCCCAGGTTGGACGGTACTCTGAAAGCAAATTTTCGTCGGCAGCTGTTTGGAAAGTCGTGTGCGAGGCACCCCACCAAAGATCCGCCTGCGGTCGATTTCGCTCTACCCGAAGTCGTTCCAGGATCTCGCGCGAGCCCATGTCGAGGAATTGAATGTCGACGTTTGGGTTCTGTTGTTTGTAGCGTGCCACAAAATCGCGCAACAGATCCTGCCCGTGTGGGGTGTAGATCAGCAGCCGATTACTCGAGGAGCCTCCGCGACAGGAACCAAGGGCCAGAATTAATAAAATTATTACGACGAGAGAAAAAAGGAGCTTTAGGCGCATCTAAGTGTCGATTGTTTGGTTGTTTGGGCCGTTGCAATGCTAGCACGTAATTGACGATCAATTGTCATTTGAAATTTGATAATAATGGGAAATGGCTTTTTTGATGATAGAACGAGATTTCTTCGACACCGCTTTACACATGTCAGGACGCGACCAGTACAGTACCGCGAGCGAAGCGACCGGATGACAGACTCAATGGTTCGCTATGAGC
>DASROI010000410.1:0-3218 GCA_035646955.1 Pyrinomonadaceae bacterium
GAAAGAAGTAGCCGACTTTATTGAACCATTCCGAAAAATGTGGGATGAGAGGTTCAATAAACTAGAAACCATCATGAAGAAATACAAGTCAAAAAAATAGTATGGAACAAAAGACAAAAATCACTGCCGAAAACGGCAAGCAGGAATTAGTGATCACCAGGGAATTTGATCTGCCCCTGGAATTGGTTTTCAAGGCATATGTCGAGCCCGATATCGTCGAGCAGTGGATGGGAACGAAAGTGTTGAGGCTCGAGAGTAAAAAGCACGGCAGTTACCAATTTGAAACATCGGATGCTCAGGGAAACGTGGTCTTTCGCGCCAATGGTGTGATTCATGAGTTTGTACCGAACCAGAAAATTACCCGAACGTTTGAAATGGAAAATGCGCCCTTTGGCGTGCAGCTTGAATTCCTGGAATTTGAAAAACTCACTGATGACGCCAGCAAACTCTGCATCTTTACAGTCTTTAGATCTGTCGCTCATCGAGATCAATTACTCCAGTTACCGTTTGCTCAAGGTTTAAACATGGCCCATAACCGGTTGCGAGACACTGTCAGGAAACTAAATTACACTTCATGACAAAGACCAAGAAAATTATCTACTGGATCGCTACCCTCTGGCTCGCATTAGGGATGACATCAACTGGCGTGGTCCAGTTGTTCAGGTTTAAAGCGGACGTAGATCAGATTACGCATCTGGGCTATCCAGTCTATCTTTTAACGATACTGGGGATCTGGAAAATCCTGGGAGTGGTGGCAGTGCTGATTCCTAAATTTCCGGTCCTGAAGGAATGGACTTACGCAGGGTTTTTCTTTGCCATGTCTGGAGCCGCGATTTCACATATCGTTTCGGGTGATCCAGTCACGCAAATCTTTCCCTCGTTGTTACTTCTGATCCTGACGGTGGCGTCGTGGTACTTAAGACCTGCGAGCAGACGGCCAGCTTCAGCTGATCAATAAAGGAATAACATGAAAAAGGAATTGTCATCAAAACAACGTGAAGAACTAGTTGGAGCATTAAGAGTTCGCTTCGAAAAAAACATGAAACGCCATAAGGGGCTTGACTGGACCAGCGTGCAGGCAAAGCTCGACGCAAAAACCGAGAAACTGTGGTCACTCAACGAAATGGAAAATACCGGCGGCGAACCGGATGTTGTCGGGTTCGACAAAAAGACCGGCGAGTACGTTTTTAATGACTGTTCAGCGGAGAGTCCTAAGGGTCGCAGAAGTCTCTGTTACGATCGTGCGGCGCTGGATGCGAGAAAAGAAAATAAACCAGCAAATAGCGCTGTTGACCTGGCAGCAGCCATGGGGGTCGAGCTTTTATCGGAAGAACAGTATCGAGCGTTACAGAAACTCGGGAGTTTTGATTCAAAAACGTCGAGCTGGATTGAAACGCCTGCTGATATTAGAAAACTAGGCGGCGCCCTCTTTTGTGATTTCCGTTACGGCACTGTCTTCCTTTATCACAATGGCGCCGATTCATATTATGCCGCCCGTGGCTTCCGTGCCTCGTTAAGAGTTTGACGATGGGTCTTAGCTCTGCGTAGAAATCGCTCGCGAACACAAAGTAAACGCGGAGCGACGCCGAGATCTCGCAGAGTGACGCAAAGATTATTTGTACCCCACCGCTCGCGCCAAGCAACCTACGCAAAAATTAACAATCACAACGATATTTCGAATGAAGTGTTTCGAAAGTGGGATCGGCAAATCCCGCAAGCGCGCACGTCAGCGAGCTGCTTGAATGGCCATCGCCAGGCTCGTTAAGGTGGAGCAATCACAATTCGCTCAAAATTGCTGAGATAACAAAGGATCTCGTCCAGTGTCTCAGGAATGCCAGTGCGTTACTCAACAATGGCATGGCCCTTGACTTGTCTCTACAGCTAGACCTGCTTAATGCGTGTGAGACTTTTGTAGGTGTTGTCCGACAATGCCCCGCACAAATCGCCCCTTCGCCCAGACTTAGCACAATCTGCATTCGGAAATAAGGAGGCTCCTTATGTTCGCTACTCTTAAGCAAAACATTAGTTACAGCGTGCGCACGCTATTGAAGAAGCCTGGCTTCACCGCGACAGCTGTCTTAACTATCGCACTCGGTATCGGAGCGAGCACGGCCATCTTTAGTGTTCTATATTCCACGCTCTTTGAGCCAATGCCATATTCGAAACCAGATCAACTCGTCATACTTTGGTCACAACCGGGCGGTGGCCGAAATGTCGTTTCGCCGGGCGACTACGTGGACTGGAAGCGTCGCAGTAATTCCTTTCAAGGTATGCAAGCGTGGGGTGGTGCCGGATCATTCAACCTCGCTACTAACGATCGTCCCGAACAGGTGCAGGGAACGGCTTGGACCCCTGGCTTTAATGACATGTTGGGATCTCCGATGTTCCTGGGACGCGATTTCGTTCCTGAAGAAGGTCAGCCGGGCAACGATCGGGTTGTAATCCTCACGCATCGTCTGTGGAGTACTCATTTCGGAGCAGACCCCAACATCGTCGGCAAACAGATACGAATGAACGCTAGTCCTTACACGGTAGTGGGAGTCCTTGCTCCCGGTTCCGCGGATCGTGGCAATGCTCAAGTGACTGTGCCGCTCGCGTTCAAACCGGATCAGATCAATCACGACAACCATTCAATACTAGTGATGGGCCGGCTTAAGGACGGCGTGACGCGAGCGCAGGCCCAAGCTGAAATGAACAACATCGCCGCACAACTCGCGCAGGAGTTTCCCAAGTCAAACACAAACTGGGGCATCAGCGTTGAGCCTTTACATCTGAATTTTCTTCCAGATACCACACAAAGAAGACTTTGGTTACTCCAGGGAGCGGTTGGATTCTTGCTGTTGATCGCCTGCGTCAACGTCGCCAATCTCTTGTTGGCTCGAGGCATCAGTCGACGGCGTGAAGTTGGTTTGCGAGCAGCTCTTGGCGCAACACGAACACGAATTTTCGCCGAACTAATGACTGAAAGCCTGATGCTGTCGGTTGTGGGAGGCGTCCTCGGTGTTCTTCTCGCCAGGTTTCTGATAGATGTGATCGTTGTGATGCTACCGATTAATCTACTTCCGATAGAAGCGAACATCAGAATCAGTATGCCTGTTCTGCTCTTCACCATTGTAGCGACCGCGATCGCGGGTCTGATCTTTGGTTCTGTACCAGCGTGGCAGGCAACCCGCGTGGATCTAAACGAGGTTCTCAAGCAGGGCGGACGAGCTAACACC
>DASROI010000411.1:0-25011 GCA_035646955.1 Pyrinomonadaceae bacterium
CTTACTAATGCAGAAACCACTTTCGTTTCAAGATCGCTTAAAGACGCGATCATAGGTGACGTAGGTCGTTTGTTGTTTCTTCTATTCGGAGGCGTAGCATTTGTATTGCTTATTGCCTCTTTGAACGTGGCGAATCTCTCACTGTCACGAGCTGCCAATCGTGGTTCGGAAATAGCGATTCGAATGGCTTTGGGCGCTGGTCGGCGCCGAATAATGAAACAATTATTCACCGAGAGTTTGTTGCTGGCAGCTGTTGGTGCTGCAGGCGGTGTGCTGCTTGGGTGGTGGGGGCTAAACCTGTTGCGGACGATTGGCTCGACCCATCTTCCAAGACTGGACGAAGTTTCGATCGACGCTCGCGTACTCGCTTTCACTACCTTTCTTTCGCTCGTAAGCGGTTTGCTTTTCGGTTTGATCCCTGCCTGGCAAGCGTCTCGCACTGGCCTGAGCCAATACTTGAGTAAGGCACCCCAAGCTGGCAACGGAGGCCCAACCTGGCGCCGAACGCGAAAGTTGCTGGTGATCGCGGAAGTGGCTTTGTCGATCGTGCTTCTCGCCGGCGCGGGATTAATGCTTAACAGCTTCCTGCGGCTGAAACGTGTTACGCCAGGCTTCGCTCCTGAAAGAATACTGACCACTGAGATCAGCTTGCCATCCGCGCGCTATAAGGAACCGGCGCAAGTCAACACCTTTTACGAACAATTAATTGCCCGTGTACTAAACATCCCTGGTGTTGAGGCTGCTGGAGTCGGTATGAGCCTGCCGCCGAATCTTCTCTCAATCAGCGACACGTTCACTATCGAAGGTGCCCCACCGAGTAAAGGTGAGCCCAGTTCACCCGTTATCATTGTCAGTTCAGGTTACTTTGAAGCACTGGGTATTCCACTTCTGGCGGGGCGCAACTTCGCAGAAATGGATCGCGCGGACAAACCACGCGTGGTCATTATTAATGAGACCTTCGCACGCCGTTACTTCCCGCACGAAAGCCCGCTCGGCAAACGAATGAAAATTGGTGGACCAGAAAGACCTAAGAATCCGTGGATGGAAATCGTGGGTGTTGTCGGTGACGTTAAATATGCGGGGCTTGATGTGGCTGCGGAACCAGCCTATTACGAGCACTACCAACAGGATGCTTGGTCTGATACCTACATCGTTGCTCGCAGTTCTTCAGAGCCACAACTGCTTACTACTGGTGTGCGCCAGGCTGTTTGGTCCCTCGATAAAGATCTACCCATTGCCAACGTGCACACAATGGAAGATTTGCTTTCCGAGTCGGTGGCGCGGCCCCGATTCCGGACTTTCGTGTTCCTTGTCGTGGGAACGTTGGCACTCGTATTAGCGGTGACCGGAATTTATGGTGTTATCTCGTATCTCGTCAGTCAACGCACTCGAGAGATAGGTATACGCGTCGCGTTAGGTGCTCAACGTCGGACTGTGTTGAAACTCATCATCCGGCAGGGCATGAGCCTTGCACTGGTTGGTGCTGTGATCGGTCTCATTGCGGCCTTTGTGTTGACTCGTTTGATGAGGGGGTTGCTTTACGAGGTAGAAGCGACTGACCCGCTGACTTTTGCCTCCATTACGATTTTGTTGCTGCTGGTCTCTCTCGCCGCGTGCTGGATTCCCGCTCGTCGCGCTGCAAAGGTTGATCCGTTGGTGGCTTTGAAAGATTATTAGTACCCGCCCCGGTTAACTCAAGCTTTCCATTACTGTGAAAAGACACCCACGATAGCGGGTGAACCTGCGCAAGAATTCTCATCAGCGAAACGGTCTCACACGCTTTGCAACCAGAAAATGTGGCGCTATGCTCGGTACGCGTATTGCCGTTCTATTGATGTGAAGAGAAGGTGATTTTTTGAACCTCAGACTGAAGGGGTAGATCTAGTGGTCCATGCCGATTGGAGTTGCGAATGCCGGAACTTATGAAAATACTCATCGGTTATGACGGCTCAAACTGCGCGGACGCGGCACTCGATGATCTTAAGTGCGCCGGCCTAACGGAGAACGTTGAGGCTCACGTTCTTTCGGTCGCTGAAGTGTGGCTCCCGCCACCGCCGCCATCTAGTGACGAAATCGTCGAGCTGGCGAAGGAAGTCAAAGTCCCTGACGACCTTAAGCGGGTGTATGCCAGAACTTCAGCAGCCGTGCAAGCAGCTCGTGCCTCGGCCGAACATGCGCGTGAGCGACTCAAAGTGAACTTTCCCGGATGGCATGTGTTTGCAGAGTCTGGCTCGGGATCACCGGCCTGGGAACTGATATCGAAGGCAGATGAGTGGAAACCTGACCTCATCGTTGTCGGCTCTCATGGGCGAACAGCTCTCGGCCGTTTTGTACTTGGGAGTGTCTCGCAACGAGTCTTGACTGAGGCATCCTGCTCGGTCCGGATTGCCCGTGGTCGCGTTGAAGAATCAGATTCTCCCGTGAGGATCATGATTGGTATTGACGGTTCGCCGGGAAGCAAGGCGGCAGTTCAAGCGGTTGCAACTCGGCACTGGCCGCCGCGAAGCGAGGTAGCGCTGGTCGTAGTTGACGATCCCTTCATTCCAGATTTCGTTGGAGACTTGATTCCACCGTTGGCTGAGACAATTGAGGAAGATAACAAAGCGGAACTTGCCTGGGTTGAAAAGATTGCGGCGCAGTCTGAGGAGCTATTACACGGGGTCGATATCAAAGTAACGAGAATGCTCAAACTCGGTGATCCAAAACGCGAACTGCCTAAGGCGGCTGAAGAGTGGGGCGCAGATTGCATCTTCGTTGGCTCAACTGGATTCAGCAATCGGCTGGAGAGATTTGTACTTGGAAGCGTTTCATCCGCGGTTGCGGCCCGGGCGCATTGTTCGGTCGAAGTCGTTCGGACGAAGCCAAACTGAAAGGTCCGGTCGTATCTAGTGAGAGTAAGTATCTCGCAGTCGGGAATTTAATTTTGATCCGGAGTTTTTAGACAGCCGTTCCAAACCAAGCTCCGATCCCGGCTGTTATTGCCATTGCCAGAGCTCCCCAGAATGTGACACGGAATATTCCTTTCAGTATTGGAGCCCCGCCTGTATATGCTGCCAGGCCGCCCAGAAGTGCGAGAGAGAATAGGGAGGTTGCTGCAACCGCTGGCACGAGGTTCGTCGCAGGCGCGATAACAAGTACGATCAAAGGCAACACCGCACCAACAGCGAACGTTAGGGCGGAGGTAATGGCCGCCTGAATAGGGCGCGCGCTGATCGTTTCAGAAATGCCAAGTTCATCGCGTGAGTGTGCTGCGAGCGCGTCCTTGGCCATTAGTTGTTCTGCGACTTGATTTGCAAGGGCCAAATCGAGTCCCCGTTGGACGTAAATAGCTGCAAGCTCGTTTCTCTCGTTATTTTCATCCAGTGCGAGTTCGGTTCGTTCACGCTCGATGTCCGCTCGCTCAGTATCCGATTGAGAGCTGACCGAAACATACTCACCCGCAGCCATCGACATTGCTCCTGCGACCAAACCTGCGACACCTGCCACCAACACTCCGGAATGTGTTGCGTTGGATGTGGCCACGCCGATAACCAGACTAGCAGTCGAGACAATACCGTCGTTCGCGCCCAGGACTGCTGCTCGGAGCCAACCTATATTTTGTGTCCGGTGTCGCTCACGGTGGAATAAGGGCATTGTGTGTTTCCTTTCGACAGGGCTTTCAAAAGTCGGATTTAGCTCGAGCCGGGGTGTTGGTTCGGGTTAGTTAGTGTGAGTTCTAGGATTGTCCTTAGTTTTCTGGACAAAGGAACGATCCACGAATCACACGAACTAATTCATTTTGTCTTCACTCCATCCTGGATCGAATGCAAACTATGTGGCAAGTCAATAGATGGTCCAACCAGGTCTGCCTCGTCCTCGAATCTATTTACCTCGTAGTTTTCTTGCTTGAATGTTTGCAGAAGACCGAGAGTGATGGCGAGAATAACTGGTCCGAGTACAATCCCGAGTAAACCAAAAACACTAATCCCGCCCAAGACTGAGAAGAAAACGAAAAGCTCATGTAGCTTTGTTTGGTTCTTGATCAATTTCGGCCGCAGAAAGTTGTCGATTGTGCTGATGACTAGCAGCCCCCACAGCCCCAGTAAAATGGCTTTACCCCAATGGTCTGTCATCACCAGATAGATCGAGACTGGAAGCCAAACGAAAAACGAACCGGCAATCGGAATCATGCAAATGAACCCGAGTATAGTCGCCCAGAGGATTGGGTTGGGAACACCCAATATCCAAAATGCTAGACCACCAAGGACTCCCTGAAGTGCCGCAATGGTCACTACCCCATTAACGCTTGCGCTGACTACTTGGCCCGTGCGTGCAATAATCTCCTCGCTCTGGGCCCTGTTTAGAGGGAGCGCATCGGGTAGGGCCCTCACAATTTTGTCGCCATCGCGAAACAGATAATACATCGTGAAAATGACGAAAAATATTTTGACTATGCCGCCGAGAATATTTCCCATCAGATCCATGCTCCTTCCGAGCAGTGCTGTACCCGCTGTCTTTAATTGTTCGACGATAAACGCCTGCGAGCTCGCTAAGTCAAACGCAAGGTGATTGTGGATCCATTCAGATAGTTTTCCGAGTACTGGAGTACCAGGATCAAAAAGCTGGCCCACCGCTACCGGCAGATCGCCAACCGTGGCCGCCAATTCGTTTGCCAGTGCGATGGTAATGAATGTAACCGGCGCAACGATCATCACTACCACCAGGATGGATGAGATTAGAGCGGAGAGTCCGCGGCGGTTAATCTTTTTGGCCAGGCGTTTGTGGGCAGGATAAAAAACAATCACCAATACCGCCGCCCATTCCAGCACCGTAATGAACGGCTTGAGCATTAGCCAGCAGAGATAGAGAGTGATAGCAGTGGCTGCTAGAACGGCAATCCATCGTGCCTCGTTTATTTGTCCTTTCATGTGACCACAAATTCTCTAGCTAACCTCGAGTACATGAGGCTCGAACGGCGTTCTCGTCCACCTGACAGCCGCTATTGTTAATTCCACAATTATGATTAGCGCGATCACACAGAAGCTGACGATTAGCCAATCGGTTTTCGAAGGCTCAACGGTACCCAGAACCCGTGCTAGAGGTGACACGTAGACCGAATTGGACCAAGAATGAAACCGATGCCGAACACCAGGCCAAAGTAGGTACCTGCCGCTTTCAAAATCGTAGTCATCAGTCCTCGTAGTTACCAATCACCCAGCGATTGCGTGTCCGCATCGAGCCTTAAGAGCAACGCGTATGCCCATGCGAGCTCCGGTGCCGAAAAACTCGCCCTTCGATCAAAATCACTTTGAGCGGCTGGAAGGCAAGCGGCTGTCAAAACTCGCAGGAGTGGGGAAAACCGCGCAGTTTATCAGCCTGAAGTAGTTGACAATCCGCAAATTATTGAGAAGACGCTGGCATACTGCATGCACACTCCGGAAGGTGAATGTTCAAGGATCTGCGACCGTAAACCCGCGATTGCAGTAGTAGCGGGTAGTGAAGGAGTGTGTAATGAAAATCCTATTAGCCGTTGATGGTTCGATTTACAGTGATTCCGTAGTCGAGGAACTCGCAAAACGACCATGGCCACCCGGAAGTGAAGTCAAGGTTATTACCGCGGCCGAAATACCAGTACCGGTGGGAATGGAACCTTGGGCGGTCTCGGCTGACTACTTTGAAGAGCTAGACAAATCAGTTCGTCAAGCAGCACAGGCGGTCATAGATAACGCTCTGACCAAACTAAAAGCAATCGCAGATGAGAGCTTGAAGATCAGCAGCGTAATTATTCAGGGTTCACCGAGACAAGTGATTGTAGACGAGGCTGAAAGTTGGGGTGCCGATCTCATCATGATGGGTTCAAGGGGCCTTGGTGCCTGGAGCCGTCTCTTACTCGGCTCAGTATCAAGTGCTGTGGTTCATCATGCGAAGTGTTCCGTCGAGATCGTGCGGACACCACAAACAAAGGAGTCCGAGAAATAACAGAGCATTGGGTGCGCCATAATCTTGCTGAGCTATGGAATCGTGAAAGTGAGTTAGTGATGAAAACGAAAGAGATTCCCAAAACCGAATGGACTGGATTCTTTGATACCTTCAGTCGAAAACACGAAGGCTGGTTAGTGAACTTGGAAATTTTCGGTCTTGAAATCGGAGCGCAAGTTGAAGAACGAGAACTTGCACTCGAAGGCATTACGGCTGATTGGAACGAAACAGAAGGCAATACCATCACGATCATGACTGGCGCCAAGCCTGACGATCACATTACACATTCCATTTCTCATCCAACCCAGGTCAGTCTCGAACAGACAGACGAAGAAGTGGATGCCGTACTAGCGATAACATCAGGAGATGGTGTTACGACCCTCCTCCGATTTCGTTCCGCCATTCTTCCGGAGCTGGTTGATGTCATCGCCAACTGAAAAACTCGAAAGGGAAGCGGCTCTCTTTCTTCGCATATGGCCCATAGCTTTGCTCTTATTGGTGACCTTTGGGAACACTCTTTACGTCGGTGCCAAATCAACCGTCGTCACCCATTCACGCCAGGCGATAGGAATGAACGAACGACGTCAGGCCGAGCAACGCCTTTGGGAACTCGGTTAACGGTATTGCAGTTCATGGGAGCTTGTCAGTCCCAACTTATCCGGCCAGCCACGGTTGTATTCGAGTACCGATGTTCGCCGCAAAAGAGTTGAGCAGTCTTATGCCGATTGGCACCGAAGTGAGTGTTTACGGCAGTTAACGCTCATTCCTTCGACGATCGACCTGTGTCCAAAGCTGCCGAAGGACATTTAGTATGCGCCAAGCTCTAATACTATTGACGTTGGTTTGTTTTAACTCTCTTAATGCGTTAGCACAAGGTTGGACCTTCGCACGAGATAGTGTGGAATACGTCATAGATCTACCCTCGGCAACATGGCGTGTCGTGTCACGGGTCGATGTACATCAGCATGTGGAATTTGTGAACGGAAATGATGAAGCTAACGGTTATTTGCGCCTCACTAAGATACTAGTTGATTCTGAAAAAACTGGCGCAGACTTATTTCAGTCGGATGAGCAACGGAACCTTCAACATTTACCTGGATATGTGGTCTGTAACGATGGCAAGGGCGAAGCTTTTCGTGGTTACGTCAGTGGCACGTCTTTCTCTTACGAATATATTAGAAGCGGGCGGCCGATGGCCGGGCGAGTCTATTACCTTCAGCTGGATAAGAGGACGTTTTATGCTCTGCGATTTACAGTCGCACAGGACAAACTTCAAAGCGTGCGCGAACAGATGGACTTTATAGCTCGAAGCTTCCGATTGAAATAATCCCCGAAAAAGCGACGACCGCTTGAGGGGTTGGAGGAATTGGTTTTGCGACTGAACGAGTTTGCAGACGGTGAAAACTTAAGGAGGTCATCATGCGACATACCATTGAGCCCTCATCATTGAAAACTGACTTAATTGCTTTCGGCGAGCGCAATAACTTGCGACCAACCAGACTTGAAGTGCTTGGACCAGCTAAAGACGATGAATCGGATTTTTGGCTCGAAGACGGACTGCTTTTGTCTGGGATCGATTTCGAGCTGGATGGTAAACGTGGACCAAACATAGAGATTATGCTGGAGTCCCAAGCTCAAAACCATATGACACACTCGATTGCGGATGTGAAACGAGTGCAGCTCGAGACTAACCAGGGAATCGATAAGTCGTTGGAAATAGAGGATGCATCTGGCGCGGTGACGATCATGCGTTTTGAAGCATGAGGCCTCCTGGCATAAAGCCAATCTTTAACTGCTCGCTCCAGTTTCGCCTGATTCTCCTCCACCAAGGATCGCGTTAAGTGTTATTGGCGCAGGTGGAACTGTAGCGGCAGTCACGATAGCAGTTGGTTCTGGTAATCTCGTACTCATAAATTATCCTTTACATAGTCGAATAGGTTTTTCACATTCACCACCCACTCGTAAATGATCCAAAGGGGGAAACCTTTCAGGAGTTGAATAGATGAGGATCAGTTATCGGCAAAGCTCGAAGCTCGTTGACAACTCCTAAGACCGCGTTTACTCTGAACGCGTTTCACAGCTGATTTTTATGCGTCTTCAATACCGACGCACCCAAACAAGCAGAATACTCAAAGTTTGTCGGCCGGTTTCCCAAGATCAATCTCTATCTAAAGCCAGTGTGTACCCGCCGCTGGGTATCTTATTAACGTTGTACAGCGTCGCCTGCTGCAGTCTTTAACTCAAAGGCTGTAACAAGGAACCTCCTTTCCATGAAAAAGCAGTGGGACACCACTCAGGAAAGCTTCGATCAACTACTCAGTTGGCTGGACAACGATCGCGATCAAGCTGCCAGGAAATACGAACTTATCCGACAGCGCTTGATTAAGATCTTTACCTGCCGGGGCTGTGTGGAAGCTGAGGACCTTGCTGACGAAACTATCAACCGGGTGACGTCAAAAGTCGCCGAGATTGCGTCGAATTATGAAGGAGAACCGGCTCTTTATTTCTATGGCGTAGCAAGAAAAGTGCACCAGGAGTATTTGCGCACCCAGAACAAGGTGACACCACCTCTGACAAACGACGTGAGTGAAGATGACGATGAGAATGTTTACCAATGCCTCGACCGCTGCATGGAGACAGTAACTGAGACGAGCAGGCAAGTGGTGCTGCGCTACTACGAGAACGAGAAGAAGGCGAAGATCGATGACCGCAAGGCGCTTGCCGATGAGTTGGGTATCGGCGTCAACGCGTTGAGAATAAGAGCACACCGGATTCGCCTGCTTCTTCGAAAGTGCGTCACTACCTGTATGGAGCAATTACCCGTGAACTGAAAGATTTCCAATAAATTCGCATATTAAATGAGGGGCCTAGAGCGGTCAGATTAGACAATGAAGCCAGATCTCGAAATGCAAACCAGGATAAAGAGTTACGTACTGGGAGAGACTGATGAGGCTGAGAGCGAAGCGATCGAAAAAATGATGCTCACCGATGATGAGCTGTTTGAAGAGCTGCTCATGATTGAGGATGAGGTCATCGACCAGTACCTGACCCAAAAGCTAAGTCCAGAATTACGCTCCCGTTTCGAGAAAAACTTTCTAGTTACTCCAGAACGCTTTGAACAAGTTAAGTTCGCTCGCGCCTTCGACCGTTATGTCTCGGCGCACACAGCATCTCCTTCACGTACAAGTGAGACGGCACATTTCTCGCAGCGCTGGTTTCACCTCTCTTCGTCATCCGCGAGAGCGATAGTTTTCGCGGTTGCGCTTCTCGTAATTGGAATTGGCGCCTGGCAGTTTTTCTATCGTCAATCTGATGTTGAAAGAGGTCTCATAGCGCTGAATGCTGCCTATCGTGAAGAACGTCCCCTCGAGGCGCGCATTTCGAATCTTGATTATGCTCCGTTTCTGACTAAGCGTGCCGGTGCCGCGACAGAGAAAGTGGATCAGAATGAACTGAATCGGGCAGAGCTCACACTGTTAGAGGCCCTCAAAAAGAATCCCTCTCCACCGGTCCACCACGCATTGGGCCAAGTCTTCCTGGCGAAAAGAGAGTTTGGTAAAGCCATCGAGCAGTTCGATGCCGCAATCAAGACTGATCCAGGTAACGCCCAACTTTACGCTGATCTTGGTGCAGCATGGCTGGAGAAGGGAAAGCTGGACAGAGAAGCCGATCTTGGGAAAGGCATGGAGGGCCTGGGTCGCGGATTAGAGAATCTGAACAAGGCGCTCGAAATGACCCCGAACTCACTCGAAGCTCTTTTTAATCGTGCTCTCTGCGAAGAACAGATGACTCTGTACTCGCAAGCCGAGAACGACTGGCATGAATATCTCAACCGGGATTCTAAATCACCCTGGGCAGAGGAAGCGCGCCGGCGACTTCAGCTGCTTGACGAGAAAAAGAAAAGAGCGTTGCAAACCAAAGAAGATCTCTTCAAGGATTTCTTGAGCGCTTATGAATTTGGCAATAAGGATGCGGCATGGTTGGCGCTCAGCCCCAGCCGCGGACGTACAGGTAACCTAATCGTTGAGTCGCTGCTCGATGAACTCTTTCGGTTGCCGGCGCAAGCTAGTAATAAGGAAGCGGCGGTTGTACTACAAAAGATCACATATGCCGGTGAAGTCGAGAAAGCGAAGGTCGGCGATGCATTCACGCGTGATCTCGCTCGGACCTTGAGAACAGCAAATGTGCTTCAAAGAGAGCGGATCGCTGAAGGGCGTGAACTAATCAAGCAGGCGGTTGACCAATACAACAGGTCTGAGTTCAACGAAGCAGTTGAGATCTTCTCCCTGGCTGATCAGAAATTTCTAGAATCAGGAGATGAGTGCAATCAGCTGTTTGTGCAAGCCTGGATTGGCTATTGCTATCTTCGTCTCCAGGAATCAGAAAAGGCGTTGCAAATCTTCCAACGTCTGGAGCCGATTTTTGCCTCAAAAAACTATAAGTCGATGCTTGCGCAAGCGTTGATGGCCCAGGCTGATGCGCTTAATGGCAAGAACGAGTTTTCTAAAATCCTGGAACGAGCGAACGAAGGTTTGGCTCTATCTCAGCAGATCCAGGACAACGCAAACTCTGTACGCTGCTTACAAGCAAGCACTTCGATGCGACTGATCATGGGCGACTACAGTGAGTCGTTAAGTGCCACGTTCCACGCTTTAACTTTAGCGGAAGAACTACCCCCAGACCCTAAGATTACCTGGCCTTTTTATCACGAAGCTGCTCTTGATTTTTACTTTCTTGGCCTACCCATCTCAGCCCTGTTATTTGAAAAAGAAGCCCTGCGATTAGCAACGACCGCCGGACTCCCATTGCAAGCTTCCCGCTCGTATGACCGCCTGTCTCTGATCCAGGAACATCTTGGTAACTATCTTGAGGCAATGAAAAGCAGTGAGCTCGCTCGTGTGGAAGGTCAAAAGATCACTGACGAGCGGACGCGCACGAATGTACTGGCACATGCTGCAATGAACCTTGGCAGGGTTTACCGCGAAACCGGAGATCCGAAAAAAGCAATTGCCTCGTTTGATACAGCTCTTTCTCTGTATCAGCAGTTAGGGATGGACATCTATCGATACCAGGTACACAAAGGAAAGACGCTTGCGTTGATGCAGTTGGGCGATAACGACGCGGCCCAGGCCGAACTTAACTCGATGCTTTTTTGGTTCGAACAAAACCGCGAAAAGATCTCAGAAGAACGGTTGCGAAATAAGTTTTTTGACACGGAGCAGGATACATACGACTTAGCAATTGATTTCGAGTATTCCAGGAAGAACGACGGAGTTAAAGCACTCGATTTCGCCGAGGTATCGAGGGCTCGCTCACTGCATGAGATGATGGCTATCGGCGCACGATTTTCGGGTGATCGGGCGAATCCGGAGTTGAGACTCACCTCAGTCACACCGCCTTTGACCGCAAGAGAAATCCAGAACAAGCTGACGGAGCATATGCAGTTACTGGAGTACTCAGTACTCGGTGACAAGACAATCATTTGGGTGATCACACGAGACTCGATTAAGCCGGCTGTAGCCACAATCACCAGAGATGATCTGAACCAGGAAACAGAAAGATATTTGCAGCTTCTCACCCGCGCCTCTCCCAACATGGACGAGGTCACCAGTCAGGCGAAGAAGTTGTACGCGGCGTTAATCGGGCCTGCTGAAGGCTACCTTAATAGAAGTCTTCAACTCTGCATTATTCCTGACGGCCAACTTAACTTACTTCCATTCGCTTCACTGGTTTCACCTGATACCGGCCGATATTTAATCGAAGACTACACATTGCAAGCAGCACCAAGCGCAACGGTATTCATCACCAGTTCGGAAAACGCAAAGCTCAGGCAACCGGTTGGTTCAGAGCGCCTGTTGGCTGTTGGCAATCCTCGCTTCGCCGATTTACCAGATCTTCCCTCGGCAAAACGGGAGGCGGACGAGATCGCGAGTCTTTACAACGCAACTGCGTTAACTGGCGATGCGGCCGTGGTATCGCGAGTGACGTCTGCTCTCACGTCGGCGGACGTTGTTCACTTCGCAACGCACGCCGTGTCAGATGATAAATCGCCGATGCTATCAAGACTTCTGCTCTCGGCGGACCAAAATGAAATGCATCACGCCTCAAGTTCATACATAACGGCGGCAGATATTTTTCGGATGAAGCTTGATCGGACGCGCCTCGTGGTGCTCTCTGCCTGTCAGACTGGGGTTGAGAAAGTTTATCGCGGGGAAGGAGCCATAGGTTTGGCGCGACCATTCATCGCCGCCGGCGTGCCACTTGTGGTGGCAAGCCTATGGCCAGTGGAATCTGACCCGACCGCGAATTTGATGATCAGCTTTCACAAACATCGTAAGCAAGATCACGTTTCCACTGTTGAGGCTTTGCGCCGCGCGCAGCTGGAAGCTCTTCACAACTCACAGTCGAATTCTCAATACGACTGGGCCGCGTTCCTAGTGATAGGTGGCGACGCGGGGTTTTGAGAGTCGAATGCCGGAAAGATAAAACGAATTGCGAACCGCTGGCCCGTCAATCTTTCGCAACCGCAAGTTTAACAATCAGCTTTCACAGCCATCGCAGCAAGATCACGTTTTTCGGATGTTGAAGCGCTGCGACGCTCACAGCTGGAAGCGTTAGTCAACCAACAGCCGGAATTCGTTGTGGGAATTACGACTGGGCCGCGCTCGATCTGATCGTTAGGGTGCGGCTTTCGGAAGAGGAGGCACTCACATGTCAACGATAAACAGACGTGATTACTTGCTGCAACTCGGAGCAGGTGCTGCTGGATTCATCGCTGCTTCAGAATTAACGCTATTCGCCCAAACAAGGAGAAGGCCCTCGAATCGACGGCAAGCGCAATCGGGCGACAAAGCTGATGCTGAAACAGTGTCCTTGAAATGGCCCATAACACACGTCGAACCTAAGCCCGATGCATTCGTCACTGCCGTCTACGTTGGGCTAGCAGGTTTTGCCTACAACGACAGTCAATTTGAGAATAGGTTTGTGGATGTTGTCTTTCATCCCGGAACCGGCAGCCATAAACTCGAGATTCAGATTTACAAGAATCCTCCTGAAAACCTTCAGAACTGCCTACCGGATAGGTGTATAGATCCAGGCAGGAACGACCGGTTTAGGTTGGTGGATTCTGGTCCTCAAGGTGCCACTCCAAACGTCTTTGAAGTGGACTCGAAGCCGTTTGACCGGAATAGTGATGATTCTACATATAAGTACGACTTCAGATGGATGCCAGATCTTCACACGCCGGATTTCTATCCCGAACCATATGGGTTAAACCGTGTGCGTGGAACTAGATTGGCGGTGTTTACGGGGACGTTCTATACGCGCGTTCGTACCTCGACCACGTTTTGGCGAGTTAACGCTGAACAGTGCCAGGATGATCTGATCGACGATTACGGACACATAGCTTTATATATGGCGACTGCGATCGACTCACAAAATGATGTGGCGCTGATGCTCAACCAGGACTCAGAACCGGTCTATAAATTCGAACGAGGTAACAAGTATCAAATAGTTTTCAACAACGAGTGCGAAAGATGTCCGGAACCAGACCCCACCGGCTGCGAAACTAAGAGGAATGATTTTCATTTTCTTCGGGATGTCATTAAAGTTCCGATTCTAGGAAGGTTGAAGTATGGCT
Source organism: Pyrinomonadaceae bacterium (assembly GCA_035646955.1). Taxonomy (GTDB): domain Bacteria; phylum Acidobacteriota; class Blastocatellia; order Pyrinomonadales; family Pyrinomonadaceae; genus PSRF01. Next base: position 13,598 of record DASROI010000411.1, read on the forward strand.
TGAAAGTAAAAAAGCCGTGTTCGGGAGAAGGTTGCGCCAAACCAGATTTCTGCCTATACCGTCATGGGCAACATCGAGCAACAGACGAAGCACCTTGCTCTGGTGCTGGTTATGGAAAAGCGCCGGGATTCCCGTAAACGCACAGACTCATCAGTTCTCTCGGGGAACCGGCTGGACTCGTGCCCGCCGGTGTTTTCTGTGCGTCGGTTGCTTTACACAAAAAGTAACGCGCCAACAGTACAGTACCGAGAGCGAAGCGACCGGATGGCCATCAGAATTTAGCGTAATGTCGTGTGTGCCATCTTGCGGAACAGAACCGGCGGGACTCGTGCCCGAGAAAACTAGTCCCTGTCATCATCGTCGATGGCCGTTGAATCAATGAGCAACGGGTTTGCATAAAAACTCTAATCTTGAGTTCGCGCCAACAGTACAGTACCGCGAGCGAAGCGACCGGATGGCACACGCAACGAACCAACCATCAGAATTTAGCGTAATGTCGTGTGTGCCATCTTGGGCAACAGAACCGGCGGGACTCGTGCCGAGAAAACTAGTCCCTGTCATCATCGTCGATGGCGTTGAATCAATGAGCAACGGCTTTGCACAAAAACTCTAATCTTGAGTTCGAGCCAACAGTACAGTACCGCGAGCGAAGCGACCGGATGGCACACGCAACGAACTAACCATCAGAATTTAGCGTAATGTCGTGTGTGCCATCCGGTCGCTTCGCTCGCGGTACTGTACCGGGTTCGTAATAGTTAAATCGATTTTTTCACGCGACGAAGCATGAAAAAAATATCGCTGATGTGTTGCCTGTTGGTTGGATTCACAGGAGTGAGTTATGCGGGCGTTAAGCACGTGACAGCCGAACCCGGAGAAAAAGCGAAGGGTTTGCAGCATGCATTGAACTTAACAGATGAGCAGACCACGAAAATTGCAGCTATTTACAAAGAATCTGCCGAGAAGTGTGGAAGAATACAGAAAGCTGAGCATGGTAACTCCGATAAGATGGCGAAAGCAGTTGGGCCGCTGCGTGCTGCTACCATCAAAAAGATCGAAGGGGTGTTAACACAGAATCAAGCTGCTAAATTTGATGTCCTGGTCAAACACACAAAGAAAAGCGGTGTCGATGACTGGGGCTGATGTATCGACCAACCAACGCCGATCCACAAAGGTTCTATCGCGCGGACCTCGACGCGCGGCGGCACTTTGTGATCAAGGATCTGATACCCGGCGAATATGAGCTAGTGATTGGACCAATGAGTGTAGAAATCTCCGGCGAGAAAGGAAGCCGCATGAAGAATCGGATGCCGACAGTAAAGCAAACCGTCGCGGTCGGCGCGGGGGCAGAGGTGGAAGTAAGTCTCACTCTGATTCTAAACCCCGAACCGCCCCTTCGACCTCAGAGATAGGTGACCTAACAATTCACACGAGTCAGCATGTCAACGAAAAATCACGGGCCAAAGCGTTGGCGATACTCACTCGAGGTGATGAATGCTTTCACCATCTCAGCGTTGACAAAATTCCCATTAAACTGATTTAGCTTCGTCAACCAGAAATCATAACCGCTGTAATCCGTATCCTGTGGATCATTTGGGTTGCGCCGCAGGTACCCAAGGTATTGCATCAAAACGAAGGCGCGGTTGAATTCCTGTTGCCTAAACGTCGGATTTTCGGCTATGCGACGCAGCGCTCGCCCCCGCGCTGCAGCGTCAACGGTATTCGTAGCCCCAGCAAATTCGCTGATAGCTAATCCACGATCGCTTGCAGATGGTGTTACGCCTGTGTTGTTAAAGAGGCTATCGACAAACTGATCGGGCGTCATTGATGTGGGAAATGCAGTAACAAACCGCTGACGAGCTACGTACTCAGAAACGAAGGCGACTTTGTTATTCTCGAGCAATTGTTCCCAACCAGGTTGACCCACGATCAAATTATTTCCAATGTGCTGAGTGTCCGGCAGAAACTCGTTGAATCTAATAATCGGCACCGGCAGTTGATGAGTTGGTCCAAAGTTTGAGGTGCCAGTCGCGTCGCCGTAAGCAGTTTTGTAAAGACGCTCGACGAGGTAGCCAGTCTCCTGAAACTCGGTCGACAGGAAGAAAGCTGCTGAGACGTTGATGCGGCGAACTTCTGTGCATGATGTATCGAGCCCGCAGTCACTAACTTGTTCGGACCAGAATGTTAATCCGCTGGCATCCGGAATTCGATTAAGAAAATCAAGATAGTGTTGGCGTGCGTAAAAGGCGGCATTGTCTAATGGATTCACTGTCGGCGCCGCGGTGTCGTCATTTTGAATCGTAACTACCGCGGTTCCCGCCTCACCTACGAATGCTCCGACGGGATTGAGGAGAGTCACAGTGAACGTCTCATCTCCTTCGACATAGGCATCATCATTGATTGGTACAACGATTGTTTTTGCCTGCTCCTGGGGAGCAAAGGTCAGCGTTCCCAACGTAGCGGTATAGTCCGTTCTTTGTCCGGCAGTTGCGTCATTGGTGCGGAAATCAACTTTCAAGGTGTCAGTCAAGAAACCTGACCGCACAACAACCAGGGATACCTTACCATCGGTTTCGCCGACGCTTACGTTTGTGCTGTCGAAATAGAATTGCAGGGAGTTGGGGAAGCCGGAAAAATTAAATTGTGTGTTGCTGGTCAAGTTTTGAGTGTTCGCAACGGGACCGGCAAAAGTGTAACCAGGCTTGGTAACGGTGACTGTGTAGCCGACATTTGCGGGTAGTGGACCAAAGGAATAGTTGCCACCGTTATCCGTTTGTATGACCGCATTGGTCGCTCCGCTCAGTGTCACCGTTGCGCCTGCTATGCCCGAGCCATTGTTATTAGACACCTGGCCGAAGATTAGGAATTGATTAAGTGGCGCGGCAAAATTTACTCCGGTCTTTTGTCCGTTGACCGTCAAAGTTTGACTACCAGGTGTGAAGGGATAGGTCTGTGAATTGACGGTCACAGTTACTGTTACACCTTCACCGACACCGTTGAAGGTATAGTTGCCATTTGCGTCTGTGGTAGTTGATTGAAATTGTGGACTTCCCGTCGAGACCTGGATACCCGACTTTCCAACGCCGCCCACTGTGACCGTGCCACTGATCGAGGCGGTTTTTGGTCGGCCAATGAAGTTGTTTCCACTGTTGTTCTGAATAAAGATGCTCAGCGGCTCAAAGATGTAGTTGGCAGTGGCGCCCTCGGGAAAGCAGAGAAGGAACGCCTGAAAACCCGGAAACGCATTGAAACTGAAGAATCCATTGCTATCCGTGAACGTGTCGCTGGTTGGAAACGAATTGCGGATACCAACTCTGACGTTCTGTAGTGGTACTCCATTACTATCTTTTACAAATCCTGTGATTGGTTGGGGCGGAGGAAATGTCAGTGAAAAGTCTGCGTTCGTTTGATCTGTGGTGGGCCCGTTAAAGACCCGATTGGTTGGACTTGATGTTGTGCCGCCAGTGATCACTGGAGCCACCGTATAGTTTCCACCGGCCGGCAAATTCCAAATGCGATAGTCACCGTTAAAGTCGGTTCCGACGGTTCGGGTTTGAGTTCCAGTGACCTTCACTGACGCAAATGCGCCTGTTCCATTAGCGGAATTGGTAAGCCTGCCTGAGATATTTATGGTTGGGGGAAGTGGCGATGCGTTCGGTTGTCGACGTTGCCAGTTTGGATAGTTAATGTTCGGCAGGCTGCCATTAATTCTGGTCAGACCCGTACCATTGATATTGATTGTGTAACACCCGCCGGGAAGCCCACCTGTCGTGGTAAAAGCATTGAAAACGATCTTACTTCCGTCAGGTGACCAACTGGGGTTCCGACCACCATCGGTATTGTTTATTTTTACTAAACCAGTTCCATCGGCATTAACGATATAAAGTGCATTTTCAGCACTGGTGTTTTCAGGTAACGATATAACCAACTTCGAGCTGTCGGGGGACCAACCGAATCCTGGGAAGGGAACGCGTGGGAGTGAAATCGTCTTTACGTCACTCCCATCGGCGTACATCATTCCAATTCCAAATCCGTTGCCAAAGGCTATTCGAGTTCCGTCCGGAGACCACGCGGGATCGTTGCCATTGACCAATCTCTTCAGATTGGTGCCGTCAATATCGACAACAAACACTCCGAAATTGAAATCGGGAGCACGCAGGCCGCCGAAGGCGATCCTGGTGCCATCAGGCGACCAGGTTGGCGTTTGATCGTTAGCAGAGTTTCTCGAAGAGGTTACCTTTGTTTGACCTGTTCCATCTGCATTCATGATCCACACACCGCTGTCGTCAATTGTGCTCGTAGCGATGTAGGCGATTTTGCTTCCGTCGGGAGACCAGACTGGCTGCTTGTTATCCTGCAAGTCCTCAGAGGTTATGTTTGTCTGACCGCTTCCGTCGGCATTTGTTATGTAAACATCGTTCGTACCTGAGGTGCCGCTTCCTGCGTCGGAGTGAAAGGCGATCAAACCGTTTTGAGCCGGAGTTGAGGCGGCAGCTTTGACCGTCGTAGTCGCAGTTTGAGCATCGTTGTTCGGATTGATATCCGGGATCACCGAGGTAATAGAAGCGATATTACTGATCACCGTAGCGGGCGTGACCGAGTTATTAACTCGCGCTGCGATGGTGGCAGTAAACGACGCACCTACCTCGAGCGACGGAACAGTAATCGTTCGGTTGTTGCCTGAGCCGCCACACACCCCGGAACCTGTAGAGGTGCAAGACACAAACGTCACTTGCGGCGGTAGATTATCTTTAACAGTAATTGTCGTAGCTGCAGCTGGTCCTTTATTGGTCACCGTTACTATGTAGGTGTTAACCCCTCCTACTTCCACCAATCGTAATGCCGACGTGTTCTTCACCATCAAGTCGGTGAAGACAACTGGAGTATTGAGCGTCGCCGTATTGTTGCTGTTGGTCGCATCCGGAGTGGTAGTAGCAACAACGGCGGTGTCGGTCATTGTTGTAAGGGCTGGCGGCAGCACAACGAGAGTTACAGTCGCGCTTGCACCTGGATCCAGGGTAGAAAAATCGCAGGTAATGAACCGGTTGCCTGAACACGTTCCGCGGCTGGTGTTGATCGAGATAATGCCCGTGCCTGACAGAACTGTATTACTAAGTGTTACATGTTCGGCTGGGATCTCACCCGCATTGGATACGACGATCGTATAAGTAAGATTGCTGCCATAAGGTGTCGAATTCGGCGAGCCGGTAATGCTCACTTTGACATCTGCTGCAGCCGCGAGCTTTGTCACAAAAGCGTCAGTGTTTCCTTTATAAGGGTAAAGTGGACCTACGGTCGGAAAGGTCGCAGACGACGTGGTCCCAATGACGTAAGCATTACCGGACGAATCGACGACGATACCATTACCTTGATCGGTAGCCGTCCCGCCGAGGTAAGTCGAGTAAGAGATCGCACTACCAGCAGGGTTTAGTTTGGTAACAAAAGCATCAGAATTGCCTGCCAGCGTTGATTGTGGTGCGCTGACGATTGGGAAATCAGGCGAGTTCGTTATGCCTGTAACAAATGTGTTTCCAACTCCATCAACTGCTATTGAAAACGCCTGGTCGGAGCCCGTACCACCAAGGTAAGTGGAGAAGTCCAATGCGTTGCCGGCGGGAGTCAACTTGGTCACGAAGGCGTCTGGTCCGAAAGCAATATTGTTCTGCAATGCGTTAGCAACAGGAAAATTGGAAGAGCTAGTTGACCCGATGACAAATGCACTATCGCCTCTGACAGCAATCCCGCGTGCCTGATCAGCACTACTTCCGCCGAGATATGTCAGGTAGCTGAACGCTGAACCTGAACTGTTGAGCTTCGCTACAAATGCATCGGTGGCTCCGCGGTTGGTCGGCTGAAACGCATTAATGACGGGAAGATTGTTCGAGCTTGTGATTCCAGTTAAGTAAGCATTGCCCGTCGAATCAACGGCCACTGCGCGTGCCTCATCGCTTTCGTCGCCGCCAAAGTTCATCAGGTAATCGAGATTACCGGAAGTGTCGAGGCGTATCGCAAACGCATCATTTCCTATCGATGTTGCAGCATATAGATTTGAGTTATTAGTTCGATCGATTGCGATTGCAGTAGCAGTGACGTTTGCAAATCCGGTATTGCTTTGGTTCCAGGTGCCTGCGCTGTTATTACTCTTGAAGATCCCACCGCTCAAAGTAGTCGCATAAATGTTCGCACTGTTGATGGGATCGACGGCCAGGTTATTGACGGACGGAGGGAAAGATTGCCCTTCGATTGTAGTTGTCAAACCGGTGCCGCTGGGAATCCAAGTAGTTCCGCCGTTGATCGTCTTATACACAGCGCTCGGAGCCCCTGGGACCCCGGCATATAACGTCGACGAATTCAATGGATCAATTGCCAGTGCGTTGATTTGAGCGAAGTTATTTAGACCTGTGTTGATTGGTGTCCAGAGGGCACCGCCGTTTGTCGTTTTCAGCACGCCACGATTAGACATCCCAAGGTAGATTGTTTGGGCAGGATTTTGGGATGGGTCTATGACAATCTTGTTAACGCGACTTGAATTGGTGCCGTTGTTGATTTCTACCCAGCTATCGCCGCCATCAGTGGTCTTGAAAACTCCGAAAGTTGTACCCGCATACAAAATAGATGGAGCATTTGGATCAACAGCTAATGCGAAGACAATGAGAGAGCTCAAACCAGTATTTTTTTGCGTGTAGGAGCCACCGCCGTTCGTGCTCTTATAGATACCGGTCGTTGCTGCTGCGTAGATCACACTTGAGTTTGAGGGATCGATAACCAGGGCGTTTGTGGAGAGTGGTGCGTTTACTGGGGCACCTGATCCGGTGACGTTCCAACTTGCGCCCGCGTTCACACTTTTAAATACTCCGATGGTTGTGCAAGCGTACAATATCGAAGCAGTAGTTGGATCCTGCGTGAGACAGTTGACTGAGCTTGCGGTCAAGCCCGCTGAGCTTGACGACCAATGTGCCCCTGCGTCCGGGCTTTGATAAACGGGATTACCACTCCTCTGGTTTGGTAGAGAGAGTGTGCGAAAGCGAGTCGAGTCAGTACGCCCCACTACGACCGCTCGATTACTATTGTCAACCGCAATGCCGAACCCTGTGTCAGAGTTGTCGCCACCGATGAATGTTGAATATACGAGAGCCGAGCCAGAAGGGTTGAGCTTGGTTACGAACGCATCGAGAAAGCCATCTTTCGCATCCTGAAACACGCCCGATGTCCTGGGAAAGCTTCCTGATCCCGTAAGACCGGTGACATAAGCGTTTCCATCAGAATCGACGGCTATGGCATTGCCGTTATCGTCGCCATTTCCGCCAAGATATGTTGAATATACAAGTGCCGTCCCCGCCGGATTAAGCTTTACAATAAAAGCGTCCGCAACCGAGTCCTTTACAGCCTGGAAAGCCCCAGCTACAGGAAAGTCAGTTGACGACGTGCTACCTGTAAGATAGGCGCTACCTTGCGAATCAACTGCGATGCCGAGTCCTTGATCTAAACTCGTGCCGCCAATAAAACTTGAGTAAACGATCACGGGATCAATCTTCAACGGCAGGGTTCTGTCGTAGGCACCCACCTCAAACCGAACTTCATCACCATTCACAAGATAGCCGGCTTGAATTTCCTTTCGAGTGCCTTTGACATCCTGATAGGCGAAGGGTTTGCGCAGCTGAATATCACCTACCTTTGTGGTCAACAATAGGTTGCCACCCGAGTCCACGGCGATTTTCTGCGTGCCTTCAAAACTCATTCGAATCTGGCGTGAAGATCTTCCTGGTGCAACTATGAGGTCGTACTCGAGTTGCCTTTGATTTCCGTAATAGACGAGATCGATTCCTGGATAAATATTCCGGTAGCGTATTTTCGAATACTGGGAAATATTGGTGCGCCAGTTGCTGGGATTATTGCCGATGAAGTAATTGCTTTTGCCTGGTAGTTCATCCAATCCTACCGGATGCGATACCGACTTCGCGCCGTTGAAGCGCATTGTTACCGTACCAACTTCTTCGTCCGATCGCGGCTGAACCGCTTCAGCGTCCGACCTCGTGGCGTTGACAGTTTGACTATTAACGGACCGAGCGAGTCGCACAACCGCGCTTTGCGATGTAAGGAATATTCCGTAGCCTTGACCACGAGCGATGAACTTGACCCTGGAATCTAGCTGGCCGCGGTTGGCCTCAAAACTGAGAGGCAACTGTCCGTAGGATTCGATTGCGGCGTTAGAGGCCTTAGCCTGGTCCAGGCCAGCAGTTGCATTGACTTGATCAGGACCACCCGCTGTTGAAGAACTGGAATCGGGTTCGTTTGACGCTTCCGAACGCGGAAGCAAAACGTACGAAACTGCTGAGGTGATGGTGACAATGAGACAGCATAGAATACAGAGCCTAAGCGAGGAGATCTGAGCTCGTTCGGAACGCAGTGGGAGTATCATGCAGATTGTCCTGTTGTTCTAGAATTCTATTGAGTTTTAGTTAGTCGAATGGGAGTGATTGAGAAGTCCCAAACTTTTGACCCGTAGATACTACTACGTACCAGAAAATTTCGGTAGATGCATTAAGGTGAAGATTGAAAACAAGGCGGTCTTATTAAGCGACAGGGAGGAACGTCAACTCTCGGTCGACACAACGGGATAACCGCGTTCTAACCAACCTTCCAACCCGCCAGCGAGCGGTCGCACGTTTGTTATTCCTTGGCGCTTTAGGGCAAGCGCCACACGGGCGCTCGTAGCCTCGTTTGGTCAAGAGCAGTAGAGCACCAAAGTCTTTCCGTGCGGAAGCTCACCTCCACGTTCTTCAAGATTCTCGGCAGGCAATCGCATCGCGCCTGGTAAAGTGCGCGGCTCGGCCTCGCCCTCGAGCGCATGGCGCAGGTCAACAATCACAAGGTCCGAGCCTGAATCCATCTCAGCCTTCAACTGATCCGGGGTGATACGCGCTATTCGCAACGAGCGAAGGAATCTGCGTCGTTGCGCGAATTTCCATCCTACGTAAGCCGCAAGTCCGCCGACAAAAAGTATAGTCAGCAAGCCGCCGAATCGCGATGCGTACGAAACGACATCCTCTAATTGATCGCTGAACAAATAGCCGAGCAGTTCAAACGTGCCAATCCAGACCAGTATGCCCAGTCCGTCAAAGAGCAGAAAGCGCGAGCGCGCTAGACCGTAGACTCCCGCCATCGGGGTAGCGAGAGCACTTATACCGGGAACGAGCTTGCCGACAATCAGGGTCTTCGCGCCGTATCGCGCGAAGGTGTTCTCGGTGCGCCGTACGCAGTAGTCAGGCTCAAGTGATATGCGACAGAGGAACTGAAGAACGCGAGTGCCGCGCACCCTCCCAATCTCGAACCACACAATGTCTGCGATCATCGCTGCGCTGAAGGCGACGAAGATCGTCGCGCCGAAGTTCAACTGACCTGTTTGCGCGAGCGCACCTGCGGCTACGATGAAAGGCGTGGAAGGTAGTGGTAGCCCGAGTTGCTGCGCCAGCACCGAGGCGAAAAGCACAATGTAACCATGCCTGACTAGGTACTGAAGCGTGTCATTCATGATAGTGATGATTCACAGATATTTCGCACTGGCCATCATAATATAGCCCCATGTAATGAAAGAAAATGAAAGGGCCAACTATGCGCCGGTTTGCGGCTTGGTGTTCGAACTGTCGCTCATTGATCGGAAGACTTCACTTTGGAAGAGTTGAGATGTCTCAGTTCCACTCCGTTCGAAGTTCTAAAACGGAGCGGTTAGAGATCTGAAACGTACAGTCCTACTCCCTTCTTCTTAGTTATTGCCAATAAATCAAATTAGTCCTTGACTTATTCTAGTAAAGGCGTATTCTTCGCTCAAAAGCCCGTAAGGAGTGATGCAAGCCTCGTCAAATATTCGCTGACTGATGAGGAGTGGGAAAACTCTGTTGTTGGTTCGGGGAGACAAGCGCGATTTGAGTCAATGCGAAGGAGATTCATCGATGTCAGAAAAAAACAAAAACGCGGTTAGACCGTCCGATGAGGCGACGCCGCAAACGACCCACGCAATTAAGCTAACTCCGAATTTCATGACGTTAACCAAAATCATGATCTTGGCTGCTACTTTGACTTTCGCGCTTGGCTATCTGGTGAGCCGCACCGAAGCTCAGGATGCTGATGTCGAGAGTCGTGGTCAAAAAGAACAAAGCTTCGACCGGCGGATTAGCGATAACGCACGCCTGATGATGGACCAGGGAAAACAGATCTTTCGTTACGACACGTTCGGCGATGAGGCTTACTGGTCAGACAAGCTCAAACTTCATCAAGCCATACAGGGCGCAAAGTTTGGTGGCATCGGTCCTGGTGTTAGTCCCAAAACTGCGCTGGCTGTGGGACTGAAGGTTGACATGGACGCATTGCCACAACCGCTGGTCAATCAGATCAAGCAAGGCAAGGTAGACCTCGACGACCCAGCGGTCACATTAGCTCTAATCAAGCTCGACGCGGTTCTTGGAGTGAAGGGAACATTCAACCCGAACGGTAGCCTCAAGGCCGTCGGCCTCAGTTGCGCGGTTTGTCATTCGACGGTTGACGACGCGTTCGCTCCGGGAATTGGACACCGTCTCGACGGCTGGTCCAATCAAGATCTAAATGTGGGCGCCATCGTGTCACTCGCTCCTGATTTGAGTCCACTTACCAGTCTGCTCGGAGTTGATGAGGCAACAGTCAAGAAGGTGCTTGCCAGTTGGGGACCAGGAAAATTCGATGCGGAGTTGAATCTCGACGGCAAGGCGTTTCGGCCCGATGGAAAGTCGGCCGCCGTGCTCATCCCACCTGCATTTGGGATGGCTGGAGTGAACCTGCACACATGGGGTGGCGGCTGGGGTGGCGTCACTTATTGGAATGCCTTCGTTGCCAACCTTGAACTGCAGGGACAAGGCACTTTCTTCGATGCACGCTTGAATGATCCGGTAAAGTACCCAATCGCGGCTCGAGCGGGGTTTGCAAACAAGCGCAGCAATCCGGACATGGTGACTGCGAAACTGGGAGCGCTTCAGTTTTATCAATTGGCGATCCCTCCGCCGACGCCACCAGAGGGCAGCTTTGATCGACTGGCGGCGGCTCGTGGGGAAAAAATCTTCAACGGCAAGGCGAGCTGTGCTCAATGTCATGTGCCGCCACTCTTTACTGAGCCAGGCTGGAACACTCACAAAGCTTCGGAGATAGGTATAGACGACTTCCATGCGAATCGTGCTCCTGATAATTCTTATCGCACATCGCCGTTGCGTGGGATCTTCTCACACATGAAACGGGGCTTTTACCATGACGGTCGCTTTCCAACTTTGCTCGATGTGGTCAACCACTACGACGGTTTCAAAAAGTTGAGTTTGACTGAGCAGGAAAAGAAAGATTTAGTCGAGTACTTGAAGTCGCTATAGTTTCAGAGACGAATGTCGGTTTCGAGGTTG
>DASROI010000412.1:0-40199 GCA_035646955.1 Pyrinomonadaceae bacterium
GATGAAAGCGGTGTCCTCGCTCGAGTTAATGAACGCGGATGAAGGTTGGGTCCAGGAATTCGATGGGGCCTCGTTTTATTACAGGCCGGATTTTAGCGACGCCGACAAACCGTTTCGAGATATAAGAGACTTTGAATAGCAGGTTTGAATCATGCTTTGCACAAAAGTCGAATTTGGCCGACCCGCGAGCTTCCATTACAGTACCGCGAGCGAAGCGCGGCGGTGGCACACTCGACATTACGCCTAAATCCTGTTGTTTGGTTCGTTGAGTGTGCCATCCGGTCGCTTCGCTCGCGGTACTGTACTGTTGGTATGTCACTTTTTGTGCAAAGCCCTTGCATGACTACCACATTCAGCCGTTATTGTTTTGATGCCTAACTCGTATATTATGAGCAAGTTCTCGCACGACAAGTCGCCGGAGGATCCTCAATGCCCGCAACAGTGAAGAGGGACGCTTTAGCTAAGTTTGCCAACGACCATCGTCAGGAATTTGAGGGGTTACTTCGCGAGTTTGTTGAAATCCCGACCATCTCAGTAGATCCAGCACACGCAAACGACATAACTCGAGGTGTTGAACTAACCGTCGAGACCATTAAGAAATTCGGCGGAACACCTGAGGTGTATCAGGCCGACAGAGGGAATCCCGTGGTGCACGGAATCTTTGGGAAAAGCAACGGTCTGCCATCAGTTACGGTCTACAACCACATCGACGTGCAACCAGCCTCGAAGGAGACTGAACCCTGGAACACTGAACCATTTGTATTTACAAGGGAAGGTGATACCTATTACGGCCGAGGCACAACAGATGATAAAGGTCCTGCACTCTCGGCACTTTACGGTGCTAAAGCCGCTATCGAAGCCGAGATTCCAGTCAACATTCGCTTTCTCTGGGAATTTGAGGAAGAGATTGGCTCGCCAAACTTCGAAAAGATTATCACCAAAGCGGCCCCCCAGCTACGTACTGATTCAGTAGTTGTTTCGGACACGGTTTGGGTTTCTCGCGATCGGCCTGCGAGTTCCGCCGGACTACGTGGTTTGATGGGTTTTATTCTGAGACTCGAAACGGGAACGGTTGATACACATTCCGGAGAAACTGGAGGAGCCTCGCGAAATCCAATAGCAGAGTTAATGCAGTTAGTCTGCGATATCTACGATGCCCGAACCGGAAAAGTAAAAATCAAAGGATTCTACGACGACGTAATTCCGCCCTCGAAGAAGGAACTAAACGAGTGGGCAAAGAGTGGATTTACAGTTAAGGCATTTAAGAAGGCTCATCATTTGAAAAAGATGAGGTCAGACGATCCCATGGAGGTAATGAAGCGTATCTGGGGAATGCCAACGCTTGAAATTCACGGCGTAGTTGGCGGGTACCAGGGCCCCGGACTCAAATCAATTGTTCCTCCGCGAGCTGAAGTAAAAGCCTCGTGCAGATTAGTACCTGGCCAAAATCCGGTGAAACTCAAGAAGTTGATTACCGCTGCCGTCAAACAAATAAATCCAGACGTAACGATCCAGTTCGAGTCGGCTGCTCCGGCATTCCGCACGCAAGTTGATGGTCCATTGCCGGAAGCCTTGAAACGTGCAATCAAATTTTCGTTTGGACGAGAAGCTGTTTTTGTCCGTGACGGAGGAACAATTGGCGCAATGACCAGCATCGAAAAAGTGCTTCGTTGTCCGATCATGTTCCTGGGACTATCTTTACCGGAACACGGGTATCATGCTCCGAATGAAAATTTTGATTGGCAACAAGCGTCGGGCGGGATGATTGCTTTCACCAAGTACTTTGAAGAGATCGCGAACTTGCACCAGTGAAGTTGGTCCTTCAATTCTTTCAGATCACACATGCGAGGCGTTCTTCGTTGAGCGCGACGAAACCAAACTTCTCGTAAAACCGGCGCGCTTCAGGATTTTCCTGGTGCACCGCCACATCAATTCGAGCGACAGACTCCTTACGGAGCCGATCTTTCAATTGTTCGAGCATCGCCGTTCCCACACCCTGCCCTCGCCTGTTCGGCTGTACAGAAACATCATCCAATTTGGCTACAACAGCGCCCATCGAAGTTGATATCGCGTAACAGACGACGCAAATTCCAGCAACACCTGCTTCGTCATACGCCATCCACACAAAACCGAGATCAGGATGCTCCATAAAAAGGTCGAGAGCGTCGTTGAGTCCCCGGAGTCCTTGATCGCCGTAAGCCGCACTGCTTGCCAAATAGTGTTCATCTTCTCCCAGGAATGCGCTCAACATTTGAAAGGCATCCGAGACATCCGCGGCCCGCATTTTTCGACACGAAATCATCGGGACAATGATGCCACAGAAAATATTCTTTGTCGTTTCGAACTTAAAAACTCTCTGCGTTTGCGAAGGCCCATCTTCAGAGTTTCCGCGCAACGCAGAGAGTTAAACTGCTTAAGTGCTCGAATTATTTACCTGGGGAGCAGCACAGTATCGACCACATGAATCACACCGTTAGATTGATAAACATTCGCTATTGTAACTCGCGATTGTCCACCCTTTTCGTCAGTAAGTACGAGCGTATTTCCATCCATCCATGCTGTTAATGTTCCACCATTAACGGCTTTGAACGACGCCTTGCCGTGGCCCGCATTTATCTTCTTCTGAATCGCACTGGCATCAAACTTTCCGGCCAACACATGGTAGGTCAGAATGTTCGTGAGCATTCCTTTGTTTTCAGGCTTCAGCAGAGTATCGACGGTACCGGCGGGAAGTTTGTCGAAGGCAGAGTTGGTGGGGGCAAAAACTGTAAAGGGACCTTTGCTCTTCAGTGTTGGAACGAGACCGGCGGCCTTTACGGCTGCGACAAGCGTCGTGTGGTCGGCAGAGTTCACAGCGTTGTCAACAATATCTCTCGATTTCAACATCGACGCACCACCCACCATTGGATTGTCGTCCATCGAATTCATTTGAGCGTTTGCGCGTTGGTTTGCAAGCGTGATCGAGCCCACCGCAAGCAACACCATTACTACAACTTTCTTCACGATAGTTACCATCCTTGTAGAACTAAATTTGTTGTCGAACTGGAGAGATATACGGGAGGGAGGGAAGGATTGGATTGGAGGTTGGATCTTTGATCTTTGGCCTTCGGTCAGAGCTCAATCTAACAATTCGAAGGCCGAAGGCCAAAGATCAAAGGCCGAAGGCCAGCGATCTACTACTGAGTCACTACCGTCCCCATTTTCACAACCTCAAAGTTTGACCCTTTAACATTCTTCAATGTGTTCAGATCATCATCATCCCAACGTGAATCCGGAGCGCCACTGATGTACCAGTTGCTACCGTTGTCGGCCAGGATCATTCCATACTTCTTTAGAGCTTTAAGAATGACTTGCATTGAGGGTGAGTAACCGCTGATATCAAACGAAGCCTTCAGCCGAACCCGCATTCCCATCGGAGGACGATCGACACTCGTATTGTTACTTGCCCAGTGACGTGCCGGCGAAATGTACGCGCGCCGGGTAATTGACGCAGTAAACCTCACAGCGTGTTTGATCTCCTGTTGTTCAAACACCTCGTCGTATCGAACCAGGCCCGGGAAGATCGGTAAGCCTGCTGCATCGGCGGATGTCCAACCAGCGGGACGCAACGCGTTTGAGGTGAGGTCGAAGATGGCGCCGGAGTCAGCATTCCAAGTGCCCCCACCGTTCTGCGGAAACGCACGATACATTTCATACAGCTTCCAATTGTCTCGATCGATCACCAGAACATGGCGGTCACCCGTTGAGTTTGGTCCACCTTCGATCGGCGCATTTGAGGGAACCGGATATGGTCCAGGATCACTTTGCGGACCATAAGCCGTGAAGTTAATGGAAACGGGTGCTTGCGTTCCTGACACTACGATATAAGGAATTCCATTTGGCGCCCCATCCCAAACTGTACCGAAGTCTGGATGAAGCCCCGTTGTCAGACCCATTCCGGCAATAATATTGTCTGAGTTGGGATCAACAGGGCTCGCAGAAATGTCCTCGTTCCAGGCGTTATCGAATGGGAATACTTGTTTACCATGCAGGCTAGCACCGGGTCCTAAATCTGGCAGCGGTTGAGGCGGCGGTGAATCGTCAGGTGGTCCATCCCCGACATGACCGATACCAACACGAACTCGGTTGCTCGTTAACCCGGCATAGTTAATTCCAATGAGAACGTCGCCCACATCATCACCGAGACCGTCGTGCAGTCGCATCGTTACAGCAGTCATCCAGGGAAAACCAGAAACGGTACCAACGTATTCAACTGTGAGTGGATAATGCTGGTGGTTTCCATCTTCTGCGTCCGCTGTGACCGCAGATGCAGTCTCACCATTTGCGAGACTAAGGTTGTTCGCAAAAAGAATAATTCGAGTTCTATTATCTACCGCAAAAGGAACTGGAGCTGTTGCCGTGAACGGTTCGGCGAGTAGATTTGTAGACTCAACTGCTATGGCGCGAGTCGAATTTGCTTTAGTCAGCAGAACTGGTGGCGTCGCCGCGCGCTGGACGCTCGTTGGGAATAAGAGTGCAAGCAGGGCTGAACTGAGAAGAATTGGAATCGCTAAACGCCGGGAAGTTGAGATGGAAATAGGACGAGGACTCGCCATAAGGCTCCAGGAATAGTTGTTTAAATGTTGAGGATCGGGGCAGTTGAGGAAAGAGCAAGTCCGAATCAAACTTAAATGGGCCGATTGCGTAAGTCAAGATATTCTTGAGTTGGCGCTGTAAGGTTTTTAACGATCGGCCATCGGCTGAATTGATTCGAGTGATTTTGGGTACTAAACGCTATGAAATACATGGTCATTGAACAGTTTAAGAGTGGGGATTCTGGAGCAGTTTACGAGCGCTTCCACAAAAACGGGCGGATGTTACCCGAGGGGTTGAGCTACCTCGACAGTTGGGTCGATCTTAACTCCGGAAGATGTTTTCAATTGATGGAAACGGAAAACCCGCAACTCTTCGACACGTGGATCGCGTGCTGGAGCGACCTGGTCCAGTTTGAAGTGATTCCGGTTGTGACGTCGGCCGAGGCTGCCCAACAAGGCCCAAAATAAGTTCTTATTTCCGAGGCTTGCGCAAAAATTCCGATTTAGCCGAGTCGCTAGCGAAGCGACTCGATGCCACTCTCGATTTGTCCTGTGAAACAATTTCAGCCGGTAACAAAAGTGTCCAGAATTTAGTTTGCCTTAAGGACTTCGTTGGTGTTAATTCGGTCCAGGACCAAAAGCGTCTACAAAGGTCGACAGTTGGGCCCGGCCTTTGTCTACATTCCTCTACATAGTCGTTCGTCTTCCTCAATCTTGAGCGGATGTCAGATTGAAAATGCGGGCCATTTGTTGGTTGGCATGTTCATTGCTTTAGAGGGGCCATCAACGATTCGCGGTGAGGGATACTCCTAAGTACTCGCCGGGAACCTGGTTGGATCGTGGAGGCCCTGTACCTGATTTGGTCACGCGTGCGACACGAGCTTCTGGGCAAATTAATAGTTTCGTGAGTCATGCGGGAATTACATAGATCAAAGCTCTGCTCGGTCTCCCTTCCTACCGGGACTTCGCTGCTGAGTTAGACTCGGAATGCCCGCAACACCCCTTACATTACGAGCGCGCGCAGCGATTGTGGGATGATTCGACATCTCAGTCGCTTCACTGCGTCCGCTCGCGCTTCTGCACTTTCGCGGATAGCAAACGCAGGAACTGAGCTTTTACAGAACCCATCCCACGAATTGCTCCCTCATCCTTGATGTAAAACGAACGTTCGTGCTATATAGAGACGCGCATGGCAAAGGCTCGTTTACAAACAGAGGTGGAGGAGAAACAAGTCGGAGGGCGAAAGGCTCAGGGCGAGCGTACCCGCCAGGCCATTCTCGAAGCAGCAGTGCATATTGCCTCTGCAGAAGGTCTGGAGGGGTTAACCATCGGCCGTTTGGCTCTTGAACTTTCAATGAGCAAAAGCGGACTTTTTGCCCACTTCGGATCCAAAGAGGAATTACAAGTCGCAATTGTCGAAACGGCCCGCTCAATCTTCATCCGCGAAGTTATCAAACCCGCCTTCGAAGCGAATGAAGGCCTGCTTCGTCTCTGGACACTCTGCGACATCTGGTTGGGCTACGTTCAAAGCGGCATCTTTCGGGGTGGCTGTTTCTTCGCTGCTGCCGCTGCTGAATTCGATAGCCGCCCTGGCATCGTACGCGATCGAATTGCTGAAATAATGAGAGAGTGGTTATCGACCTTACAACGCGCAGTAACGGAAGCGCAGAAAGCGGGTCAACTGAAGGTCGACCTGGATCCCACTCAGTTGGCTTTTGAGTTCAACTCCCTCGAACTAGGAGCAAATTGGGAGTACCAGTTGTATGGAGACGATCAGTCATTCAGCCGTGCCCGGGCGGCCATCAATCAACGATTGACCTCTTACGCAACCGCCGCAGGTCGCCGGCTGCTCAAAGCGACAGAAACTTAGGCTTTCAGATCACGTTTGGACCAAACCTATGGTTGCCAGCGGATTGGCTCCTGAAAATACTCGCTTTGGTGCTAGTTGGGACGGCATTCGCGTCGAACACTGGCGCCTTAATGGCGGCGAGTTGCCGGCTCACAGACATCGTGAACACACTGTATTAATCGTATTAAGTGACGGGGCCAAGGGTGAATTCCGCACCGAAAGCGGTAAAGGAATGTGCGGCACTCAAACCAAAGGAAGTGTTGCAGTTGTTCCTTCTGGACTCGAACACTCGGCCGTTCTCGATGGACCATCTGAACATCTGTCACTCTTTATCGATCCCGCCGTGATCACGCGTGTTGGACTTGGCACGACCCTGGGACCCATAGAGTTAATCGAAAAATACAAGCGCGAGGACGACGTGATTCTCAACATAGGACTTGCCTTAAAGAGTGAACTTTACTCCGAAGGCCTTGGTGGTCGTTTATTCACCGATTCACTGGCGAATCTACTTGCAGTTCATCTACTTCGTCATTATGCGGCTCCCGTTGAACCGTCACACCGTCATCAGGGTGGACTTTCGGCAACCAAACTGCGACAGATCAAGAATTTTATTACCGATAACTATGCGAGAGACTTGCGGCTGGACGAATTAGCTGACGTCGCAGGAATGAGTCGCTTTCATTTCTCTCGTGAGTTCAAACGGTCAACCGGTACAACCCCACATCAGTACCTCATCAGGCTACGCGTCGATAAGGCTAAATCGCTGTTGGCAGAAGATGCTCTATCGCTTACTGAAGTGGGGCTCAGATCCGGTTTCAGCCATCAGAGTCATTTCACCAGGTTGTTTCGTCGACTAACAGGCACAACACCAAGCACGTATCGCACTGTGACCGTAAACGCTTTTAATCTACAGCAAGAACAGTCAAAGGATTAGCAGTTACAGGAAAGACCGTCAGCAGTTACCCGGCTAAAGTTAACCTTCATCTGTTTGAGGAGGTGACTCGATGGTCTCGAAGTTCTTGTTGCTTTTTGCGCTGTTATTTGTCGCCAGCTCTGGACCAAAAGTGGTCGCACAGAGTCAAGGGTCCCGAGAGTTTCTCGATTCTGGAAACGCGCTCGTTAGACAAGAGCGTTACGGCGAAGCAATCCCGGAATATTTGAAGGTTGAACCAAACCAAAGCGACCTGTATTCGCAATCTCCCTATAACATTGGCGTCTGTTACTACGAACTTCAACAAACCGAGCGCGCTATTTCATATTACGGTGAGGCTCTCGCCGTTAGGAAGTTCGACTATCCGCGTGCAGCCTATGCTTTGGGTGTGGCGTTGGAAGATCTGGGCCGTACGACTGAAGCGAGAGACGCCTTTATTCGGGCGAGTAAACGGTCGAGCTCCTGGTTAGGACCAGCTCTCTTCAAACTTGGAGTAATCGCTTTTACTGAAGGGCAACTGAATAGCGCATCGGATCTTTTTCGGCGAGCCTCTCTAAGTTCGGGTGCACATAGGGCAGCCAGTCACAATAACCTGGGAGTCACATTGGCGCGCCTGGGCCGCTTAAGCGAAGCCGAAAAGGAGTTTCAACGCGCGTTGGACCAGGCTACAGAAGACTATGCAGATGCCCAACACAACCTCGATCTTTGCCGCGCTTTGCGGCAGACGGCAACCACGGGCAAAACAAGACGCAATTTCGAATTGACTGCGAACACTTTCTAAAAAGGAGAGATCTGATGGCTAATAATGCTGACGATGCACTCGTAATTCTAAAGTTATACGAGATTCGTGGCGAACAATTGATGAGACAAGCCCGAGCATGGTTCCTGAGCGAGTTTCGCCCCCAGAGTGGGCTTGAAATTCTAGCGCTCATGCAAAGCGGCGAAAAAGAAAGTGCTTTCTATCGCATGGTCTCGTCACATTGGGAAGTCGCCGCGGCACTCGTGAATAACGGTGGTATTGACGAGCAGATGTTTCTCGAGGCCAACAGTGAACACCTGGTTGTGTTCGCAAAACTGCAGCCGTTTATTTCCGAGATAAGAGAAACCATCGGCGAGCCCGATTATTTAGCAAATCTGGAGAAGCTAGTGTTGAAGGCTTCGAACGTTGAAAGGAAACTTGAAAATCGTCGCCGGCTCCTCGATCGCTGGTCCAAGGTCCCTCAGGCTGGCAACGCAGCTGTTTAAGTAAGACGCTCCGAGTACAGGTGAATATTTTCAGCACCGTTTCTTTGAACCGCATTTCCTTTCAAACTTATCGGATTGAGTTGATCTCTGGTCAGAGCGCATAATGCCTTCTCGGTTGTGACGGGTGAGGCATCATGCATTTGTCAACGCTCTTACTTTTAACATTCAGCCTCTTGGCTAGCCTTGGCGGTCCTGTCGCCGCGCCAAAGACCGTTCACCATTACATCTTTTTCAATCTTGAACGAGAGCGAATCAACGAGTCTTCGTTCCTTAACAATAAAGGAATCGAGGGCGCCCAATTGAAGTACACCTGGCGCGAACTCGAACCAACCAAAGATCAATACGACTTCAGAGCGATTCGAAAGGATCTCGACTTTCTGGAGTCGAAAAAAAAGAAGTTATTCATTCAGCTTCAAGATGTCTCATTCGCTTCCGAGAAGATAAACGTCCCTCAATACCTTCGCAATGATGAATACGACGGTGGAGTCGCTCCTCAATTCAATATTGTGGGTCATGATGAAGAACATGCGACGATCGGTGGCTGGGTCGTAAAGCGTTGGAACACAAACGTCCAGAGTCGCTTTCAAAAGCTACTGACTGCCCTGGGAAAAGAGTTTGATGGTCGAATTGCCGGTATTAACCTGCCCGAAACTGCTCTTGACTTCGGTGACACTGGACGACTCAGTCCGAAAGAATTTACCGCTGAGCGATACGTTGAGTGCATCATTGAAAATATGACCGCGCTCAAACGAGCGTTTCCAAAATCGGTAACCATTCAGTATGCCAACTTCATGCCGGGGGAATGGTTACCGGGTGACGATAAAGGTTATTTAAAGAAGGTCTATAAAGCGGCGCGCGAGTTAGGCGTGGGAGTTGGCGGGCCCGACTTGCTTCCTTTCAGACGTGGCCAGTTGAATCACAGTTATCCTTTGATCCGGACTTCAGCTGGAATTATTCCTACGGGAATCGCAGTTCAAGAAGGGAACTATTCTGAGCCGGATCCACAAAGCGCCAAACGCTTGAGCGTCGTAGAACTGCTGAACTTCGCTTCGAGTAATCTTAAAGTGGATTATATTTTTTGGTGCACCGAAGAACCTTACTATTCAAAGGAAGTGCTCCCACTATTAAGCCAACTCCTTGGAGTGCGCCGGCCCGGCGGCGCTTTTACACATGGTCAGCATTCAGCTGAAGATTAAATCGCCGCGACTCTTCGTGACCGCACTAGCACTACTCGCTGCCTTCGTAACGGCGGCCCCATGTGTGATGGCCCAAGCTCAAAAATCGACGATCGATGTGCTTAATTACGACGTTGCGCTCGAACCGGATGCCCCGTCAAAAACTATTAAGGGAATAGTAAAAGTCAGGTTTGTCGCTCTGTCTGCAACGAACAAGTTAACTTTAAGTTGCGGCGACTTAATTATCGACAGCGTTCGCAGCAAAGGAAAATCTTTGCAAAACTCGACTGCTGATCATCGAGTCGAGATCACGCTTCCCTCGACTGCAAAACCGAAAGAAACATTGGAAGTTGAGATTGCTTACCACGGTGCGCCGCGTTATGGAATTCGTTTCTTCCCTGAAAAGAATCAGGTCTACACCATCTTCTCAACCAGCCAGTGGATGATCTGTGAGGACTCTCCAGATGATCGTGCAACTGTGCGATTCGTACTGACTACAAGGCAAGGACTGACGCACCTTGCTAATGGTAAGGAGATCGATAGCCGAACTCTAACCGACGGACGTCTGCAAACGACCTGGTTGCAGAAGACTCCTGTTCCAACATACACCTTTGGATTTGTGATTGGTCCGTTTCGCACGTTATCTGAAAAAAGGGGGGCAGTTGAACTCCGTTATCTGACAACAAACTTTTCCGACCAGCAGGTGCACCGCATCTTTCGAGAGACTACAGACATGTTGAACTTCTTCGAAAGTCGCGCGGGTGTTAAGTACCAGGATCCTACATACACCCAGGTCCTTGCTACTGGTGGCGCTGAGCAGGAGATGAGTAGCTTTACGGCTCTCAACGAGGCGTACGGAAATAAAGTCCTCGCGAATGAAAAGGACATCTGGCTTGGGGCTCACGAATTTGCCCATCAGTGGTGGGGCAACATGGTAACGTGCCGCGACTGGAATCACTTCTGGTTGAACGAGGGTATAGCGACGTTCATGGCCGCGGCATATTTTGAACACCGTTTTGGTCGCGAAGCTTACCTCCGTGAAATCGAAGAGAACCGGACGAGTTATGAAAAGGTCAAGAATGCCGGGAAAGATAAATCTCTCGTGTTTCCAGATTGGCTTCACCCCACTCGCGAAGATCGGACGCTGGTATACGACAAAGGTTCGTACGTAATGCACCTGCTACGCGAAGAAATGGGCGAGGATGCTTTTTGGAAGGGCCTCCGCGATTACACGCGTAAATATTTCGGCAAGTCGGTTGTTACGGCTGACTTCCAAAAAACAATGGAGACCGCGTACGGAAAAAGCTTGAGTCAGTTCTTTGGCAAGTGGGTTTACCTTAATAGTCCGGCAACTCAATAGGATTTTGAATTCCGAAAGGAATCCCGATGCGTGCAAAACCTTTAAGGTTATTCGGCATATGGAGCGTATTAGCAGGTGCGTCGCTGGTCGCGTTGGCCCAGGGTGGTGGGAAGGCGGAACCGTTGCGCATTGAATTCAAACCGGGCTCATCAAGCAGTGCCATCACCGACTCGATCAAGAATGATCAGCAAGCGGAATATGTTCTGGCGGCTAAGAAAGGGCAGCGTCTCGTCATAAAGCTTACATCAGTACCGCGACGCGCGACGGTCTTCGATCTTACGGCGCCGGATAATGCAGACCTGGGACTTGAATATGACGCGAATTATACGTTCAATAAAATTCTGCCGGTGAGCGGCGACTATTTAATCGTCGTCGTCAGGCCGACCTCTTCTCAAGGTAAGGCAACTTACAAATTATCAATAACTATCCGCTAGGAAGCTTTAGTTCGCCGCATCCACCAATGCAGGTCGCGGAGCTCCCTTAATTGCGACCGGCAACTGCGGCGCACAACACACCTTGACCAGTCTCTGACGATCTTTCTGCATGTCGCGGTCGTTTGCTAACCAGGCCAGCACTTGTTTCAGGACCTCAGCAGCATCAGCATCCGAGGGCGTATTGATCCGGTAGTGCATCCATGGACCATCGCGCCTGGCGTTGACTATACCGGCGCGTCTCAGGTAAGCCAGATGCCGGCTTATCTTGGGCTGATTTGTTTTCAGCACTTCAACGAAGAAGCAAACACAAACCTCGTCACTTCCCATTAAATTGAGCAACCGCAGTCGTGTCCGGTCAGCGAGCGCGCTAAAGAAAAGCTCTTTGTCTTTTACCTCTGTTTCATTCCCCATAACGACCGATATTCTAGCACAAGAACCCGACATCGATATACGCCTTGACATATACGCATTGCCTGAGCAATACTGCGTCCATATTCGCCTATGCGAATATCGCTAGTTTCGGTAAGGCAGGGCTAAGAAGTTCAATGGCCGCGCGGGGGTGACGTTTACAGGCGCGTGGCGACTCAGGAGAAAGTAGATATGACAAATCAGATTCAGACTCTTAAAGCACATCTCGCACTGAACGTTAGAAGTGTTGAGGTGAGTATTCCGTTCTATCAGAAGATGCTGGGAATCAATCCGAGCAAGGTTCGCAAAGGATACGCTAAGTTTGATGTGCAGAACCCTCCGCTTAACCTGACTCTTAATCAGCATTCGTTTGGAGAGCGGGGGGCACTTTCACACCTCGGGATCCAGGTCGCTTCGACTGCCGACGTTCTCGCTATGCGCAAGCATTGGGAGGACGCTGGACTTGTAACTCGTGACGAGATGCAAACCAGTTGCTGTTATGCACTCCAGGACAAGACCTGGGTTCGCGATCCTGACGGAAACGAATGGGAAGTTTTTGTAGTCCTTGAAGACAACCTGGCAGAAACCGCACCTTGCGAGTGTGGAACAAAACTCGAGGTCGAGAGTGCGCCGATAGCGAAGTCATCATGCTGTAGCACAACGCCTGTTGAGATAAGCAATGCGCCAAACGTTAATGCGTCGAGCTGTTGCTGAATTTGTAGGTACCAGCTTTTTACTGGCTGCAGTTGTCGGGTCAGGCATCATGGCCGAGCGTCTTGCGGTGGGAAACCTGGCATTGGCACTCTTGGCGAATACGCTCGCTACTGGTGCGGCGCTCGTAGCCTTGATCCTGACGTTGGCGCCCATCTCTGGCGCACACCTCAATCCGGTAGTTTCGTTGTCGAGTCCGTTACAAGGTGAGCTCAGCTGGCATGACTTCCTAATCTACAGTGGCTCACAAATGCTGGGTGCTATTCTTGGCGTTGTCGTCGCGAATTCAATGTTTGGGTTGAAAGCAATCTTCATTTCCAAACAATCGAGAAGCGGAAGTGAGCTTATGGCGAGCGAGTTTGTGGCGACGTTTGGTCTAATCGCGGTAATCAAGGGATGCGGCCGCGCAGGCTCTTCAACAGTTGCCACAGCCGTCGCGGCTTACATCATGGCCGCCTACTGGTTCACGCCATCAACCTCGTTTGCGAATCCAGCCGTAACGATCGCGCGGTCATTGAGTGACACTTTCACGGGAATAGCGCCCGTGAATGTTCCTGGTTTTATCGTCGCTCAGATTCTGGGCGGTGTGGCGGCAGCAGCCCTCCTCAAATGGCTTTTATCCGTGCTAGCTGAACAAGTAACTAGAAAGAATTAAATGACCAAAAGCTACACAGTTCTTTTCTTGTGCACGGGAAACTCCGCTCGCAGCATTTTGGGCGAGTACCTGCTGCGGCAGGTTGGCGGGTCGCGATTTCAAACATTCAGTGCGGGTTCATTCCCAACTGGTAAGGTAAACCCTTTCGCGATCGAACTATTAAAAGAGACTTACGAGATCGACACGAGCGAAGCCCGGAGTAAATCCTGGGAAGAGTTTGAAGGAATCCAATTCGATTTTATTATCACTGTTTGCGATAACGCTCGCGAGGCTTGTCCCGTCTGGCCGGGTCAACCGATAGTCGCTCACTGGGGTCTTGCTGATCCGGCCGAAAAAAAAGGAAGCGACGAAGATATCAGACAAGCTTTTCAAGAAACTGCGTCTGAACTTCGTCGCCGTATCGAGCTGTTTACTTCGCTGCCGCTGGAGGAAATGGACCGGTTAAGTTTGGTCCACTTGCTGAATGAGATCGGAGTGGACCATGACAGTTGAAGGAACTGGTTGCGGCTTACTTAACAGTATCTGAATCTTTCTTCTTTACGTAAATATCCCCGCGCAAAGCCATATTTGCTTTGGTTGCAAGGGTACTCACCACTGACTCCAAAATCTCTTTGTTTTCAAGCTTGAAACTCGTAATGCCGCTTACCTTGGAATCGGGATCGTTATACTGCAACGTCAAATAGCGAACCTTGGTCTTTATGAAGTGAGCAGGCAAAGAATAAATGAGTGGAACCTGACTGGCGACGGTGGCCGCTTTGGGTTGTCTTTTCTGAGTATCTGCAAAGGCCGACATTATGGCGTCATAGGGGATGGAGATTTCTTTTGGGGTCTTCTTATCTCTGAAGATTAAGCGGTTATTGTTATCGTCGAAAGTCAAAGTGCCTTCCATCGTCTTGTTGTAACCAAACACCCCACCTTCGTATTTGGCCTTGACTGACTGCGGAGCTCGCGCTGGTGCTGGTTTGCTACTGGTGTCCGGTTCCATGGTGCGCGGACGCTGCGCGAAAATACCAGTCACTAAAGCTCCTAAAAGGAGCACCGATGCTAGGAATTTCATTTACTTCTCCTTATGAGCCCGAAAAAAACTCAGAGTGACGTGAGCTTGAAGCTAAAGACGCTCAGACAAGATTGAGGGTTGCTCGTCACATGGCGTCTTCGAGCTTTGATTGTTACATTTCCTTTGCCCAGATAGGAACCCTGTAAAGGATCCACCAAAGCATCAATTGAATTGCCAGCAATATCACGCCAGCCAACAGACTCGATGCACAAACTCGACGAGAGTCTCGCTCTGGAAGTGATGCAGTGCTGAACCTAACCAGACCAACACATCCTACTACCATGGCTCCCGGACAAAATAGTATTCCGAGATAAGGCACTAACGAATAGGTAGCGAATGCCCGCGCCGTAGCTGCAAGACTACTCTTTTCGTTCATCTGGAAGAGTTATTAATGATCAATTATCAAGTGTCTTTCGATTACTTTGCGAATGGCTTGACCCTCTCGATTGATTCCTTGAGATCCGCTTCGCCAGGAGCTAAAGCAGAGCCTTTCTGATAGGCGGCGAGTGCTTTCGAATACTGTTTGCTCACCTCGTACGCATAACCCAGTTCGCGATAGATATTCACGTCGTTCGGAGACTTCTTTGTTGCAGCTTCCAGCGCCAGTATAGCTTTCGGAAAGTTTGTCGCTCGCGACTGGGCAACACCAAGTAGATAGAACGTAACTCCGGTCGCATCAGGGGCAGCCGTGGCGCGTTCAAGCGCGGTTGCTGCACGAGGATACTGCTTAGCACCGATTAAAGCCTGTCCAAATAGCGTGATGGCTTCAGCATCAGTCTTAACCTTTATTAGACCTTCACCAGCACGAACGGCATTAAGGTAGTCAGCATCAACTTGAGCCTGATCTGTGCCGGACGCGGCGCGACGTAAATAGGCCGACGTCAGCAGGGTCCAAGCGCCAACTAACCGCGTGTCGTTAACCGTCGCCCTGTTCAGCGCAGCAATCGCAGCATCGAGGTCGTTCTTAGCTATTCCAATTTGGCCCAGGTAAAAGAGTGACAGCGAGTCTTTCGGATTTAATTTGACGACTGAATTAAAACTCTTTTCTGCGTCCGCTACTTTTCCAGTCTTAAATTCAGCGAGCCCTCGGTAATAGATCATCAAGGCATCAGGCTGAGCGGTGTTACGTTCGGTGGCCGCCACCAAAAGCGGCAACGCCTCTTGATATTTTTCGGTGAGCACATAGGCCTGAGCTAAAGCGCCCGAAGTGTTTTCATCTTCCTGCTTCGTCTTGCGCTGGAGATCTACGGCCTTCTCCAGGTCCGCTACTGCTGCCGGGTATTGTTTTAGGTTGAGCTCTGCGAAACCGGCAATCTTCCAGGCCTCAGGATCATTTGGATGCAACGAGGCCAGCTCCTTTGCCTCTTTAGCTGCCTCGGCAAACTGTCTCTGCTCAAGCAATGAGTAGGCATGTCGAGTATCAGCCGAACCCACTGTATTGGTAACAGGTTTTACGGGCTGTACATCGAGCAGCGAATCGCTGGGGCTGGTTTTTTTGGCAGATGGCGATGTAACCGGTTCTGGTCGTAATAATGGGTCAGAAGTCGGCTTATCGGTATTTGTGTTCGACTTCTGAGTCGCCTTTCCTGTCCGGCGGGGTCTGGTTGTCTGCGAGTGAATACTCGGAACGGCCAGTAAAACTACGACAAAGAAGCTGAAAATGGCGTAAAGCGGGGAAATTCTAGTGCT
Organism: Pyrinomonadaceae bacterium; assembly: GCA_035646955.1. Classification (GTDB taxonomy): domain Bacteria; phylum Acidobacteriota; class Blastocatellia; order Pyrinomonadales; family Pyrinomonadaceae; genus PSRF01. The sequence continues at coordinate 16,089 of DASROI010000412.1, forward strand.
CATGGACGTCGATTGTATTCGGGAGAGTTATTGTTTGAAAGCTCAGAACTCCGGTTTCTTGGACTCCCATCGGATGCCGGAAAGCCCTTGAAGTTTGCCAAAGATGTTTCTGACGCTCGGCCTTTAGGATTGAATCGCGTGCGACTCCAACTGAAAAGAGCGACCATAACATTGGCCGCTCTTTTCTTTTCGAATCTGTTTCCATACTCAGAAGTTGATTTTGACTCCAAACTGGAATTGTCTGGGATCAAAAGCGGCGGTTGGGCGGCTGTAATACCTGCCATTATCAGCGCGCTGGTTAAATGCCTTAACGTCATCTATGAACGGTGAGGCGGCTGCTTCGTTGAAACGATTGAAGAGATTAAAACCTTCGGCAATCAATTCCAGGCGGACGCGTTCACCTAATGGAATCATTTTCGCAAGGCGCAGATCGAGCGACATGAAGCTATGGGTTAAACCGAAGTTGCGACCAAGACTGCCACTGGTGAATTGACCATTCGTGATTAATCCTGCGCAGCCTGTGGTTGCGGCAACACACAAATTCCCATTATCCAGAACTGTCGGCCGATCTGTCTGATTTGACTGGTCGTTGTTGGTATCCTGATTACTCAAGATATTGAATGGACGTCCAGAAGAGATTTCAAAAATCGGCGCGAGCGTAAAGTTCGACAAAGCTCGATTCCAACCGCTGCCGTTATTCCATGTGCTGGGTGAAGCAATTACGGCACTGAATACAAATCGATGCCGTTGATCAAACAGAGAGTCAGCACGTTCAGCAGCGAAGTTACGATTGTCCTGTGGCAGCAGAAGTGTCTGAAGATCTGACGAGTCGTCGATCGAATGTGACCAGGTGTAGGAAGCAAGAAACTGGAAGTGATTTGAGAAACGTTTTTTCAAATCCACGTTCAAGGCGTTATATAAAGAATTGCCATCGGAGGTTTGCGCGTTCACCGATCCAAAAGGTGAAATTGTTCCCGGCGTCCGCAGCGATCCCGCGAGCGCTCCATTCAGAACCGCAGGCTTCACGAGTCCTCCCGTAAGAGCCTGGGCCAGAAAATAGTTTGGCGCACTCGGTCTGAAGAAGTTCGCAACACCGGCGTTAACAATCCTGCTACCGAGGTTGGTCAGCGGGGCCGCGATCATCCCGGGAATGATAAGGGCAAACGTCTGACCGGCATTTGGATAAGCTGGTGCTCCGGCAGGTGTCGTCATCGTAAAGCAGGCCAACGGAACTCCAAAGGGACAGGGGGTACCTGAGGTTGGAATAGAGAAAGCAACCGCTTCAGTAGTGCTCACCGGGTTCCGTCCAGCGAAACGGAAGAAGTTCTGAATCTGAAGTTCTGTTCGAGGAGCATTGATATCCAGTGGGTGTGGCAGATGATGTGCACCTACAAAGATGTAGCTGCCGGAGAGCGTCATGTCCTTAGTCAACTCGCGCTCGATGGTAAAGTTACCCTGGTTTGCGTAGGCGTACTCGAAGTTTTGCTGAACCGGCAACGTAAAGGGAAGCACTGGACCAAATCCCGGGAAGGTTTGATCGTTAAATCTTTGCCGTCCCAATTGGTATTGCGTACCAGCCGCGACTCCGGGAGTGACTACACCTTGCGGACATATCGGAGTGACTGCTCCACCCGGAACACAGACAGTCCCCTGGAAAACCTGGACCGCATTTAAGAGCAAAGTCTGCAGAGGTGATCCTGGCGTAAGAATTCCCTGTTGTTGCTGTACTGCGTCGGCAATATCGGAGTTGAAACCGATCGCCAGCAGAGGGTGATCGTAAAAGAGTCCAAACGCTGCGCGTATCACCGTCTTGCCATTGTTCTGAGGGTCCCACGCGACAGCGAGCCTGGGTGCCCAGTTATTTTTGTCTCGTGGAAAACCTTGCTGAACTCCCAGAGCGTTTTGAGCGGCAACAACGTCAGCGGCCGACAAGTTTATTCCCGACAATGGATCGCGAAAGGCCTGCGCAGCCAGTTGATCTGTTATTTCGTAGTCGTAGCGGACGCCGTAATTGAGTGTCAGATTTGGACGAATCTTCCACGAGTCTTGGACGAAGAAAGCAAGTGGCTTATTGCCAATGCTACTGATCGGGTTACCAAAGCCCTGAATGTAGTTGGCGGGGAAACCAAGACCATATTGTTGAACCGGCGTTAGATCCGGCGGTGGTGGTAGGAATGTACCCGGGGGTTGACCGGGGACTGGAATCGCACAAAGCTGCGGGACCAGAGTGCAGCCTCCCAGACCGCCAAAGTTGAACAGACCGGCAAAGTTCAATTCGAAGATCGCTTGCGGGATGCGAATGAAAGCAATGTCGCCACCGAACTTGAAGTTGTGGTGGCCGGCCACGAGATTCACGTTATCTGTAAATTCGTAGCGTGTTTCAGAACGCGCGACAGGTGAAAAAAGTTCGCGACCGATAAAGGCTGTTCCAGAGATGTTGAATGCCACCGCATCGCCATTCTGGGATTTGAATGTTGCTCGCCTTTCGCCGAAGTTGAAGCGAGCCTCGTTGATCGCGTTGTTGGACAGCGTCGAATTCAACGTTGTGACAGCCGAGAAGTCTCGCAACTTCTGAATGCCAGTTCGAGAAAAATCGTTCTGGCCCAATGATTGGTTTTGCGACTCCACCTGGATACCGGTAATCGTGCTCGGGTTATATCCGAAACGGAAACTGAATTGGTGTTGTGCCGTTATCAGGTGGTCCAACCGGAACGAGTTGAACGTTGTTCGATCGGTAATGGGAAAAACGGTTTGTAGACTACGCAATGGACGAAAGGCGATGGGCTGTCCAAGACTATTAACGGTTGAGATTGGGATGGGCGCTCCACTTAAGAAAAACCGACTGCCAACCACCGTCCCTGGAGTAAATGGCGCACCTGTCGCAATCAGCGGATTGAATCCATCAAGCGCTGTACTTCCGCCACCTGAGGCAAGATATGCATAACCGATACCGAGTGGGGCAGTGGCTTGATTGGCAAGCAGACCATTTATGTAGCTCGCTTGAGCCGGGGTCAGATTCCTGAGCGTCTGTACCGGAAACCCTTGGGCCAGCGGTGGTAGAGTTACTGAGGAAGTCAATCCCTGCGCGACATCACTTGTAAAAAACCCCGATTCATTTCGGCGTCTTTGTTCGAAGGCAAAAAAGAAGAAGGTTCGATCTCGATCAAATGGACCACCAATCGTGAACCCATACTGAGTTCTGGTAAACGGAGGATCTTCAATTGGCGCAAACGCATTCCTTGCCTGAAAGCTTCTATGCCTCAGAAAACCAAACACATTTCCGTGAAAGTCGTTCGTTCCAGACTTGGTGACTACATTCACCACGCCGCCGGCTGAACGTCCAAACTCAGGCGCAAACGAGTTCGTCACGACCTGGAATTCCTGGACAGCTTCCTGGCTTACGGTTGATCGTGAAGCATTGACGGAGTTGTCAGTATTGTCGGCTCCGTCCACTTGCACCAGGTTTGAACGACCGCGTTGACCACCAAAATTCAAGCCGGTGGTTGGTGCTGGTCCAATGGGGCGACCATTGTCGCGCCCAACTGTTGAAGTGGTTAACGCGAACGAAAGATAGTTGCGTTCATTGATAGGCAGATTGTTTATGCGCTGCTGATCTATGGTTGTAGCAATTGCCGTCTTAGCTGTCTCAACAATGTCTGAAGTCGCATCGGAGATAGTCACACTTTCGGTTATCTGCCCTGGTTCGAGTGCGACGTCGACTTGCGCCGCCTGGCCGACAGTCAGATTGACTCTTGTCAGAACCGACTTTTTGAAGTTCGCCGCCTCAACAGTGATCTCGTAATCACCGGGAGGAAGATTCACAATTCGATAGAAGCCCTCTTCATTGCTAGTGGAAGTTCGTGAAATGTTCTTACCCGGATTTCTGGCCGTCACAGTAGCGTTCGGCACAACTGCGCCCGTCGAGTCCTTAACGGTGCCTTGCAGGTCCGCTGCGTTCGATTGCACTTGTCCCCAAATTGCGGTGGTCGAAAGCATCGCAAATAGAACTAACAAGGCGATCTCAAACAATCGGGTAGTCCAGGGTTTTGGAAATGCGAACATCGTCGGTTTCTCCTTCACTGGTTACATGTCGCCTTCGGGCTGGCACTCAGGCTGCTGACTTTTTGCTTCGCTTGTGAACGTTGGGCGGAAGTGTGGAGACCTACCCCCGTTATAGTCGACGTCTGGGAGTGCGTCGTACGTTTTATTTCCGTAAAGATAGAGCGCTGATAGAGAGACTGCGCACTGCATCGCCTTTTTACTCCAAAAGAGACTGAAGTAGCAAGCAGTTATATCCGGCTGATTTTCCTTTTGGGCGAGCTACAGTTAAGGAACAGGAGCACTTTTCTGAGAGAGCCCTTTATCTTGCTATCTCTACCACCTGCGCCACGAGTCCCTTTAGCCAGGAGAGTTTTGATTCCTGCGCTAGCATTACAAAGTGCAATTACCGATTCAGCAAGGACAGGACTAAAAGCAGCTCGTCGCACAAGGCTACACAGCCTCAGCCTCGAGCTGAATTTTCGGGAATACTCTACAACGTAAGACTCACATAATTTTTGCAGAGCAAAATCACAGGATAATTTGTTATGGTAGCGAACAATTGTCTTGCTCACCGTCTCAGCTGAATCCAGGGCCATTAGCATACCGCTACCTGTAAAGGGATCAATGAATGACGCTGAATCACCGATAGATAGCAGTCCGGTCGCTGGACTCGGGTTAAATCGCCCAAAGCCTTGCAATGACGCACTCAGCCATTCAGAGTAGCGCGTCGCATTTGTCAAAGTGGTTGAGGCTCTTTGATTTTTCATCACAACTTCGGCTAACACCCGGTCGGGATCGGAATGGCAACGTTGTACATCCCGGGCTTTGACAATGAAACAAAAGTTCGCGACGTTGCCCTCGACACTACTCAGTCCGCCGTAGCCTCCGCTATAAACGTAGATCTCACATGTGGCAGGTTCAATAGCTGTGTTCCTAAAGTGTGCTTTAAACGCAATCAGTTTAGAACGCTTCACTTCGGATTTTGGCTCAACAACCTTCCGGCAAAGAACACGACCGCGACCGGTGGCGTCAATCGTGATTCCAGCTTCAGCCTCTGACATTCCCTGCTTAGTCTTGTATTTCACTCCAACGACGCGCGCGCCACCGCGCATCACTTCTGATACGGTTGCGTTCTCAATAACTTCGACTCCAACGGCCCGGGCTCGTTCTATAAGGTTATGGTCCATCGTCGCGCGGCTCAGACCGAGAGCAACCCCGCCAAAGAAGCTACTAGGGACGTCGACATGGCGGCCCATCTGGCCATAAAACGCGGTGCGTGCGATCTGCGCTGGAGCTGAAAGTTCCATCGCGGCGGCAACACCTAACTTTTCAAAGTGTCTCTGACACTCAGGTGAGATGAACTCACCGCACAACTTCGGGCGTGGAAAGCTCTTTCGCTCCAACAACAACACCTGGAAACCTGCGGTAGCGAGATAAATGGAAGCCGCGCTTCCCGCTGGTCCAGCTCCGGCAATTACTACATCATACTTACTCACAGTGGTTCACCTGTATCTATCAAGCAGCCCGGTCCACTGCGGCCGTGTCGAGCTTCATATCGGTTGAACCTGATCGGTTTCGCGAGCCACTAAGAACAAGTCGAAAAGGAAAATACCTTTCAACCGAAAGTTCCTCGAGTTTCGCGGTTTCACCCAGTGCCTTTAATTCCTGCTTATTGAAACTCTTCAGAATGGACAGAGCCCCGTCCTCACGAAGAAGTCTCGTATGCAAAACCAGCTTGCCTAGAGTTGTGTAAAGAAGATAAGCGATTGGGTGCCGATGAAGATCAATAACAAAAATCTTCCGTTGGGCCAACCGGGCCATCTCCTCGAGAATTCGAATTATCTGGGGTTCCCGGAAATGATGTGTGAATAAAGAACAAATAGCGTAATCGAACGAGTTGTCAGCAAACGGAAGGCGCAACGCATCTCCGCGTACAGCCGCCACCTCGGCGTAGCCTATCGACTCGTCTCGAATGGACTCGACAGAACGTTGATTCAATTCCAGCCCAACTCCGCGGAAACTTCTCTTTGTATCGCGCGCCCAGTCGGCTGTTACTCGCAGTAGCTCGCCCGACCCGGCGCCCACATCCAGGACAGAGAAGTTCGACAGCCCCTCAACTTCCACACTTCGGAAGAGCGTTTGTGCAAGAGTTCGGGAATCGCCCATCCAGCGATTCACGCGTCGCAGCTCAATCAGACAACCTTCGTATTCGGCAGGAGTGTACGTGCCGGTATCTATGTTCTCGAGTTTGTAGCTCCTCGTTTTGAATCGGTCGAACATCAGTTGGTCCAAGTGAATTAAGTACGATTCCGACTCTAAAAATTAAACCAGACGCTCGACAACTAGCGCACTATTCTTCGATCCGAAACCGATGCAGTTGCAAAGTGCGATTCTTACATCGGCTTCGCGTGCAACGTTAGGAACGTAATCGAGGTCGCAGGACGGATCTGGCTCGTCGAGATTGATAGTAGGTGGAATCTTGTTTCTGTTGATTGCGCAGAGAGTGGCACCGAGACCTGCAGCACCGCTCGCGCCCTGCGGATGACCAATTTGAGACTTGGTGGCCGACATAGGAATTTTTTGGGCGATTCCATCAAATGCTAACTTCAGTGCGCTTGTTTCGATTTTGTCGTTAAGCACTGTCGAAGTACCATGCAAGTTCACATAGTCAACTTGTTTCGGCTCTCGCCCTGCATCCTCCAGGGCCAGGCGCATTGCCCGTGCGGGTTCATCTCCATCTTCGGCTAACCTGACGCGATGATAGGCATCGCAGGTGGATCCGTATCCGGTGATCTCCGCATAAATGTTTGCTCCGCGCGCTCTGGCGTGAGACAACTCCTCGAGCACGTAAATCCAGGCGCCTTCACCAAGTACCATTCCGGATCGATTTCGCGAGAACGGACGCGAAGCGCGATGGGGCTCGGCATTCCAGTCATTTGTCAGGACCGTCATTAAGTTGAACGCCGCAAGGATGCCCGGTGCGATAGGCGCATCTACTCCGCCCGACAACATCATGTCCTGACGTCCAAGTGAGATGTGTTGAGCCGCGTAAGCCATTGCGTCTGTGGAGCTTGTACAGCCTGTCGAAACGATGTGCGATAAGCCTCGAAGCCCAAACGCCATCGATAGTTCACTCGACAAACCGCCGTGAGTAGATGAAGGAATGGTGTAGACACTGGCCTTCGTGGTTGGGCCAACGTACCAGTACTCGTACTGTTGTTCGGTAAAAGCGAGTCCGCCGCCTCCAGTTCCGAGTTCTACTCCGAACGCGCGCCGTTCTGACAACGAAAGGTCATTAGTAAAGAGACCTGCGTCCTCCAATGCTTCACGAGCGGCTGCCAGTGCGAGTGGAACGGTCCTGGCAACGTGTTTGCGGTCTTTAGGATTTAGTTGTGCTTCCCAATCGAAGTCAGGAACTTCCGCGGCTATCTGAACGGGGAACGTGGATGGATCAAAAGCAGTTATTTTTCGTGTGCCACTTTTTCCTTCGAGCAGTGAAGTCCAGAAGGCCTCTCGCCCAATACCAAGCGGAGTAACGCAACCCATTCCAGTAATCACCACACGTCTAGGGCGTGTTAGTGTACGAAACATGCAACCGTCCCTTCTCGGGCAACAACACGGAGCTACAAAAAAGGGGAGGTTAAAAGATAGCAGCTAAGTGGACCAGCACAAAGAGACTGGCCCGTTCCTGGGGTTTGGCGGTCCAAGGAAGGACCAGAAGGGAGTGGTCCTGTTTTAGCTACTCAATTTTTTGACCACAATCGTTACAAAACTTCGCCCCGGGAGCTACCTCCGCCTGGCAGGTCGGGCATGTCTGTTTCTCTTGTTTGGCGCCGCACTCGTTGCAAAACTTTGTGCCTGCCTGTAGCTGTGCTCCGCACTTCACGCAGGGTACTGTTGCGGTCGCAGCTTCGATTTTAGCCCCACACTCAACACAAAACTTTGCCCCGGCGGTGTTCTCGCTACCACACTTGGGACAACTCAGGCCAGCGCGTGCCGAAGTGTTTGACTTATTAATTGCATCAGACATGGCTCCTGCCATTGCGTTACCAATGGCGAAACCAGCTCCCAGCCCGGCTCCTGAACCAGCGCCGCCTCCGGGATTTTGTGCTGCGTCGCGCATCGCATCAGCCGCTTGAAACTGTGCGTATCTTCCAACATCACCTATCACACCCATCGAAGTACGCTTGTCCATCGCGGCTTCGACTTCCTGGGGCAACGAAATATTCTCGATAACAAACTTGGTGAGTTCCAATCCGAACCCAGTAAATTCTTCGTTTAACTTGACGCGCGTGAATTTGCTCAACTCGTCATAGTTAGAAGCCAGATCCAATGCCGCAATTTTTGATTCCGCCAGGGCATCGCTAAAACCGCTGACTAGTGTTCGCTTCAGTTGACCTTCGATGTCTTCGGTTATGAAACGGGCATTCGTACCGGCAATCTCTTTTATAAATGCTTTTGGATCCGAAACTCTGACAGAGTAGATTCCGAACGCTCGCAAACGGACCATTCCAAAGTCAGAATCTCTCATCATGACTGGGTTGGGCGTACCCCATTTCAAGTCCGTGAATTGTTTGGTGTTTACAAAGTAAACTTCAGCCTTAATCGGCGAGTTAAATCCATATTTCCAGGCTCCAAGCTTACTCAGTATTGGAGTGTTGCCACCATCAACTGTATAACGCCCCGGTAGAAACAGGTCAGCAATTTGCCCTTCGTGCACAAAGACGGCTGCCTGGGATTCTCGCACGATTAACTGCGCACCATTCTTAATCTCCTGATCTTTCACCGGGAACCGGTATAGGAGCGTGTTGCTTGTATCGTCCAACCATTCAATTACTTCGATGAATTGTGAGCTTGGACTGAGCCGGTCAAGTATTCCCATTTCCTATACCTCTACTTTCAGTGTCGTTGAAAACTTGAGAATTATACGATCAGATCGTAGAAATTGATGAGGGCTGACGTTCACGGTACCAAAGTCGTAACAAAAGGATCACCGTTAAACCCCCGGTCATATCGATAAAACTATCGTAAATCGACGAGGTCCGGGATGGTACGAAGCTTTGGTGGTATTCATCCAGAAGCGCGTAAACGACGACTAGTAAGAACGAGATTACGAACCAATGTCTGCTTAAGTACGAGCCTGGCGACGTTCTGAACGCTCGAACCGCGAGAAACCCCAGGATTCCGTACTCGGTGAAATGGGCTATCTTTCTGACGATCAGATGGATGAGGGTCATTGTTTCTTCTGATGTATTTGGAAATAGCCAGAGAACGACTGGACCAATAATCCGCGAAGTATTGGACGCGGAAAATCCATCAGATGAGGCGTAGGTAATAACGCATAGCCAAACGACCAGCGGAACATAGCGACTTAAGACTCTGCCCTTCGTTTGCTCGTGCATTTGTCTGAGAGTTTGTCGTTCTAAACAGCGATGGGAAGCGGTGCTCCGCTTCCCATCTTATTTTCTTCGTTTCGAAATGGCTCTTTCTAGAGAGCGGCTGCGCCCGAGACGACTTCGATGATCTCGTTGGTAATTGCAGCCTGTCTTATTCGATTCATGTTGAGTGTTAAGCTATCAATTAGCTCGCTCGCGTTCTTCGAAGCAGAGTCCATCGCTGTCATGCGAGCGCCCTGTTCGGATGCAACTGATTCGAGGAGTGCCCGAAATACCTGGGTCTCGATGAGTCGCGGCAATAACTGAGCAAACATCTCTGCAGGAGGCTGCTCGTAAATGTAATCGACCAGGTTTTGAGGCTGCTGTGATTTATTTTCAGGCTCCTCGGTTTCGGCGCGGGAAACTGGAAGTAATTGTTCGAGCATCACTCGCTGCGATAGGACCGACTTGAATTCGTTATAGATTAAAAAGACCTTATCAATCTCTTTTGTTTCAATGTAGAGCTTGATTATCGCGCGAGCTACGTCCAATGCTTCGGCGAAGTCGACGCGCCCTTTTCCGGTAAGGCCAACGTACTCACTCGCGATAGTCGCATGCCGGTTTCGAAAGAAATCACGACCCTTACGACCAATTGCAACTAGCTCGATCGACTTAGCAGAATTCTCTCTGATAAACGCCTGTGCCGCTTTTGTCAGGTTTGTATTGAATGCTCCGCAAAGACCTTTATCTGCAGTGATGAGAACAAGTAAATAACGCTCGTCGCCACGAAGGTCGAGTAGGGGATGACTAAACTCTTCATCCGTTCGCTTGGCGAGTTGGCCCAACACTTCGATCATCTTGTTCGCGAACGGACGCGCAGTAATCACGCGGTCTTGTGCACGCTTCAACTTCGCTGCCGAGACCATCTTCATGGCCTTGGTGATCTGCTGCGTGTTTTTGACCGACTTAATGCGCCGGCGGATATCTAAAAGATTCGGCATTCTCGTTGATTAGACTGCAGCTACTGGAGCCGCGGCCTGTTCTTTAGCCGGCGAGGCACTAAAGTTAGCAGCAGCCGGCTTTGGTTTGTTTCTCATATCTTTAAAATCTTCAAGCGCCTGCTTGAGATCTCCCTTGATCTCATCCGTCAAACTCTTCTTTTCGCGAATGCTTGTAAGCAAGCCGGGATGTGAGTTCTCTACAAAGCTAAGCAGATCGGTTTCAAACTGGCGCACGTCCTCAATCGCGATGTCGTCTGTGTAACCATTAGTAGCGGCCCAGATAACCAGAACCTGTTTCTCGACATCCATCGGTCGATATTGCGGTTGTTTGAGGATTTCCGTTAGACGCTGGCCGCGTGCGAGCTGAGCTTGTGTCGCCTTGTCCAAATCAGAACCAAACTGCGCAAAGGCCTGTAATTCTCGGAACTGGGCCAAGTCTAGACGGAGAGTGCCAGCCACCTGTTTCATGGCTTTGATTTGAGCTGATCCACCCACCCGGGAAACGCTGTTGCCGACGTTAATAGCTGGACGGAATCCGCTATTGAACAAATCTGCCTCGAGGAAAATTTGGCCGTCGGTAATCGAGATGACGTTCGTGGGAATATAAGCCGAGATATCGCCGGCTTGAGTCTCGATAATCGGTAAGCTCGTTAGCGAGCCGCCGCCCTTTGCGTCGGAAAGCTTTGCCGCACGTTCGAGCAAACGCGAGTGAAGATAGAAGACATCGCCTGGATAAGCTTCGCGACCCGGTGGCCTTCTTAACAACAACGAAATTTCACGATATGCAGCGGCTTGCTTAGATAGGTCGTCGTAAACTGTCAGTGCGTGCTTTCCGTTATCCCGAAAGTATTCGCCCATCGCCGCGCCCGAATACGGTGCAAGAAACTGCATTGCGGCAGGATCGGAGGCCGTCGCCTTAATTACAATCGTGTAATCCATTGCGCCAAAGTCATGAAGAGTTCTCACGACCTGGGCAACTGTCGAGGCCTTTTGGCCAATTGCGACGTAAATACAAATTACATCTTTGCCCTTCTGATTAATGATCGTGTCGACAGCGACGGCGGTCTTACCGGTCTGTCGATCGCCAATGATCAGCTCACGCTGACCACGACCGATCGGCACCATCGCGTCGATTGCTTTTAGACCAGTTTGGAGTGGTTCTTTTACAGGCTGCCTCTCAACCACACCCGGAGCAATTCGTTCAACTGGATAGAAGTGGTCGGTGATTATTGGACCAGCATCATCAATGGGATTTCCAAGGACATCTACAACTCGACCGACTAGGGCATCACCGACCGGCACCTGCATAATCCTGCCGGTGCGCTTCACTAGATCACCTTCACGGATCTTCTGAAAGTCGCCGAACAGCACGGCGCCTACTTTGTCCTCTTCGAGGTTGAGTGCAAGGCCTCGCACATCATGTGGAAACTCGATGAGTTCACCAGCCATCACCTTTTCGAGTCCGTGTATCTCGGCGATACCGTCGCCGAGTTTTATCACGGTTCCTACTTCGGTTACCGTAACGCCAGTATCGAAGTTTTCGATCTGCTTACGAATTATGTCGTTGATTTCGCTAGCACGTATTGGGTCCATGATGTCCTCTGCGGGTCTTTCTTCTCGAACTCTATTCAGTTAAATCAGCAGCGAGTCGTTCCAGTTGGCTTTCGACAGATCCATCAAAAATCGTCGAGCCGATACGCGCCACTAAGCCGCCGATGATCGACTCGTCCGTTGCGAAGCTAAGTCGTACTTTCCGTCCGGTCGATACAGCCAAAGATTCTTCCAGATTTGCTTTGAGATTCTCAGGCAGCGGGCGAGCTGTCGTCACCACTGCGGCAACCACACCGCTTCGCTCATCCAGAACGTGCCCGAGCCTGTTTGAAATTTCTTTTAGTTCTCCCAGCCGTTGGTTTTTTAACAGCACTCGCAGGAAGCTGGCAGTTGTCTCCCGTACCCTGGTTCGGGTAATCAACTCTTCGAGGACTTGCCGTTTCTTATCGTAAGCTACAGTCGGGTTGGTAAACGCCTCGCGCAGTTGAGAGTACTCTTCTATAAGCGAAGCCCATTGCTCGACCTCGTCCTGTACCTGACGTTCCTCACGTCGTTCAATTATTACGTCTGCAAGTGCGGAAGCGTAACGGCGGGCAACAGTCTGCAAACTCAAGCGCGATTCCTCCTGAGGCTGCTAATACTTTCATTCATCAAACGAACATCGTCTTCAGGTCTGAGGTTCTGACGAACTGACTCACGCGCTAGTTGAACACAACGATCAGCAAGGAATTGGCGCAGGCTCTTCCGTGCAACTTTATTAGCCTGCTCAACCTCCCGTTCACTTTGAGTCTTCAGCTTTTGGATTTCTGCTTCTGCGGCAAGCAACAATCGCCGCTTCTCTTCCTCTGCTTCCTGTCGCGCATGAGCGGCAATATTACTGACGTCGTCTTCGCGACGCGCTAAAAATGATTCGGCTTCCGCGAGAGTTGCAAGTGCAGCATCCTTTTCGGCTTGAGCAGCAGCTAACTCGCTTTGAATGCGTTCGCGACGAGACTCGAGCGCTGCCGCGAGAGGCTTACCAGCAAACTTGAGCATTACGAGGATGAAAATGCCGAGATTTAAAAACTTCCACAATTCGAGGCCCGGGTAGTTGGCCCACGTATTCAACGACTCTCGCCATTCTAAAAGGAAAACTGCCAACATGAGATTCATCCGAATCTAATTAGGATTTGCGCTGTAGGATTTGAGAACTAATCAAATCACTAATGCCTGCTGCTTGAGCTTCAAGCTCACTCTTTACGCTGCTCTCCTGTTGATGGAGTTGAACAAGCGTGGTATCGGTGGCCCTGGTAATTTCATCTCTTGCCGTTCGAACTTTCGCATCCTTTTCCTGCATCGCGGTTGCCTTCTCTCGCTCGAGCATGCTGTACGCTTCAGTCCGGGCATTTCTTAATGCGGCATTGTAGTCCTGCAGTTTTTGCTCTGCCTCGTTCTTTATTTTCTTGGCCTCGCTAATCTTGCCCGTTATCTGTTCCTCGCGATCAGCCAGGATCTTGTTAATTGGTTTAAGGAGGGTGCGATTCAAGAGCGCCACCATAACGCCAACCATCAAGAGATGGAGAAGCAGGGTGCCATCCGGAACTAATTGAATTGAGGACTCAGCCAGAACCATAAAGACAAATATTTTCCCAAGAGAAATCAGTCCAGAACACGATCGTGCAGAAAAGCGCGCGAGTCTAACATGCAGAATATGACCGGTCAACCGAACCGTATCGATTGACAAACTATCGATCCTGCGTCCTCTATTTTACATTGTACCGTTCAAGCTTGTGCGGCGGAGTGGTCAGGAACTGCAAAGAGAGACTTTTAGCGGGGCTAAAGGCGTTTCTTACCAGACAGAGCCCTCATTATCCCACTCTAATTTTACTAATTAAATGCTGACTGGGCGGCGCCCCGAGTGATGAGGTCATACAATCGATTCAAATCCTGTTCACCCGAAAAACCAATTTCTATTTTCCCTCGCCCGTCAGCGGCTTGAAGTATCTTGACTTGAGCGCCCAGAACTCTTCTCAGCTTGGTTTCTGCGGCTCGCACATTTGGATCGACAGTAGTAGAAGGCCGGGGAGTGGGACCGTTCACGCCCTTATTGCCAGCTTTCTTTACAAGTTCCTCAGTGGCTCTAACTGACAACGCCCCTTCAACAATTTGCCTTGCGAGCCGTCTCTGTAAATCCTCCGCCTCCAGCGATACCAAGGTTCGCGCGTGACCTGGAGAAAGCCGCCCCTCTTTAACAAGTTTCTGAATATCATCGGGCAGCCGAAGAAGACGCAGATAGTTGGTGATGTAAGAACGGTCACGTCCGACCCGAGCAGCCAAAGCGTCCTGACTAAGACCTACCGACTCGATCAGCCGCTTATAAGCAATCGCCTCCTCGATGGGATTCAAGTCCTCACGCTGAATATTTTCGATGAGGGCGATCTCGAGAAGATTCTCATCTGGAACATTGCGGATGACGACGGGCACTCGTTCCAGACCAGCAATCTGGGCCGCTCGCCATCGGCGCTCACCAGCGATCAGCTCATACTCGTCCCCCTTTGGTCGCACTACGAGTGGTTGAACCACACCATGGGTTTTTATTGATTCGGCTAAATTTTGAAGACTTGCTTCGTCGAAGTGAGACCGGGGTTGCATGGGACCAGCCGAGATTGAAGCTACTGGGACTTCCGCTGGCTCAGCTCCAATATCGGTGCTTCGGTCAGAGGACAGCAGTGCCCCCAGCCCCCGACCCAGCGCTTTTCGATTCATACACTATCTCCTTGGCCAACTGAGTATAAGCTTCAGCCCCCCTAGATTGAGCGTCATATTGAATAATGGGCTTTCCGTAACTGGGCGCTTCTGCCAGACGAACATTTCGAGGGATAACCGTTTGGAACACTTGGAGACCATAAAAGTCGCGCAAGTCTGCCGCGACTGCGGCCGAGAGATTGGTTCGCTCGTCGTACATCGTCAGCAGCAAACCTTCGATCATCAGTCCGGGATTGTGGAGCCTGCGGATTCGAGCAAGCGTGTCAAAGAGTTCCGTCACCCCTTCAAGAGCGTAGTACTCACATTGAATCGGCACGAGCAAAGACCTGGCGGCAGCCAGGGCGTTGAGCGTCAAAAGACCGAGTGAAGGCGGACAGTCGATAATGACATATTCGTATTCGGCATCCAGATCATTGAGTGCGTCTCTGAGCCGAAATTCTCGATGCGGAATTTCTACGAGCTCAATTTCTGCCCCAGCCAAATCTTTATTTGATGGAATAACGTCAAGTGTCGCTATCCCGGTTTTGAGGGCAAGACCTGAAAGGGAGTCCCCCAACACAAGCGAGTGATAAAGCCCGCGCCTGAAACTACCCCGCTGAATTCCGACTCCAGAGGTTGCGTTACCCTGAGGATCTGAATCAATTAAAAGAACGCGGTGCCCCCAACTGGCGATCACCGCTGCGAGATTCACGGCTGTCGTAGTCTTTCCGACGCCGCCTTTCTGATTAGCGACTGCTATGGCTCGAATCATTTATTTGCGTTTTGGAGCAAAATATCCAGCAGGAGAACGGCCTAAACTAACACACGGGCAGGCACTGCGGCCACAAATCCTCCACGAACGGACGTTTTAAGCGGGTTTCACGTGAAACATTTAGAGATCTCCGACAGGAATGTTTCACGTGAAACATTAGACTGAAGCCTGCTTCTGTTGCGCCGATAGGTACACAAGAAGGGTCGAGAGCGCCGCGGGCGTCAAGCCGGGTATCCTCCGGGCATCCCCAAACGTTTGTGGCCGGCGCTTTTCAAGTCGTTCGACAACTTCGTTTGATAGGCCGCTGATTGACCCAAAATGGGTCTCGCCCGGGATTCGGAGTGCGTCGTGATGATAGACCCGCTCCATTGTCGCCCTATAGGAGCTTAGGTATCCCTCGTACAGCGAATCCGCAAGGCAGAACTCAAGATCCGTTTGAGAGGCGCTCTTAAACTCAAACGGCAGGAGCGACCTGACAAGTTCACTTGTGACGTTCGATCGCTTCGCCAACTGCGACAGAGAAATCGAGTCACCCAAATCTGAATTTAGCAGATTCGCCAGTGCGGCATACTGGGGATCACTCCGTCTAAATCTTGTGCTTTCGAGCGCCGCGGCGATTTTTGCACGTCGGTCTTGTCGAGCATTAAACCTGTCCCAATCAACCTCCCCAACCAGTCCAAGATCTCGTCCGTACTTCTGTAACCGCTGGTCAGCATTATCATAACGAAGAGCCAGGCGATACTCGGCCCTCGAAGTAAAGATGCGATAAGGCTCATCCACCCCCTGGTTGATGAGATCCTGGATCAGTACTCCGGTGTACGATTCCTCCCGTCGCAATCTAAACGGGTCGCGCTTTTCAATCGATAGCGCAGCATTAATACCGGCGATTAATCCCTGACAAGCGGCTTCCTCGTATCCGGTTGTGCCGTTGATTTGCCCGGCGTTAAAGAGTCCAGCTACTCGTCGAGTCTGTAAATCGGGACCCAGCTCTCGCGGATCGATGAAATCGTATTCGATCGCATAGCCTGGCCTAATAATGCTCACTTCTTCCAGGCCGGGAATCATCCGCACCAGATCCTGTTGCATCTCTGCTGGAAGCGAGGTTGAGAAACCATTTAAGTAGACTTCGTTAGTGTCATGACCTTCAGGTTCGAGGAATAGTTGATGGCGAGACTTATCCGAGAACTTTACTACCTTGTCCTCTATTGAAGGACAATAGCGTGGTCCGATTCCACGAATTTGACCGGAATAGAGTGGGGACTCTCCGATGTTTCCCCTTATGACATCATGGAGCTCCGGTGTCGTATAGCCCACATAGCAATTGATCTGATCAACATCCACCCTTTCAGTGGCAAACGAAAAGGGAACCGGCTGTCTATCACCTGGTTGAGGTTCAAAAGCTGTCCAGTCGATTGTTCTGCCATCAAGGCGCGGCGGAGTACCAGTCTTTAACCTACCTACCGGAAATCCTAGATTTTTCAAGCTTTGCGAGAGCTCCAACGCAGCGGGCTCACCAGCCCGACCGCCACTATAAGTTCTTTTGCCAGTATGAATCAGGCCGTTCAAGAAGGTCCCAGTGGCTAACACAATGGATCGAGCGCCAAAACTTCGCCCGTCCTCCAACGCCACTCCTGTAACTCGACCATCAAGAGCCAAGATCTCAGTGACTTTACCCTGACGCAACTGCAAACCCGGGACGGCTTCCAGCGTGCGACGCATTTCATTTCGGTAACGCATCCGATCGGCTTGTGCCCTCGGCGACTGAACTGCCGGACCCCGAGATCGATTTAGAAGTCGAAACTGAATTCCCGTTCGATCAATTACTCGTCCCATCACTCCGCCCAGCGCGTCGATTTCCCTGACCAGGTGTCCCTTTGCAATACCTCCGATAGCCGGATTGCAGGACATCTGGCCAATTAGATCGAGATTCATCGTCAATAATGCAGTCTCCACTCCTAGTCGAGCCGAAGCTGCCGCCGCCTCGCATCCCGCATGGCCCGCACCAATCACTATTACACTGAAGACTTCATCAAACGACATCGACTATTTACCAATACAGAAAGTGGCGAAAATCTCAGACAAAATATTCTCGGTTGTGGTTTCGCCGGTTATCTCACCCAATAACCTCAAGGCATTGTGCAGTGGGACCAGGATCAGCTCTTCACTTAGCTTATCTCCCAGAGCCCCTATCGCAATATCCACTTCAGCCCCCACCCGAACAAGCACGTCGTAATGCCGGGCATTCGTCACCAACAAAGAGCTATCAATGTTTGCGCCAGCTTGAAGAGTCGCTAGTATAGCAAGCCGAAGGTCTTCGAGACCTGCACCCGTGCGCGCCGAAACATTTATTCCCTCAGACCCGACGGAGCTTCTCCCAACAAGGTCCCATTTATTGTTGACCACGAGTCGGCGTAGGTTAGACGTTTGAGATAACAATTCGCGCTCAGCTTTGCCAATTGGCTCCGCAGAATCCAGTACAACAAGCACAAGATCAGCATCGCTCATCGCCCGCTGGGTGCGCGCAATACCCATCGACTCGATCTCATCGGTGGTCTCGCGCAAACCAGCTGTATCGGTTAGGACGAGCGGGATACCTTTGAGATCAATAGTCTCTGTTAACGTGTCTCTTGTCGTCCCGGGTTTATCAGTTACAATGGCCCGATCCGCTCGAACTAACTCGTTGAAAAGGCTTGACTTACCTACATTAGGAGAGCCCAGAATCGCTACCTTTGCACCATCGCTTAGTAGCCGACCGCTCTTGTAACTGCTCACCAACCTTTGAACACCAGCCGCAACGCCCGCGAGAGTCTCCTGGAGAGCCATCGTCTTGACTGTTGGCAGGTCATCTTCGACAAATTCCAACGCGGACTCAAGTTGGACCACGACTTCGATGATACGATCCTTCAAAGGAGTGAGCACACTTGATAACTCACCATTAACTTGTCGTGCTGCCTGCTTAGCCGCCGCTTCGGTTTGCGCGTTGATGAGATCGCGGACGGCTTCGGCCTGGGCCAGGTTCATTCGTCCATTCGCCACCGCACGTAAAGTAAACTCGCCTGGACCAGCCAGCCGTGCGCCACAACTTAATAGCAAATCAAGTAACTGACGAATAACTGCCGGCGAGCCATGACAGCTGATCTCAACGACGTCTTCGCCTGTGAAAGATCTTGGACCAGGAAAGGTCGTAATTAGCACCTGGTCCAAAAGTTCACCACTTTCATTTTTGAGGATCTTCCGCAGCGACGCGGTGCGTGGTTGCAGGTTGGAATCGTTATGGAGCAATCGCTCAATAATGGAAAAGGAGAGCGGTCCGCTAAGGCGAACAATCGCTACCGCTCCGCGACCTGGTGGTGTTGATAGAGCGACGATCGTGCTCATTTTAGATAATGCCTGGCAGGATACGGGAGAGAAAAAAGGACCCGAGAGATTACCTGGAAGGAGTCTTTGGTCCAATACGCAACTTACGTTCAGAACCTTCGCCGATTGACTCGGTAAAGAGGTCGGCACTATCAGCCAGTGTTAGGTGGATGATTCTTCGCTCGTTCGCATTCATCGGTTCAAAGGTAAAGGCCACACCAGTTTTCCGCACCTTATTAGCTGCATGATTGGCCATTGCCCTTAGTTCCGCCTCACGAGTCGCACGAAATCCATGAACATCGCAAACGAGTCTTGCGCCACCTTCCAGTTCTTTGACATACACCTGATTGACTAAGTGTTGTACCGCTTCGAGCAACTCGCCTGTCTGACTTTGCAGTAATTCTGCGTCTTCGCCTTCAATATCCAGGACAGGGCCGATCTGTCCTTCCTTGATCTTAACCTGCAATTGCAGGCCAGAGAGGTCGAAAACTTCAGAAAGAAAAGCTGCTGCTTGTCGGGAAACATCTGCCATAACACTTACCTCATGCTCGGGAAACAACAGGAGCCGCGGCCTTTTTCCGTCCGCCTGTTCCGGACGGTTGCGCGGGAGGCTCATCATCTTCGGATTTTGTAAATCGGTTTATCACAAACTGTTGACTGAAGCCAACTATGTTGCCGACGAGCCAGTAAAGCAGCAAACCAGAGGGAGCGCCCCACAATACATAGAGCATCATCACAGGCATCCCAATCGCCATCATCTTTCGCTGCACCGGATCCGCAGATGGCGCAGGTGTGATCAACTGCAGCACAATCATGGTACCGGCCATCAAGAATTCGAGTATGTGTTTTGGATCGCCTGAAGATAAATCGCCAAGCCAAAGAAACGGCGCCTGCCTGAAATCCAGAGAGATAGTGATCGCTCGATAGAGAGCAAAGAGAAACGGCATCTGAATCAAGAGCGGCAAGCAACCTCCCAGAGGGTTGCCTTCTTTCATCAGCCGAAGCTGTTCCATTTGCAGCTCTTTCAAACGGGGATCGTTCTGTTTCATCCCCTTGATCTTCTCTTGCAACTCCTTCATCTTGGGCGCCATCTTCTGAGCTTTCTTCATCGCCTTCGACGACCGCCACTTCAGCGGAAAGAAGAGCGAATAGACTCCGATGGTAAACAAGATGATCGCCAGCCCGTAGCTGTTAGTAAGGTGATAGAGAAACGTAATGCACTTCAGAATTGGGACAGCAAGCGGTCTCGACAACCAGGCCAGCCACCCATAGTCAATCATCGGCTCCAGATCGATAGGGCGCTTTACGAGAGCCGCCACCTCTCCGCTTGCGGTGGTTAGCAAGTAATGATCTTTTGGTCCAGCGTAAACGACCGTTGATGACCCGTCCGATGGAACCGGAACGAGCGCAGTCGTCAAATATCTTTTTTCCGCACTACCGTTCTTCGACTTGTACTCGTAAGCCGATGTTCGATATTCAAGTCCCTGTGTGCGTTGGCCTGGCACCGCCACCATAGCGAAATAGGTATCGCCAACTCCAGCCCAATCGATTGGTCCATTGATATCCAATTTATCGGGGCTATTCTTATTTGAATTGATTCCTGCAGCCGGATGCCGTTCGACGCGATCGCCAACAAACGCGATCCCTTCAGGCGCTACCGAATAGAAGGTATGGTGCTCGACACCCTGGTCGCCGACACTTGGCCCAATCACCAGCCGAACCTGCGGTAAAGGTTCAGACCCGCGCATAACGCTGATCGACATTTCGGTTGCATACCGGTCGGCGGAAAATTTCAGCTTCTTCTTGACCTGAATACCATCTTGGTCCAACGAGAAAGCGATCTCTTTCGTCTCGCCTGAAGCCAACAGATCAACGTTGCCAGTGGCGTCAACGCCTTCAACCTGATAAGTCGAACTTGTAAGCGTATGGTCCACGCCGGCATCGCCCGTTTGAAGTTGAAGGGGTACCTGGCGAGGTTGTAACTCGAGACCTTTTGGCGAAATCAACTCGAGAGGCTGGCCAACGCCGGCAACAGAAAATATGGCCCTCTGACTGTTCTTATTTTTCTTGATAACCCAACTAACTGGCTCCGCTCCGCGTGTATCGAACTTCGCCTCATACAGGGGAGTTCTAATTGTAATCGTTCGCTGTGGCGCCGCCTGAGATTGGGGTTGAGCTACAGTTCCAGGGTTGGCGGTTTGCAAAGTTGGAGAGGGGACTGGCGATTGAGTAGCACTCGGCGAAGCGGTAGTTTGCGGCGCCGCCGGGTTTGGCTGCGGTGGTTTAACTGGCGAGAAATATGTCCATAAAAAAAGTATGGCCGAGGAGATAACTAACGCGAGTATCAATCTTTTTTCTTGCATGACTTGATCGAAACCGACTCTTTACTTAATTACGTATTTTCGCTGCCCGCAGTTGACTACTTCACTGGATCATAACCACCCGGGTTAAAGGGGTGACATTTCAGCAGCCGGCGCAAAGCAAGACCGGAACCTCGCAGCGCTCCGTAACGTGAAATGGCGTCAACCGCATATTCCGAGCAAGTCGGAGTGAATCTGCAAGAAGGAGGTAGAAGCGGAGAAATCCCTAACTTATAAACTCGAAGTAGTGAGATTAAAACGATCTTCACGAAACGTCACTCAAAACCGCACTCCGGATCTCAAGCTTTCCCACCTTCTTTATTATTTTTTCGAGCTCGACGCCAGGTGCGTTAACCTTTTCATCAACAATCGCCAACTTTGCGTTCATGACCCAGTCGTATTTCCTCGATAGCAGCTGCAAAGACTCTTCACTCATCCGGAAAGCTTCCCGCATTAGCCGTTTGGCCCGATTGCGATTTACAGCCTTACCGAGTGCCTTCTTAGATGCGGTGACACCTAACCTATGCTGCAATCCTTTGTTGTCAATCACGAAAACGGTTATGTAGTCACCATCGAACCGCTTGCCATTACGATATACGTTTTGGAACTCCGAACGATCCCGCAAACTCGTTTGCATGAGACGAAGACTTCTTAATAATGCGCCGGGGTCAACCGCCTTCTACCCTTGGCTCGCCGTCTCTTTAAAACCAATCTGCCATTCTTACTTGCCATTCGAGCCCGAAAACCGTGAGTCTTGGCTCTACGTCGATTGTTTGGTTGAAATGTTCGCTTCGACATTGTCTGCTATCTCTCCTCTAAACGAAAACGCTTAGACTAATCGCGCGCCTATTGTGTGTCAAGAAAAGACGCCTGTTTTTACTCGTTTCAGGACCAGACTGCACCTCGCGCAGCGCTTCCATCCGAGGATTATTTAACGCAGAGCACACCTATTTGGTTTCAGCGTAGGGTCTTAACGCGATTGAACTGTCGTATTATAACGATACTCCACGCAGCCAAATGCTGAGTGCCGTTAAACTATTTGTTTTATTCCCCATGTCACCTTGATCATGCTGAAACTTCTATGTTAGTCTCCGCACGCCTCGAGAGTCAGCACGTCTGTAACTAGTTGATAAACATAGACTTTAAAGAACTACTTTAAGCATTCGACGCTTTTTCCACTAGCTGTGGAAATCGCTGTGGAAATGTTAAAACTCAAGATTGGGCTGCTGGTTACGGGATTTGGTTGGAGTCGGTAAGGTTGGAGTTCTCGATAGGTCTGTTACCACGACTGTACGGTTCTATTGCACGAGCTTTGGTCAATTTGAAGCCCCTCCAGCGCGTATCTTCGAATGAACAATACTTTTCCTGGTAATGTTTGGGGTGAGATTCTGGACTCACTTCGTGGGCGACTCAATCAGCATACGTTCGACACCTGGTTTACCCCGATTCAATTTGAAAGTCTCGATAGTTCGCGGCAGGTGATCAATCTGCGCGCGCCTAACGAAGTTCTCAAAGATTGGGTTGTAAGTAACTATTCCAGTCTCTTAAACGAAACTCTCCATGACGTTTCGTTGCCTGATTACTCTTTTGGCTGGGTTATTGGAAAAGGCTCCGAGGCAAAAATTCTTGAGACCAAGCCCATCGGAATGGCTTCAGAAAATTTGGACGTACCGCCGGTATCCACAGCAACAACTTTTGGTAATGGTAATAGCCCCGTTAACGCTCCGGTTACCAACCTACACACTTCAGAACCTAGTCTGAGTTCAAAGTACACTTACGAGAGTTTTGTAGTTGGTTCTTGTAATCAGTTTGCGCACGCTGCTTCCATGGCCGTCGCTGAGGCTCCGGGAAAAACATATAACCCTCTCTATCTTTACGGGGGGGTGGGTCTCGGTAAAACTCACTTAATGCATGCTTGTGGTCACGCGATCAAATCTCGGAATCATCATCTCACTCTCTGCTACATTTCATCAGAGAAATTCATGAATGATTTGATCAATGCGATCCGGTACGACAAGACCCAGAGCTTTCGCGAGAAGTATCGTTCTGTCGACGTGCTCCTTATCGATGACGTTCAATTCATGGCCGGCAAGGAACGGACTCAAGAAGAATTCTTTCATACTTTCAATGCGCTTTATGATCAGCAGAAACAGATTGTGATCAGTTCCGATTGTCCGCCGAGAGAAATACCAACCCTCGAGGAGCGGCTGCATTCTCGATTTGAATGGGGACTTATCGCTGACATCGAGCCTCCGGATCTTGAGACCAAAATCGCGATCATTAAACGCAAGGGCGATCTTCTCGGAGTCTCAATTCCAGATGACGTGGCAATGTTCATCGCTGGCAGAGTCAAGAGTAATGTGCGCGAACTGGAAGGCTCCTTGATTCGCTTGATTGCGATCTCCTCTCTGCGAGGAGAACCCATCTCGAAACTCCTGGCCCAGGACGCGATTCGAAATATCGCCAAAGAAGAGGATCCGGGCGTCATAACGATCCAGCAAATACAGAAGCTTGTCGCGAGCACTTATAAGCTCAGTGTTGACGAACTACTATCCAAGAACAACGCTCGTCACATTTCACATCCTCGGCAGATCGCTATGTATCTTTGTAAGAACTTAACTAAACACAGTTATCCAGAGATCGGCAGAGCCTTTGGTGGAAAACATCACACCACGGTTATGCACTCGGTTGAGAAAGTCGAAACCCTGGTTAGAACTGATGAAACGTTGCAAAGATTGATCAGTGAACTAACCGAGTCGCTGGAAAACTAGAGGATAATTTGCACAGGCGATAACGAACGTTTTGTGGAAATGTGTTAAGGTAGCGGCACCGCTTCGATATCCGAAATTGTAGGAAGCATTTTCAAGCCGGTTCCACAACGAGTCTTCAACAGTAATTGAAGTCCTTGTTAGAGTTAGCCGCTTATCCAC